>JAJRVT010000005.1 GCA_024277175.1 Chloroflexota bacterium | reverse complement strand
CATATTTCAGGTCTTCCAGCGTCACCGGCAGGTTGGCTAACTGTTGGCGCAGATAGTCTTCCTCATCGGCATAGGGGAAGTAATCGCCCAGCCCCAAACGCTCGCCCAGTTGTTTGAAAATCCACAGCCCGGACTGGCTCTCGCCCAGCGGCGCGATCGCAGGCTGACGGATGTAAATCGTGTTATCCACCACCGTAAGCGGATCGTACCGCTCCAGATAGCTGGCCTCGGGCAAAATGACGTCGCTGAACCAGGCGGTGTCATTGGGGATGATGTCAATGGTGACGATAAAGTCCATTTTGGCGAACGCTTCCAGCGTTTTTTTGCGGTCCGGGATGGAGTCCACCGGGTTCTGGCGATAGATGAACCAGCCGTGGGCCTGATAGGGTTTGCCGCTGAGGACGTTGTCCCGAATTTCCTGGAAGACGCCCAACTTCAGGGGAACCAGAGGATACTTCCAGGGCACGCCGTCCAGGCGAAGGGCGCCGACCCGGGGGAAAGGCGGCGTAGACAGCGAGGCCAGCCCCGCGCCTTCGCCGGCCGCGGCCCGGAAGCCGCCCGGCTGATTCCAGTTGCCGATCAGTGCGTTGAGGATGGCGATGGAGCGCTCGGTCTGGAATGAATTCAGGAAGTTGCTGGTGCGCCAGCCCGGGTGGGCGAAGGCGTGAGGCGCGGCGGCTGCAAACTCCTGGGCGATGCGCGCAATGGTCTTCGCCGGGATCGCGCATTTTTTCGCCGCCCATTCAGGCGTGTATTCCTTCACGCCCGCCTTGAGTTCGTCGAACCCTTCGGTGTAGTTGGCGACAAATTTCTTGTCGTAGAGATCGTTGTAAATAAGTTCATGGATCAGGGCCAGATGGAAGGCCAGGTCCGTGCCGGGCTTGACGGCCAGCCATTCGGCGGACCGGGCCGCGGTCTTGGTGAAACGCGGGTCGAGCACCACCACATGGGTTCCATTGGCGATGGCCGACATTAGCTGTTGCGTCTCCGAGTTCGAGATGGCTTCCATCAGATTGCGGCCGGTGTAAATAATGTAATCGACGTCGTTGTAATCCCGCCCCGGCTCCTCGACGCCATAGGTCATCAGGTTGGCGACAATCATCGAGTTGAAGCAGAGCGAGCGCTGGGTGCCGTAGTTGGGCGAACCATACGCCTTGAGCAGGTTCTCGAAGACCGGCTGCAACAGGTTGTGGGTGGTGCTGAAAATCATGGCTTCGGGACCGTAGCGTTTTTTGATCGCCTGCATCTGTTGGGCCACGAAATCCAATGCTTCGTCCCAGGTCGCGCGGCGAAATTTACCGCTGCCCCGGTCCCCCGCCCGGATGAGCGGATACTTGAGCCGGTCCGGGTCATAGTAGGTCTCGACGCCCGCCTGCCCACGGGGGCAGAGCTTGCCCAGGCTGTGGGGATGGTAGGGGTTGCCCTCCAGTTTGAAGAGCTTGCCATCGCGCACCCGCGCCTGTAGTCCACAGCGCCAGACGCACATTTCACACAGGCTCCAGACGTCGTAATTGCTTCCCTCTGGCAATCCGAGTCCCGAAGCCTGGGCGAAGGATGGCATGGGGCGCGTCATGTCGAACGAAGAACTCAACGCCAATGTCAACGCCCCCGCGCCCATCGCCTTGAGAAAGGAGCGCCGCGTCAGGGTGATGATTTCGCCCACCGCCGGCTCCCGCTGCGTCTGGCCCGGTGTTAACTGTTTCATACGCTTCCTCCAAAGTTCGTGCAAGTCTTTCTGGATACATCCCCTCGACTGCCTGGGGAGAAACTGAGTTTTTGCGATGGTTGGCGCCTTCGCATTGGCGACGCAAAAACTCAGTTTCTTTCGTCCCCAGATTTCGTCCCCAGATACTGAGGGAATGCGTCCGGAACGCTGATCCTGATCGCAAGCCCTGTCTGCCGCCGCTTTTGCGGCGGCTGTTGAAAAAGGGGGCGACGTCAGGCGGCGACGCCCCCTTTTTCATGCATCACTGTACGACCGGGAAATCGGGCTGGGTGGCCGGGTCGAAGCGGGTTAGGCCCAGCACGTCGTCATCTTTGCTCCAGCCCATGATACCGAATTTCAGGTTGGTGGCGTCATACCCCAACGTGTTCAGGATGGTCGTGGCTACGCCGCCTGTGTGACCGGTGTAGCAATAGACGACGATGGGTTTGTCCGTAGGCAGTTTGGTCAGGTTTTCTTCCTTGTAAAGATCGGTCCAGGGGATGTCGATCGCCCCTGGAATGTGGCCCTTGAAATAGTTCTCCGGTTGACGCACGGAGAGAATAAACGGATCGTTGGATGCGTCGCCATCGTTCAGATTGGCGTAGAGGTCCGAAGCCGACATAACCGGCGCCTTGTCTGAAGAGAGATAGGCGTCCACGGCCTCGCGCACGATCTCGGCGTCATCTCCGGTCTCTGGCAATGCCGGCAACGCGTAGGTCTCTGTGGCCTGGTTGGCCGCGGTCTCCACCGGGAAGTCGGGCTGGGTGGCCGGGTCGAAACGGGTCAGCCCCAGCACGTCGTCATCTTTGCTCCAGCCCATCATGCCGTATTTCAGGTTGGTGGCGTCATACCCCATGAGATTCAGGGCTGTGGTGGCCACCGCGCCCGTGTGACCGGTGTAGCAATAGACGACAATCGGTTTGTCCTTGGGCAACTGGGCCAGGCTGTCGGGCTTGGCCACCAGCCGCCAGGGGATGTTGATCGCGCCCTCGATGTGCCCCTTGGCGTAATCCTCAGGCGCGCGCACGGAGAGAATGAACGGGTCGTTGGATTTGTCCCCGTCATTCAGGTTGTCATACAGGTCCTGGGCCGAAATGACAGGCGCTCGACCTGAGGTGAGATACGTCTCCACGGCTGCCCGCACTGTCTCGAAGGCGGCGTTGGACTCTCCGGCGGCGGCTTCCGCTGAACTGGGTTGTTCCGTTGCTGTTTCTTCGGGGACAGGCGTGTCTGTCGGCGGGATAGGCGTCGCCGTCGGCGGTGCAGGCGTCGCAGTGGCCGGCGCGACCGTCGCCGTCGGCGGGACAGGCGTTGGCGTCTCTTTTTTCCCGCCGCAGCCGGCGACCGCCAGCGCGAGCAGCAGGATCAGGACGATGTACAGAAAGCGACGAGTACGCATACGTTGTTCTCCTTCTTTTTCTATCAGATTTACAAAAAGCATGTGAAAAAACCGGACGAATACAACAACGTTTAATCACTCATCGACGCGCTCCCAAATTCACCTCCATTCTTCAAACTAAACTGACAATGGATTGAAATCTAAGTTTCTTTGGCGACCGCATTCCGGGAATGGGACGCAACAACTTCGGTCATCCAAGCATTCCTGTCCCATTCCCGGAATGCAGAACTTATGATTTCCTCGAGATTCCAGTTTAGTGCAAAATCCATGGCGATCTCCATCGCTATTTATACTTGCTTTCCTGGAAGACGTTCATGCCGCCATCCGGCGCCACGGGAAATGAAAAATAATCCGTGTAATTCGTGCAATTCGTGGTTGATTTTTCAGGGCAGCTCGAAGCCTCCAGGAAGGTCTTCGACAGTGCTCAGACGCTGACTCAGTCTCCAGCCTGGGCGTTGGGGGTGAAATCGCCCGACATGGACTCTTTCCCCGTCCCCTCGGAGGACGCGTCCGACGCGTCTTCGTCCGGAGGCGACTGTAGCTTGTCCCTGCGCAGGGGACCGTGCTTTTCCAGCAGATAGAGCAGCAGCACTGTCGCCAGGACGAAGAAAGTAATGATGAGCCAGTGATTGATATCCCACAGTTGGGGCAGTGATTTCGCCCCGATGTTGGCAATTGCCGAAATCTTCGGATAGACCTGCTGGTAGGTGAGACCGAAAATCGCCGCACCTACTAGGAACCCGCCCAATCCAGGGATCAGGTAATCCAACGAACCTTGGCCGCTCCCGGCGACGCAAGTGCCTGGTCAGAAGCCGGCGAAGGCCATGCCGACGCCAAAAATAAGGCCGCCGACGACATTGCCGGCAATATAGGTGGGGTTGATGTT
>JAJRVT010000126.1 GCA_024277175.1 Chloroflexota bacterium | reverse complement strand
CCATCGCCGCAGCTTTCAGCGTGGTGGAGCGGGCTCGCTCGCGCGCCTTGCTGGAGCGGTTGCTGGCCGCCATGTCCGGGGAGGAGGCTGAGCCCGCCGCCGATCCCAAACTGGAGGAGCGACGGGTGATGGCCCGCAGGCGTTTGCACTGGCTCTATAACCAACTGTTGGGCGATAGCGGCGGACGCCGGCCTGTGGTAGCGGCCGATCAGACCATCGCCGACGCCGAAGCCGCGTTGCAGCGCCTGGAGTGGCGGCGTTCGCCTCTGTTGGCCCAGGCCGAGCCGGTGCGCATGGAGCAGTTGCAGCAGATCCTGGAAGAGGACGAGCAGGCGATCGTCTACTACAACGCGCCTGGAGAGATTATGGCCTTCGTGATTTCGGCGGGCGGCGCGGCTGTGACCCGTCATCTCTGCACGCCCGATGAACTGATCTCGGCCTTGCGCAACTGGCGCTTCCAGCTTGGCCGGGCCGAGATCGGCGGCGACTACCTGGCCCGTCATCGGGACCGCCTGATCCAGGGCGCGCAGAACGCTCTGGCTCGCCTCTACGATCTGCTCGTCTCGCCGCTGGAGGCGCAGTTGGGCGCGTCCCGGCTGCGTTTTATCCCCCATGGCGCGCTCCACCATGTTCCTTTTCACGCCCTTTTCGACGGCGAGCGCCATCTGCTCCAGCGCTGGGAGTGCATCAGCGCGCCCAGCGCCAGCGTAGCCACGGCCTGTCATCGCAGCCGCGCCGGGCGTATGCGCTATGGCTCCTTGGCCGCGCTGGCCCTTTCGGAACCGGGGCTTCCCAACGTGCGTGCAGAGGTGGAGGCGGCGGCCGGCCATTTCCCCCGCCACTGGCTCTATCTGGACGATGACGCCACCGGGGATGCTTTGCACCGGGCGGCATCCCAGGCCGATGTGCTCCACCTCGCCACCCATGGGCTGATGCGCGCCGACAACCCCTATTTCTCCTCATTGAAGCTGGCCGATGGCTGGCAGGATGTGCGCGCCCTCTATCGGCTGCCGCTTTCGGCGTCACTGGTGGTGTTGAGCGCGTGTGAGAGCGGCGCAGGGCAGGTGCAGGGCGGCGATGAAGTGGTGGGGCTGGCCCGGGGGTTCATCGGGGCCGGCGCGCCCATGGTGGTGGCCAGCCTGTGGAATGTGGACGACGCCTCCGCGGCCCGGCTGATGGCCCATTTCTACGCCAGGCTCACCGGCGTCGAAGCGCTCTCGCCGCCGGCTGCGCTCCAGGCCGCCCAGGAGATTGCGATTGATGAGGAACAACACCCGTACTACTGGGCGTCATTCTACACGATTGGATAATGGTGGGGTGTGACGTTATCAGCTTTGTAGGGAGGGATCAGGATGAATTATCGAGACCGAAATAATAACCGAAGTGATCATAATCGTATAGCGTTGACATGGCTGACTGTTCTGGCGCTCGTCGTCACACTGGCGACCGCCCTGCTCATGGGCGCTCAGCCGGCGCTTGCCGATGGGGGGGATGAACTTCACCTCAAGGGGGTGGTGATCACCGCGCCGGGGAGCGGCGACGGCGTGGGGACCTGGACCATCAACGGCCGTATGGAGGGCGAACAGAGCGACCGCGAATGGACGGTTATCGCCAACGGCGACACCGAATTCAAGGATGGCGTCCCCGCTCCTGGAGACCAGGTGCACGTCGATGGCATGATGAATGGCGGCCAGTTGCTGGCGGACAAAATCGAGATCGTCAGCGGCGATGGCGGCGATGGTGGCGGAGGCCATGGCGGAGGCGGAGAGAACGAGACCAAGGGCGTCGTCCTCTCCGCGCCGGGAACCCCCAACGGCGTCGGCGCCTGGTCCATCCAGACCGACCGCTCCCAGACGCTCACCGTTATCGCCGACGCCAACACCCGTTTCGATGAGGAGCACGGCGGCATCCCCCGCGTGGGCGATTGGGTGGAGGTCATGGGGCAGGTTCAGACCGATGGGTCGATCCTGGCCACGCGCATCAAAATCGATGACTATGAAGGGGCCGAAGTCGTGGTGCGTCTGCGGGCCGGCGTCGATCCTGGGGCGGTGGCCTCCCGCCACGGGCTGGCCCTGCGCGAGGCCTTGCTCTCCTCGGGCGATATCTACCTCCTCGGCGGCGACCAGGAATTCGAAAATATGGCCAGCCTCATCACCCAACTTCAGGCTGACGCCGATGTGATCTGGGCGGAACGCAACTATGTGGGCGGCGCGCCCGTGGGCGATCCGTATCAGACGTGGGGCTGGGGCGGCGTGGAGCCGACGGAGTACGTCAACCAGGACGCCTTTCCCCAGGTCAATCTGGATGTGGTGGGTGACCGTTTTTCCGGCGACGGCGTGATTGTCGCCATCCTGGACACGGGCGTGGACCTGGCTCACCCCGCGTTCGCCGGCCGCCTCCTGCCCGGGCTGGACCTGGTCGACGATGATTCGATCGCGGATGAAGTCGGGACGGGGCTGGGTTGGGGGCACGGGACCCACACCAGCGGCGTTATCGCCCATATGGCCCCCGACAGCAAGCTGCTGCCCGTTCGGGTGCTGGACACCAACGCCCGCGGCAACACTTTCATTCTGGCTTATGGCATCGAGTGGGCCGTGGCCCAGGGTGCGGATGTGATCAACCTGAGCCTGGGCACGCCCTACGATTCCCAAACTCTGCGCAAGGCCGTGGCGGACGCGCAGGCGCAGGGCGTGGTGATTATCGCAGCCGCGGGCAACGACGCTGGCGATACGTTTCAGTATCCGGCGGCCTACCCCGGCGTTATCGCGGTCACGGCCGTAAACGGGGAGAACATCAAGCCGGACTTCGCCAACTACGGGGCTGACTGGGTGGACATGGCTGCGCCCGGCGTGGGCATTGTCTCCACCATCGTCGGGCCGGAGGGGAGCGGCTACGCCACCTGGAGCGGCACCTCCATGGCTGCGCCCTTCGTCACCGGCGCGGCCGCGCGCCTGGTGGACCAGAATCCCGACGCGGCTCCGTCGGCCATCGCCAGCGCGCTCATGGACAACGCCCAGGATCTGGACGCAGCCAACCCCAGCTTCGCCGGCCAGATCGGCGGTCTGCTGGATGTGGCCGCCGCGCTGGGTGTAGAAGCCGTGGACCCCGGCGGCCTGCCTGTCAAGGTCTATATGCCCGTGATCGTGCGTTAGGGATCGATTTTCACCCGCTCCCGGCTCGGCGACGACGGTCATGCAGGGGGCGGTAATAAAAAAGCGGGGAGGCTGTAAGCCCTCCCCGCTTTTTTATTCTCCATTTTTCTGCTCTGTTTTCTCCACCCAGGCCATAGCCGGCTGAGCGCCGCGGGCGGTCCCCTCTGTCAGAGAGATAGATAGTTCATCACACCTACGCCGCCTTTCCAGACGAAATAGAGGCCGACCAGAAAAAAAATGCCCATCATGATATAGCGCATCGAATTGTTGATCCAGCGGTTCAGCGTCTCCAGGTCAGAGCGCGCATGCTGCGGTCGAATGAGAAAAATCAGGAAGGGCAGCATGATCGCTGCGATGGATAGCGCCAGAAAGAAGACGTACGCCAACAGCCGTTCCGGAGTGTTTGACTCCATGCGCAATATCTGATTCACGCCCACCGGAATGAGCACGTACTGGTTGACATTGGTTGCAGTCAGAAGGAAGCCAATCCAAAGCATGCCGCCAATGCCGACGCCTATGGCCCTTGAATCCGGGGGTTGAGACGACGGTTCGACCTTTGGTGGTTTGCTGCGCATTAGGCGGATGATCTGAATAATGATCAGAACGCCGGCGATGAGGAGCAACAGATTGCCCGCCAGGCGTTGTTCGGGCGTGAGCGCCTCATTGAACTCTGACAGCATGGTGCGGAGGATTTGGCCGACGTCCAACGGGTTTTCGCTCTGGGTCGCTATAACGCCGGCGAACAGGAGCACTGCTCCGACGGTGATCAGGATGCGGAATATTGTGACGCCGCCGATCAGACTGAGAACTTTTTTGACGCCTTTATCAGTGCCCAAGGCGTAGATCTCAACGCCAATGGTCAGGGGCATGAGACTGGCGGCAATCCCCACTAGTATCAGCGCTATCCACGATTCATTCATCGATTGTCACCTCTCTCTATTCGCGAGAAAACCATTTTCAGGCCAAGTATATCCTAATCGCTCATCAACTGTCATTTTTTCGGCGGGGAATTGCATCGCCTGGCTTCGCTTTCTTTCCCGATTTACTGAGAAGATACCAAACATTCGCGAAAATGGGCATTCCGCGATGATTCATGTATTTTTCTTTACCCGCCCCTCCTCTCTTGTTATGAAGGGACATCCGGCCGGCCTTTCGGTCGGAATGCCTGGCGATTTCAAGCGTTTTGAAAAAAATGCACATGTAGTTCAATTCTATTCACAAGAAGGAGAGATGCCATGAGAGTCGAATCCAGACCTCCCCACCTGTTGCGGAATCTGATTGTCGGACTGCTGTTTTTGTTTGGCCTGGTCGCTTTTTCGGCCCTGTATACGGGCGGGGCGATCGCCTCTGCCCAATCTGCTGGCGGGACTGTCCCCGTGAGCAATGAGTGTGAGACGGAAGATGGCGGCGCTGTTCGTTGCAAAATGGTCGGCCGCGTGAATGCAATGCCGAATGGCATGATGGGCGTCTGGACCATCGGCGGCGAGTCATTCAATGTCACAGCGAATACAGAGATTCGCCAAGAGCACGGCCCGCTGGCCATGAATGCATGCGTTTCGGTGCACTATACCCCGTCCGCCAACACCCCTTATGAGGCGTTGCTCCTCAAGACTAAGTCCAATGATGACTGCAACGGCAATGGCGGCGACCATGGCGGCGATCACGATGGCCCGCAGGCGGAAGCCAAGGGCGCTATCCAGGCGATGAATGTTGATGCCGATCTGTTGGGCGTGTGGACGGTGAACGGCGTGGACTACACGGTCGACGCCCAGACGATCTTCATGGACCTCAAGAGCCAGTATACGGTCGGCGCTTGCGTGGAAATCAAGTACGATTCCTCCACTTCGCCTTACATGGCCTACCGGATCAAACTGGACAACGACTGCAACGGCGGCGGCGGCGGCGATGGCGGCGGCGATCATGGCAATCATGAGTCAGATATCAAAGGCAAGATCGACGCCCTGCCCAATAACGCCGATCTGTTGGGCGTGTGGACGGTGAACGGGACAAACTATACGGTCGACGCCCAGACGGTCTTTATGGACGCCAAGAGCCAGTATACGGTCGGCGCCTGCGTGGAAGTCAAGTACGATTCCTCCACTTCGCCCTATGTGGCCTACCGAATCAAACTGGACAACGACTGCAATGGCAATGGCGGCGGCGATGACGGCGGCGATCACGGCAACCATGATAATGAGTTCCGTGGCGCTATCGAATCCTTGCCCCCCAGTGGCCTGATCGGCACCTGGACCGTGCGCGGGACCGAGTTCAACGTGACTGCCAACACCCGGTTAGAGGCTGAATATGGCGCTTTCGCTCCTGGTCTCTGCGTCGAAATCAAATATGACGCCACCACCACCCCCTACACCGCGCTGAAGATCGAAGGCAAACGTGAATATGAGTGCGGTAATTCAGGCGGCGGCGGCGATGGCGGCGGCGATCATCAGGGCGAGGGCGAACTGTACGGCATGCTCCAGTCCTTCCCGGCTGGTTTGATTGGCGAATGGCAGGTCGGCAACCTGACTTTCCAGGCCGACAGCAGCACCCGCTTCGAGCAGGAGCACGGTCAGTTTGCAGTCGGCGCCATGGTCAAGGTGGAGTTTTACACCACGGCCGACGGCGTCAACCACGCCAAGGAAATCAAGGTCAAGTATGAGGGCAATGGCGATGGCGGCGATCATGGTGGTGACCATGGCGGCTCCTATGAGGGCGCAGAGGGCAACGCATATGGCGCTATCGACACCTTCCCGGCCAATCTGACCGGCGACTGGGTCATCGGCGGCCTGACTTATACCGCCGACGCCAGCACCCGCTTCGAGCAGGAGCATGGCCAGTTCGCTCAGGGCGCCTGGGTCAAGGTGAAGTATCATCAGGACGCCAATGGCAATCGCATCGCCGACAAGATCGAGACTGAAAACGGGCAGGCCGGCGGCGGTCAGGAGCAGTTCAAGCTGGTGGGCTTTGTGGAATCCATGCCGACCACCGGTTTCATGGGTGACTGGAGCGTGGGCGGCGAGACTTTCGTGGCCGATAACCGCACCCAGTTCGGTGAAGAGCACGGCCTGCTGGCTGTGGGCGCTTACGTAGAGTTGAAGTACACGCTGGTGAACGGCGTCAAAACCCTGCATGAGATTCACACCGAGGTGCCGCCCGGCGCCGGCGATGTGAATGACGTGGGCGAGATCGAGGACATGGGCGGTCCCGCGGCCGCCGACGCCTCCGCTGTCGCCACCTGGCGCATCGATGGTCAGAACTACGTCATCAACGACGCCACCCGCCTGAACGACGGCGCCACGCCCCTGGCCGTGGGTTCGACCGTGGTGGTCAACAGCTACACGGCGGCGGATGGCAGCGTGGTCGCCACCAGTGTGACGGGCATCGAGATCAGTCATCGGGTCTTCCTGCCCCTGGCGACGTCCCGGTAGAGGAAAATTGAAGACTGAGGATGGGGGAGATTGAGAGATTGGAGATGGGGGGAGATTGAGGATTGCCGGAATCTTCCCCATCTCCTCTAATCTCCAGTCTCTTCAAAAAAAGGCCCCGCATCTACATGATGCGGGGCCTTTTCCAGTGGTGCGCCATCACTTGCGGCGGAAGAGCTTGCGGAACGGGTTCTTGAAGTAGCCGGTAATTTCTTCGCGTGCGGCCTCTTCAGCGTCCATAGACGCCAGAGACTCGACGCGTTTGATGATGGCCTGGGGTTTCTGGACGCCAGTCTTGCGCGCGACCAGGCGGCCATGACGAAAGTAGAGCATGGTGGGGATGCCCAGCACCTTGTAATGCTGGACCAATGCTTGGTTGTCGTCGGCATTCATCTTATAGAAATGGGCGTGGTCCCCGTGTTCCTGGGCCACTTGCTCGAAGAGGGGCGCCATCTGGCGGCAAGGGCCGCACCATGGCGCCCACACATCGACGACGACGGTTTGGGATGAGTTGAGCACCTTATCCTCGAACGAGGCGGCGTCTATGTTCGCTACAGGCATATGATTGGATCTCGTGATGCGTAAAGCGTAAGGACATAAAGCGTAAAGACGTGAGGGAGCGACGTCGATTAATTCGTAGCGACCTTACGTTTCACGTCTTTACGTTTTACGACTTCGTGTTCAGGCCGACCAAGCTGTAGATCGGGCAAAAGCCGATAGCCCCGGTGATCAGAAGCACCAGGCCGATGACGCCCAGGATGATGCCCCAGAGGCCGCCCATCTGGAAGAATCCCCAATACCCCAAGGCAAGGCCGATAACGACGCGGATAATGCGATCCCAATTGCCTTCATTTGCAGTCATGATCTGTTCTCCTTTACGATAATGTTGTAGTGATGCGAATTTCACTACACTGTACGGCTGTGAGGTGGAGCTATTCCGCCGCTAAGCTCCTCGTCCTTTGATTGTACTCGATTTCAGAGGTCACTTCAAGAACGCCTGGGGATGTAATTGTGGGTTGGAGCGGTTTTCTGGCTCTAAAAGTGGAAAGATTCGTCTTGAAGGCACAATGAACATAGCGGAGCGTCGTAACTATTCAGGCTAGGTCACAAAACAGGTAGAGGGATAAAGGGCTGACCGATCAAAGCATTATAGAGAGCAGTAATGACATTACCCCCTTGTTTGCGGACGGTGGAGATGTAACTGCGAATGGCACAGAAAGTCT
>JAJRVT010000125.1 GCA_024277175.1 Chloroflexota bacterium | reverse complement strand
CTCGGCGGTCTTCATTCAGCGATGCTCTTGTTGATAGTCTCCAACGGGCTAACGAAAGCGCTTGAATGCCGATCAAATTGCATCTCAGTATCCTATATTTTCTTGTTAAAGTCGAATTTTATGTCACTGCAAAAGTCGAGTTGTGAGTTGACAAATGTTGGATTTAGATATACATTTATATATAATAATTTTCATATAATCTTTTGACAAGGTGTTTCAATGTCCCTTCAACATGCATTGCTCGGTATTCTAACCTACCAGCCCATGACCGGCTATGAGATCAAGCAGTTCATGGACGTCTCCACCGCCAACTTCTGGCACGCCAAGCAGAGCCAGATCTACGTCACCCTCAAGAAGCTGGAGAAGCAGGGGTTGATCGCATCCCACGTGGAGGCCCAGGAAGGGCGGCCTGACCGGCGGGTCTACGAGATCACTCCGGCAGGTCGCGCGGAACTGGACAACTGGCTGGCTCAACCGCTCACCGTCCTGGACAATCACAAAGATACGTTGCTGCTCAAGCTCTTTTTCTCCGCGCGGATGGATAAGGAAACGATTCTGACCCAGCTTCGCATTCAGCGCGATCTGCACCAGCGGCAGCAGAGCCTCTACGCCACCGAGACCAAGGCCGTCATCGACCGGTTCGTCGCTGCCATGCCCGACATGCAACGGGACGCGCTCCTCTGGGACGCCACCCGTCGTTTCGGCGTGCTCTTCGAGGAGATGTACGTTCGCTGGCTGGATGAAACCATCGAGCGGGTGGAGGCCTTGAGCTAACCGAATCCGTCACTAGCGACGAGTCACTCGTCACGCATCACGTTTTACGCATCACTCACGAAAGGCGACACACATGACCACCGACTACGACGTCATCGTCATCGGTTCCGGCGCAGGGGGACTGACCGCGGCCGTGGCCCTGGCCCAGGCCGGCAAACGGGTGCTGGTCTGCGAGCAGCATGAAGTCCCAGGCGGCTGGACCCATTCGTTCACCCTGCAGGGCTTCCGCTTCAGCCCAGGCGTCCACTACATCGGCGATCTGCAACCGGGCGGCGGCCTGCGCGGCATCTACGAAGGGCTGGGCGTCTCCCAGGACCTGGAGTTCTGCGAGCTCAACCCGGAGGGTTTCGACCACATCTTCATCGGTGACCAGCGCTTCGATCTGCCCAAGGGCAAGGAGAACATGGTCGCCTATCTCAAGGAGCGCTTTCCCGACGAGTCTGAGGGCATCGACGGCTATTTCGACGCCGTCTCCAACCTGATGGGCAGCCTGAGCAAGGCGAGCAAGATCAGGGGCGTGGGCAGCGCGGTCAAGTCGATCGGCGATGTGGCCACGGTGGTGCGCTGGAGCCGGCGCACAGGCCAGGACCTGATCGATCACTACATTTCCGACCCAGTGCTCAAGGGCGTCCTGGCCGGCCAGTCCGGGGATCACGGCCAGCCGCCCTCCCAGGTCTCGGCCTTAATCCACGCCGGCGTCACCCAGCACTACTTCAACGGCGGCTACTTTCCCCGGGGCGGCGGTTTCGCGATCCCGCGGGCGTTCGTGCGCGCGTTCAAGCGGGCAGGCGGCGAGATCCGGCTGAGCACGCCGGTCAAGCGCATCCTGCTGGAGGAGGGCCGCGCGGTGGGCGTGGAGCTGGCCGACGGCGAACAACTGCGCGCCGAGTACGTGATCAGCAACGCGGACCCGGAGGTGACCTTTGGCAAGCTCATCGGTCGCGAGCATCTGAGCGACGGCCTGCGCAGTAAGCTGGACGCGGTGACCTATTCCACCTCGGCCCTGAGCCTCTTCTTCGCCGTGGACATGGACCTGCGCGCCGCGGGGCTGGATTCGGGCAACTTCTGGTTCTATGACAACGAGGACGTGGACCGGCTCTATGAGATGGGGCTGACGGCCGAAACCCTGGAGGCGGAGAACATTCCGGCCATGTTCCTGACCGTCACCACCCTCAAGGACCCGTCCAAGATGCACGGCGGCCATCACACCTGCGAGGCCTTCACCTTCGTGGGCTACGAGGCCTTCGAGCGCTGGGCGGACGAGAAGCCGGGCGCGCATTCGGACGATTACGAAGCCCTGAAAGAGGAGTTGGCCGAGCGCATGTTCCGGGCGCTGGAGCGTCGGGTTCCTGGGATCTCCAAGCATGTGGTTTTCTGGAGCCTGGGCACGCCCCTGACCAACGAGCACTTCATCAACGCCACCCGGGGCAACCTCTACGGCATCGCCAAGACGCCCAAACAGGTGGGGCCGGGTGCGTTCCCGGTCAAGAGCGAGATCGACGGCCTCTACCTCTGCGGGGCCAGCACCCTGAGCCACGGCGTCTCCGGCGTCACCTACAGCGGTCTGGCCGTGGCCCGCAAGATCCTGGGCTGTCGCACGGCGGACCTGTTGGCCCAGAACGGGCCGGAGTTGCGCATCTACCCGTCAGAAGACATCTCACAATGGCCGACAGAATTACAGGAGCGGATCGCGCGTGGACAAGCATAGAAATGATGCCATAGGTCTCTCCGACCGTTTACCATTCTGGGGCGGGCTTGCGTTGTCCGCGCTATCAGGTCTGCTGCTGGTCGCTGCCATGCCCGGTTTCGATGCGCCGTTCATCGGCTGGATCGCCCTTGTCCCATTGGTGATGGTGGTCACGACCGCGGCCCCGAAGCGGATTTTCTGGCTGGCGCTGCCGTTCGGACTTGTCTTCTCCGCAGGCGTCCATAACTGGTATCCTCACATCTTCTCACCTGCTCTGGGGTACATCCTCATCGTTGCCGTGGGGGCCTTCTACGCTGGCGTGATCCACCTGGGCGTCTGGCTCCAATCCCGGCTATCGGGCGCGTTCAAACTGCTGGCCCTGCCCGTCGCCTGGTCGGCCGTTGAGTTTATCAAGTTTATCACGCCTGTGGTCAACGACTGGTGGTTCGTGCTGCTGGCCAAGAGCATGTGGCGTTCCCCGCCGGCGTTGCAGATCCTCAGCGTCACCGGTTTCCTCGGTCTCAGCTTCCTGGTCATGCTGGCGAACGTGGCCCTGGCGTTCATTGCACTGGAGCTGATCCGGCGGCGGAAGGGAGAAACCGAGAGCGGGGCGCCCTCCATCGGAGCGAGTGTGGCCGCGCTGGCGGTCGTGGCGCTTGTCGTCGTCTGGGGAGTCTTGACCATCCCCCAACCGCCTGCTGACGTCTTCACCGTGGCTGCCCTCACCGACATGGCCAACCAGGATCCGGCGGTGCAGGCCCAGGGCGAGCTTGCAGGCACAGCCGTGAACGATCCCGCCGCGTCCCAGGCTATCTTCGAACTCGATGCAGCCCTTACCCGCTCCGTCGCCGACCAGCAGCCTGCCTTCATCGTCTGGCCCGAAAACGAACTGGCTGACGCCGATGATCCATACTTTGCCGGACTGATCGGTGATCTGGCTGCTGAAACCGGCAGCTACATCGTCGCTGACATGGTCTGGCGCGCGCCCACCGGCCTGCACGACACCGCGGTCATGTTCGGGCCAACCGGCGAGGAAGTGGGCCGCCGGGCCAAGATCAACACCACCGCCGGCGAGGAGGATGCAGGCTTCGTTCCCGGCCCGCCCGATTACCCGGTATTCGCCACGCCCTATGGCGACGTCGGCCTTGGCGTCTGTTGGGACCGCCACCGGCTGGGCATCACCCGTGAACTGGCCCGTAGCGGGGCCGACATTGTGTTGATGACCGTGGATGACGATTTCGATGGGACCCCCACCTTCCCACCCTTTCACGCATCTGATGGCGTCTTTCGGGCGGTGGAAAACCGCGTCGCCTTTGGGCTGGGAACCATCAACGGGCTGTCAATGGTGATCGACCCTTACGGACGCATCACCGCAGAAGGCGGGATCAACGAGAGCGGCGTCATCGTCGGCGAAACCTTCACTGTGCCTGACCGAACGATCTACACCCGCTTTGGCGATTGGTTTGGCTGGCTGATGACTGTGGCGCTGGTTGGGTTTATCGTCCTGGCCCTGCGCGCGGGACGTAGGCGGCGCTAGGGTGGACTGTCTTTACCTTCCAGGAAGCTCCGAGCTTCCTGGAAGGTAAACCTGAACGACTCAAGGAGAAAATATGAATACAGAAAAATTCGACGTCATTGTCATCGGCGCAGGCTTGGGCGGGCTGAGCGCGGCCGGCTATCTGGCCAAGGCGGGCAAGAGCGTCCTGGTGTTGGAACACCACACCGTGCCCGGCGGCTACGCCCACGAGTTCCGCCGCGGCCATTACCGCTTCGAGGTGGCCCTCCACGCGCTGGACGGAGCAGCGCCCGGCGGCTGGGCCTACCCCACCCTGGCCGAACTGGAGGTGCTGGACCAGGTCAACTTCAAGCGCATGGACCCCTTCTACACCGTCCGTTTCCCCGACGCGGAGATCGTGGCCCACGCCGATCCGCTGGAGTATGAAGGCGAGCTCATTCGTCATTTCCCCCACGAGGCGGCGGGCATCCGCTCCCTGATCGACGCCATGACCCAGGTCTTCTATGACGTGCGCCGCTTCATGGTGGATGGCGAGCTGGAGCGCCGCCCGCCCATGGAGGAGATGCCCGTCCGCTATCCCCACATGCTCGCGGCCATGGGGGAGACCTGGGGCGAGTTTATGGGCCGTCACATTCGCGATCCCAAATTGCAGACCGTCTTCTCCACCCTGTGGGCCTACTACGGCCTGCCGCCCAGCAAGCTGGACGCCGCCACCTTCATCCTGCCCTGGGTGAGTTACCATCTGTTTGGCGCCTTCTATCCCGAAGGCGGCAGCATGGCCATGAGCCGGGCGCTGGAGGCCACCATCCGCAAGTACGGCGGCGACGTGCGCTATCGCCAGACGGTCAACCACATCGAGATCCGGGACGGCAAGGCCGCGGCTGTGGAGACCGAGAACGGACTGCGGGTCGAGGCCGATCTCGTCATCAGCAACGCCAACGCGCCCGACACCATGCTCACGTTCGTGGGCCGGGATCACCTGCCCGCGGACTACGCGGCCAAGGTGGAGGAGGCGTTGGCCAGGCCCGCGCTCTCCAGCCTGGTGGTCTACCTGGGGCTGGATCGGGACCTGAGCGACGAATGGCCCTACCACGAACTCTTCGTCAGCGAAGGCGATGACGTGGAGGCCGAGTACGAGACGACCCTGGCCGGCGACTTCGAGCGCGCAGACATGGTCATCTCCTACTATGATCACGCCGACCCCGGCTGCTCGCCCGAGGGCGGAAGCGTCATCACCATCACCACCCTGGCTCCGTGGGATTACGGCGATCGGTGGGGGACCCAGGGCGATCCGGCCGCGCTGGACAAGGGCAGCCCCGCCTACTACCAGAAGAATCCCCAATACCAGGAACTGAAGCAGGCGGCCGGCGAGGCGCTGATCGAGCGGGTGGAGAAGCTCATCCCCGGGCTGCGTGAGTCGATCAAGTATGTGGAAGTGGCCACGCCGCTCACCAACTACCGCTACAGTCGTAACCCGGGCGGCAGCATCTACGGCTCGGAGCAGACGGTGGACAACATGTACATGGCGCGGCTCAGCGACCGCACGCCCATTCCTAACCTCTTCCTGGCCGGCGCGTGGGTGAACGGCGGCGGCATGAGCGCGGCCTTGCTCTCCGGGCGCAGCGTGGCCCGCAAGGCCCAGGCCTGGCTGGACGGCGCGGCAGTCCCCGATCTGCTCTCGCCCGACATGCCGGAGGAAGCCGACAGGGTCGATGAATTGGTCCAGGATAGCGCCCCTGATGCGCCAGAAGCGTCCCTGGCTCAGCCCACCAATGATGGTGTGTCGGTGCAGGCCGATTCATCGGCCGCTCCCTCGCGGGAGCGGCTGCCGGATTTCACCCTGACCGCGGCGGGATCCGGACGCGCGGTGGACCTGGCGGCCCTGGGCGCGCCGGCCGCCCTGGTCTTTCACGCGCAGGACACGGCCGCAGCCTCCGACCAAGTCAACCGGGCCGTGCGCGAGCGTTACCCGCTGGCATCCGATGTGGTGGTGGCCAGCGTGGTCGATCTGCGTGGCGTCCCGCGCATGTTCCGCCGCTTCGCCGAAGGCGCGATGAAGAAGGCCTACCAAAAGGCGGCCGGCGCGCTGCCTCAGGGGTTCTCTGCCGAGGAGTACGTGATCATCCTGCCGGACTGGGATGGCGCGATCCACAAGGCCGCGGGGCTGGAGGGGACGGACAGGCAGGCTGGCGTGGTCGTCCTGGACGCGGAAGGGCGCGTCGTCGGCGTTCGCCAGGGCGAGGACCTGGGCGCGGCCGCGGTGGAGTTGCTGGCGACGGTTTAGAGGGGGCGGGTTGGATAGAACACGGAAAGGCCGAATTGGGCGGATTTTCACGGATTTTTTTGAGATCAGGCTATTTCCGTCCAATCCGGCCTGTCCGCGTTCCATATCAAGGAGACAAGATGCAAGTGATCGGCCACCGGGGCGCGGCCGCGCTGGCCCCGGAAAACACGTGGGCGGGCTTCGACGTAGCCCTGGATCTGGGCGTGGACGCCATCGAGACCGACATCCACGCCACCAGCGACGGCGTGCTGGTGTTGATCCACGACGAGCGCCTGGAGCGGACTACCGACGGCCAGGGGCTGGTGGCGCGCACGCCCTGGTCCGCGATCCGCGGGCTGGACGCGGGAAGCTGGTTCGATCCCCGCTACGCCGACGCCCGGGTCCCCCGCCTGGACGAGACCCTGAAACGCTACGGCCCGCGCGTCCCCTTTGCGCTGGAGATCAAGCAGCCCGGCATCGAAAGGGAAGTCCTCGACCTGGTGCGGACGTTGCAGTTCATGGAGCGTATCACCTTCACCTCGTTCGATTTTGAGATTGCGGCGCGGGTCAAGCGTATGGACGCGGGGGCCAAGGTGGGCTTCCTGACCCCGGACGTCAGCCCAGCCAGCGTGACCCGGGTGCTGGACGCGGGACTGGATCAGTTCTGCCCGCCGGCGGACGCGGTCACACGCGCGTTGGTGGAAGGGTGGAAAGGGGTGGGGCTGGAAGTGCGGGCCTGGGGCGTGAAAACCCCGGCGCTGATGGAGCGGGCCATGGCAGCGGGCGTGGACGGCATGACCGTGGATTTCCCACACCTGCTGCTGGCGGCGCTTGGCCGGATTTGATAGAACGCAGAAAGGCCGGATTGGGCGGATTTGCACGGATTTTTTTGAAATCCGGCTCTTTCCGCCCAGTCCGGCCTTTCCGCGTTCCATTAGTTTCTATCCCGCCAGGTTCATGACGGCCTTCAGGGCCACCTCGGCGCAGCCCACAAAGTCTTCGATGGAAATGTGCTCATCCACGGTATGGACGTCCATCTGGCCAGAACTGATGGTGACGGTCTGGATGCCGGCGGCGTTGTAGTGGTTGCCGTCAGTGCCGCCGCCGCCCTCTCGCAGGACCGGCTCGTAGCCAAGCTCTTCATTGGCCTTGACCACGGCCTGGATGATGGGCGCATCGTCAGGCAGGCGATAGGCCGCGTAGGCGTGATCCAGGTCGATGATGGCCTCTCCGCCCCAGCGGGCCGCGGTCCGCTCCAGCGCGCTGACGATGATGGCGCTGAGCAGGGCCAGCTTGGTGTTGTCGCGGCTGCGGGCCTCGCCGAAGAGTTTCACCTCTGCGGGCACGGCGTTGCGCGCGCTGCCGCCCTCGATGGCGCCCATGTTGCAGGTGGTTTCTTCGTCCACCCGGCCCAGGGGCATGCGGGTGAGGGCCTCCGCGGCCATGGCCAGGGCGTCGATGCCGGCCTCGGGTCGGAGCCCGGCGTGGGCGGCCCGGCCGCGCAGGGTCACCAGGAACTTGTCCAGGGAGGGGCCGCTGCAGGTGATCTTGCCCGGCTCGCCGCCAGAGTCCAGCACCAGGCCATACTTGGCCTTCAGGCGGCTAATGTCCAGATGGCGCGCGCCCTCCAGACCTCGCTCTTCCTGGACGCTGATGGCCACTTCGATGGGCGGGTGGGGCAGGTTCTGCTCCTGAATCGTCTGGATCACTTCTAGGATGATGGCGATTCCGGATTTGTCATCGGAGCCGAGAATGGTCGTCCCATCAGAGTAGATGACGCCATCGCGGATGACGGGCTTGATGTCCCGGCCCGGTTCCACCGTGTCCATATGTCCGGAAAGCAGAAATGGTTCGCCCTTCCCTTCGTCCCAGTGGGCGATGAGGTTGCCGAAGTCGTCCACCCCTGTGTCCAGACCCAGGGCCTGGAAGCGTACGATCAGGTCTTCGCGGATAGCATCCTCCTCGCCGCTGGGGCTATCGATCTGCACCAGTTCCAAAAAAGTATCGACCAGTCGTTCCTGATTGATCATGATGTTTTTGCTCCTGTTGGGGATAGGTCGGGATGTGGAAAAGGAACCTTTCTATACCATTGTACCAGCGGGGAAGGGGGGCGTCAACGGGCAAGGGGTCGCGGGGTGCATTCTGATCTGGGGGCGAAATTTACCTGCTTCGAACGTGCCGGGGAGTTCCGACTCGACTTTTGCAGCATAGATGACGACAAGAAAAATGAGGATAAAAAGGGGTAAAATGATGAATTTGAAGGCATTGATTTAAGCCAAGGGCACAGCAATCCCAACCCCGGCCAAGCGTGATTGGTCAGGCTAATGCCCGT
>JAJRVT010000124.1 GCA_024277175.1 Chloroflexota bacterium | reverse complement strand
TCGCTGCTCACCTCGGTGGATTCGGCCTCATAGGGGATGTTGGCCACGACTTCGTAGCCATATTCCTCTGCGTACTGGTTCTCCAGGTCAGACACATCCGTGCCCCAAAGGGTGTTTTCGTTGAGGATGGCCACGCCGGAGACGTCGGCCCCCTTCTCGTTCATGTCATCCAGGAACTGGAAGAAGTTCTCGGCGAAGAGCTTGTCGTAGGGCGTGGTGCGGAAGAACCACTCGAAGCCCCGCTCGGTCAGGGTGGGCGAGGTGGATTCGGGATTGAGAAAGGGGATGCCCTCGCGTTCGGCCGCCTGGCTGGCCGTGGCCGTCACCGCACTGTTGTAGGAGCCGACCAAGGCGACAGCCCCTTCGTTGATCAGCCGTTCGGCCTCGGCCGCGCCCTTTTCAGGGTCGGCCTCGTGGTCGCCCAGGGCCAGGCGAATCTTGGCCCCGCCCAGGTTGGGCAGACCTGCGCTCTCGGCCAGGGGCAGGTTCAGATCGGGATACTCGTTGTTGATGATCTCTGTGGCCAGCTCGACCGCGTTCTTCAGGTCCACGCCGGTGGCGGCCAGGGAGCCGGACAAGGGATAGATCGCGCCGACCACGATCTCTTCACCGCCTTCGGCGGGCGCAGCGGCTTCTTCGGCCGGCGCAGCCCCTTCTGACTGGGCGGGCGCTTCGGCGGCTGGGGGCGCGGCGCAGCCAACCACCGCCAATCCCACGATGAGAAGGACCAGTAACAGACGAATGATGCGATGCATGACGTTTTCCTCCTGAAATAGAATATGGATTTCGACGGAACGATCTCGGTTGGCGTCTATTCAGGCAGGCTCTGTTGGAACACGGATTTTCGCCGATTCAAGCGGATCTTCACGGATTTTTTCAGGAAAAATCCGTGAAGATCTGTTTTCCTCCGTAAAAATCCGCGTTCCAAGGATGGTCGCTGAATAGATACCTCGGATATAGGATCAAATTGTAGGGGCGTTGAATGCGTGTTCCCAGTGTAGCGGATCGATTCTCCACTGTACAGCGCGATCTGTGGCAAATTTCGGGCGGAGTTTCCTACAAAGTGTCGGATGCCCGCAGACGCCAGGCCTTGAGGGCCGCGTGCAGGTGTAGCCGTTCGACGGGCGAGGCCAGGTCGGCCCGGCAAAGCTGCCGGCAGCGCTCCAGCCGGTAGAGGAGGGTGCTGCGGTGAAGGAAAAGGGCCTTAGCCGCGGCGCTGGCGTTGGCGCCCAGGTCCAGGTAGACCTCCAGGCTGTGGAGCAGATCGCCCTTGTGTTCAGCGTCGTGCGCGGCCAGGGCGCGGATGTCATCCAGGTAGCGGTTCTCTCCCAGTTGCTCCTCATCCAGGAGGTAGAGCCAGTGGAAGAGGCCCAGGTCCTGGAAAGCCAGGAAGGGCGCGTCCGGGCGCAGGCTGGCGTGGATGGCTGCGCTTTCCCTGGCCTGGCGATAGCTGCGGTGCAGATCGGCCAGCCCCTGGCAAGGGGCGCCCAGCCCCGCGCTGAGGGTCGCGCCCTCCGCGGCCAGCGTGACCAGGGTTTTCTCCGTAGCCGGGATCCACTCTTCCGCCAGGATGATGATCAGTTCGCCCAGCTTGCGCACCCGGGGCAGCCGCTCCGGGGGCAGACCCAGGCCTTGGAGCAGCCAGCGTTCGGTCTGGTCCAGCGCCTGGTCCGGCTCCGTGGTCGCGAGCAGGGTGAGCACCCGGTGGCGCTGATCCGGCGCGACGCCCACGGCCGCGGCCCGGCGGCGCAGGGCCGGCGTCAGGCGCAGATCGGGGCTGAGCAGGTCCTCCAGCAGGTCGCCCCGCCGCTGCTCCCTGGCCCGGCGCAGGTCCCGCTCCTTGGTGATGACCAGGGCCGCGACCGTGGCCGCGTGCTCGATGGCTACGAAGTCTAACTGGGTCAGCGAGCGCGCGGCCGCCACCACCCAGACGTAGCCCAGCACTTGGCCGCCGGCGGTGATGGGCGCGATGATGCGCTCCAGGGTCATGCCCAGTTCGGGGATGGGTCCCAGCCGCCGGGGGCGAGGGGAGCGTTGCAGGTCTGCGAAAACGCCCTTTTCCTCCAGCACGCGCACCATCTGGGGCGAGGAGCCCAGGCGGCGAATGCTCAGGCGGCGGGCTTCGTCCTGCTCACCCCGGGAGGCGTGGGCCAGCAGCATCAGGCGCTCGTCCTCGATGGCCACGGCCCGGTCCAGCAGGTGGGCCAGCGCTTGGGCCACCGCCTCCAGCCCTGCGCCCTCCACCACCAGTTGGGTGAGGGTCTGGTGGATGCTCAGGGACTTGCTCAGCAGTTCCTCTTGCTGGGCGACGATCTTCTGGGAGATGCGTTTGGAGAGTTCCAGCAGGGAGATCTGCCAGGGTAGCTCGATGATGGGGAAGTCCAGGGCCTGGGCCGCGGCGCGCATGGGTTCGGGCACGTGGTCGAAATAGCGGCCCACCGTCACCACCATGCCGACCACCCCCTTGTCCGCCAGCGCGGTCACCAGCGCGCGCTGGGAGGCCTCCGGCTCCTGGAGTGCGAAGGCCGTGGTCAGGAGCAGATCGCCCGGCTGGAGCCATTCGCTCAGCCCCGGCGTGTCCGCGATCTGGGACCACTGGACCGCGCGCGCCAGCCCGCCGTCCCCCGCGACCACCCGCGCGTCCTGGAGGAGATCGATGGTTTCCAGCAGATGGCGTAGGGTCAGCATGGCGGCGCGGGTCAGCCTTGGGGCATGTAGGCCACCGCGTCGATCTCCACGGCCGCGCCCAGGGCCAGGTCGTTACCGCCCACGGTGATGCGGGCCGGCGGGTTGTCGCCCATGATGGCCATGTAGGCCTCGTTCATCTCATCGAAGGTGGCGATGTCGGCCAGGTAGACGTTGACCTTGACCAGATCGTCCAGGGTCGCGCCGCACGCCTGGAGGATGCGCTCGATGTTGCGCAGGGTCTGGGTGGTCTGGGGACCGGTCCCGCCCTCCACCAGGCCCAGGGAGTCGGCTGACGTGCCCAGGGTGCCGGAGACGTAGATGGTCTCCCCGGCGATGACCGCGTGGCTGAAGCTGGGCAGGCGGCCCAGGTCGGGGGCGTTGATGCGTTGGGATGACATGGCGAAACGCTCCTTATGGTGTGGAAGGAAGATGGCCGGCGGGGACGGTTTAGTTGTAACAGGCAATGGGGCGATCCGTCAAGTCGGGTGCGTGAGGGCGCAAACGCACCAATATTGTCATCGATGATGAATTGATTGCCGAAGCTATGTCTTTGACCGGTATCAAAAAGGGTAGCCGCTTTGGTCTTCGGGAAGCGTGTTAGGCTCTTCCTGGGAATTAACGTCCCCGGCACTTGTCACGAGTTTGGCGCTGACCAGAGTGCGACTGGAAAGTGCCGGGGACATGACGTGTATTTATTTTCTTGAAGTAGCCTTAGCGCCAAAACGGGCAGTCACCTTGTCATCCTGCCATCCACCGCCCCTCCGCTCATCGCCGGCACAAAATGAATCTCGCTCGGCTCCGTGAGCCGCTGGCGCGCGCCCCGCGTGCTGATCACGCCGTTGACCACCACCGCGATATGGGGGCGCACCCGTTCGCCCTGGCAGAGGCGCGCTTTCATGCCGGGGAAGCGGCGATCCAGTTCGTCGATCAGTTGGCCGACCGTGTCACCCGCCACCTGCACGGTTTCGACGCCACCGGTCAGGTCGCGGTGCACGGCCGGGATCCAGACTTCATGGTGCATGGGTAATGATCCATGATAGACCGCGGATTGGGCGGATCGAGCGGATCAAACGGATTTTTCTTTAAAAAATCCGTCGGGATCCGCCCAATCCGCCCAATCCGCGGTCTATCAATTAGTGTTCTATCATGGCCTTCATGACGCGGCTGGGTGACATGGGGAGCGCGGTCATGCGCACACCCGTGGCGCGGTGGATGGCGTTGGCCAGCGCGGCCGGTGGCGGGATAATGGAGACCTCGCCCACGCCGCGCACGCCGAAGGGATGGCCGGGCGTGGGCGCCTCCTCCACCAGCACGGCGTCGATCATGGGCAGGTCGGGCGCAGTGGGCATACGATAGTCGAGCAGCGAGGCGTTGAGCAGATGGCCTTCCTCGTCGTAGATGTACTCCTCGTTCAGGCCCCAGCCCACGCCCTGGGCGACAGCGCCCTGGATCTGCCCCTCCACATAGGACGGGTGGATGGCCGTGCCCACATCCTGGGCCGCGGTGTAGCGCAGGATCGTCACCTTGCCCGTCTCCGGATCGACCTCCACGTCCACGCAGTGGACCGCGAACGCGGGGCCGGCGTCCTTGGGGTGGGTGGCCGCGCTGGCCGTGATGGGCGTGTCGCTTCCCTGGGCCACCAGCTCCTTGAAGGTGATGGAACGGTCGCCGGCCGAGAAAACGCCGCCCTCCACGCGCACCTCTTCCACGTCCACGTCCCAGAGATCCGCGGCCAGCTCGCGCATGATCTCGTTGAGCTTGACGCCCAGCGCGTGGACCGCGTAGCCGGTGCCGTAGGTGGTGCGGCTGCCGCCGGTCACGTCGTTGTAGCCCACCAGATCGGTGCCCACCACCTGGGGATGCACGTCCTCGGCCGCGATGCCCAGGGTTTCCGCCAGTTGCATGGCGATGGATGCCCGGCTGCCGCCGATGTCGGTCGATCCCTCCACCAGGTTGACGGTCCCGTCCTCGTTGACGCTGGCCGAAACGCTCGACTTACCGCCCCAGTTGAACCAGAAGCCGACCGCAACCCCGCGCCCGCGGTGGGGACCTTCCAGGGGCTGGCGGTAGTGGGGGTGGTTCTTGATGGCCTGTAAGGTCTCGATATAGCCAATCCGCGGCAGCATGGGACCGTCGGCCCGGCGGTCGCCCTCCTTGACCGCATTGATGAGGCGGAAGTCGATGGGGTCCATGCCCAGGGCCTCAGCCAGTTCATCCGCCACCGCCTCGGCCGCGTAGGCCGCGTTGGTCCCCCCGGGCGCGCGATAGGCCGAGGCTTTGGGCCGGTTGACGAGCACGTCATAGCCGTCGATCTGGAGGTTGTCCAGCCTGTAGGGGGCCAGGATCACGCCCGCGCCCGCGCCCACGGGCGAGCCGGGGAAGCCGCCGGCCTCGTAGACCAGCTCGGCCTGGGCCGCGGTGATGCGGCCATCCTTTTTGGCCCCCATCCTGACCCGGATCCACGAGCCGGAGGTGGGGCCGGACGCCTTCAGCACCTCGGCGCGCGTCATGGTCATCTTGACCGGGCGGTGGCCGGCCTTGCGCGAGAGCAGCGCGGCCAGCGGTTCCAGGTAGACGTTGATCTTGCCGCCAAAAGCGCCGCCGATCTCCAGCGGCGTGACCGTCACCTGGGAGATGGGCGCCCGCAACAGGTCCGAGATCTGGCTGCGCACCGCGAACGCGCCCTGGGTGCTGCACCAGATGTGGATATGGCCGTCATCGTTCCAGAGGGCGACGCCGTTCTGGGGTTCGATGTAGCCCTGATGCACCGTCTCCGTGCGGAACTCGCGCTCGATGATCACGTCGGCCTCGGCGAAGCCTGCCTCCACGTCGCCTCGTTTGTGTTGAATGTGGGCGGCCACGTTGGTGGGTTCGGAGCCGAGCTTGCCCAACTCGTCGGTGCGCAGGCCCTGGATGAGGATAGGCGCGCCGGGCTGCATGGCCTCGCGGCCGTCCAGGACCACCGGCAGCGGTTCATATTCGACTTCGATGAGATTAACTGCTTCCTCGGCCACGTGGATGTTCTCGGCCGCCACGGCGGCGATGGGATGGCCGTGGTAGAGCGCCTTCTCGCGGGCGAGCGTGTTCTCGCTCATATAGCGCAGGTTGCCCACCGATTCGCCCAGACTTTTGACTTTGTCGGCGACCTGGGGCAGATCGGCGGCGGTGATCACGGCCTTGACGCCGGGCAGGGCTTCGGCCGCGGACGTGTCAATGGAGAGGATGCGCGCGTGGGCGTGGGGACTGCGCAACACCTTGCCGTAGAGCAGGCCGGGCAGGTGCAGGTCCGCGCCGAAAACCGCGCGCCCCGTCACCTTGTCCACGCCGTCAGGCCGGATCGGCCGCGTGCCGATCACCCGATAGCCGTTCTTATGTCCATTTTCTTTCATTGCCATGATGTCCTCCAGTGACAAGATGAGGGGGTGACAAGATGACAAGATGAGAGGGTGACAAGGTGATAGGCGCCGACAAGTCACCCTGTCATCTTGTCATCTTGTCACCCTGTCACGCCTATCCGCCGCGTCCAACACCGCGCGCACGATCTTGTCATAGCCGGTGCAGCGGCAGAGGTTGCCGGCCAGCCAGTAGCGGACCTCGGTCTCGGTGGGGTCCGGGTTCCGGTCCAGCAGGGCCTTGGCCGAAAGCAGGAAGCCGGGCGTGCAGATGCCGCATTGCAGGGCTGCGTGTTCCAGGAAAGTCTGTTGCAGCGGGTGCAGGCCATCGGGTGACGCCAGCCCCTCGATGGTCGTGATGGTCGCGTCCTCGGCCTCCACGCCCAGCACCAGGCAGGAGTTGACGAGCACGCCGTCCATGATCACGTTGCAGGCCCCGCAGTTGCCGTTGTTGCAGCCCTCCTTGGTCCCTGTCAGCAGCAGGGTCTCCCGCAGGACCTCGAGCAGGCTCTGGCGCGGCTCGCACAGGAACTCCACCGGATCGCCGTTGATGGTTGTGTGGACGATGGTTTTGGTTGACATGATAGTCCTCGCGTCAGTGCTACTTAGGAGTTCTGTTTAGCGGCTACTATTGGAACGCGGATTTTGTCAGATGGAGCCAGATTTTCACAGATTTTTTCCGAAAAAATCTGTGAAAATCCGTTTTTATCAGCGTAAATCCGCGTTCCAATGGGTCCCGGCTCGCCGCGCCCGTTCGATAGCCGCGACCAATGTTCGCCGGGTCAGCACGCCCACCAGGCGCCGGCGGAATTCAGCCGTGCCGCTCATGTCAGTGATGGGGCTGGCCGCGGCCTGGGCCATGCGGGCCGCTTCCTCGATCGCGGCCTCGGACACCGCCTTGCCGGCCAGCGCGTCGCCAGCTTCGGCCGCCAGCAGGGGCGTAGGCGCGACCGCACCCAGGGCGATGCGCGCCCACTCGAAGTGGTCGCCGTCCGCGTTCAGCCGCACGGCCGCGCCCACGCCGACCACGGCGATGTCCATCTCGTTGCGCGGGGTGAAGCGCTGGTAGGCGGCGCCGAAGCGGGGTTCGGGTGCGGGGATGCGGAGTTGGACCAGGAGTTCGCCCGGCTGGAGCTGGGTGCGGCCCGGCGCGACGCAGACCTCCTCGACCGGAACCTCCCGGCGTCCGCCTGGCCCGGCGATAACAGCCGTGGCCTTGTGAACGATGAGCGCGGGGATAGAGTCGGCCGCGGGCGAGGCGTTGCAGAGGTTGCCGCCAAAGCTGGCCCGCCCCTGGACCTGGACGCCGCCGATCAGGCTGGCCGCGTCCATGAGGCCGGGAAAAGCCTGCGCGATCGGTTCGTCGCTGTACATGCGCTGGCAGGGCACGGCCGCGCCCAGCATCAGCCCGCCGCCCCGGTCAAAGAACATCTCCATCAATTCGGGGACGCCCTTGACGTCCACGACCAGGCCGGCCGAGTCGCGCCCTTCGCGCAGGGCCACCAGCAGATCGGTGCCGCCGCTGAGCACGCGCGCATCGCCGTTGCGTGCGGCCAGCAGTCTTACCGCCTCGTCCACGGTGGAAACGCGAGCGTAGTCGAAAGCTTGCAAGGGGTCACCTCCTTGTTAGGTGAAGAAACGAAACCGCTGACTTCAGTCACCAAGGGTATCATTTGTTGCTGTCGGAATTCGTTGTAATGCAGGTAGTGTAAAGCAGATGGAGTGATCTGGTCAAACGCTTTTTTCGAAGGGCGGGTAACTGTACAGGCATCGACTAAAATAGACTGCGGATTGGGCGGATACGAACCTGTATAGTTACAAGAGCGGTGTTCGGATTGAGGACGGCTTTTCGACATAGGTGCTGGAGCAGGCATCGGAAGAGAAAGAGATTGAAGACTGGGGGAGATTGAAGAGATCTGGCTTACCTCTTTGCTGATTATGTGATATGATTTGGATATGGTTAGCGTTTTGATGAGAGAGGACACCTCTGCCAAATGACAACTGACATGCAAACACCCGATCTGGAGACCAAACAGCAAATCTATCAAATGATCGAACGTCTGCCGGGTGAACGCTTGCCTGATCTTTTGCGTCTTTTAAGGCGATTTTCGCAGCCGGATCAATCCGACTCATCTGCCGATACTACACTTCCGCCTATTTATCAGATATCCCAGTACGCAGTTGATACGGGCATCCCGGATTTAGCCGCTCAACATGATCATTACCTCTACGGTACAGACAAGCGCGATGACTGAGATCATCTTTTGGGACACAGCAGCCTTTATCGCCTTGGGTAATGCACGGGATAATCTTCATTGGCCCGCGGTCGGCGTTAGTCAGGAATTGGCGCAAGCCAAAGCCCATGTTCTTACAACGGATGCCGTACTGATAGAGGTCGCCAATATGTTCAGCCAAGTTGTCTGGCGATCAACCGCCTGGCAATTGATCGAAGCCTTGCAAGAATCTGTAACGCTGCAGATCGCAACGATTGTCCATGTAGACGCCACTCTCTGGCAACGGGGATGGCAGCTATATCGGAATCGCGCTGATAAAGATTGGGGATTGACCGACTGCATCAGTTTCGTTGTGATGGATGATTTTGGCGTTCGCCGCGCCTTCACTCATGATCGTCATTTTGAACAGGCAGGTTTCATTCGTTTGTTGATTTGAGTCAGCGATACGAAACTGTCGCATAGTTTACTATGGTGTATACCCTGTCCACAGTGCAACAAACCCTGTTCACCACAGGAAACAGCGCACGATGAAACTGAGCGGTCCCCAATTCAAACAACTTCAGACAGCGTTATTGGATGCCTATACTGAGTCCGAGCTACGCCAGATGTTGCGCGTGCAGATGAATGTCGATCTGGACCGTCTGGCTGGCGGCGCCGACGAGACGGAAATTACGTTTAACCTGATCAGTTGGGCGGAACGTCGCGGGCAGGTGGCGAGCTTGATCGAGGCGGCCTATGCCGGTAACCAGGAAAACCCTCTGCTGGCGGCGCTGGTGACAGATGCCAAGATGTGGTTCACTGACCAACGTGAATCGCCCCAGCCGCTCGATGATATGTCACCAGCTATGCCACAGGCCTCCCATCAAATTTTTCTCAGCTATAGCCGCAAGGACGCTGAGGCCATGCGTATAGTCTACTGGAGCCTGGTCGACGCTGGCCTGCATGTCTGGATCGATGAGGGGCTAGAGCCGGGCACGCCCCGCTGGCAGACAGCCATTGAGCAGGCGATTCTCGATACCCCTTGCATGGTTGTCCTGCTTTCGCCCAATGCCAAGGCCTCCAAGTGGGTGAGCGCCGAGGTGGACTATGCCCAGGAGGTGGGCCGACGCGTCTTCCCGATCCTGGTGCGCGGTTCACGGCGGGAATCGGTTCATTTGAGTCTCCGGAGCGTTCAGTATGTTGACGGAACGCAGGATCTGGCCGGGGCCTGTGTCCGTCTGTTGCCAGCACTTCGGCGTTGTCTCGGCGTGCAGCAGGAGGCATCTCAGACTAAGCCAGCGGACCCCACCCCTGTCGACCGTGGCGGCAAAAAGAGGGCGAAGGTCTGGTGGGGAATCGCCACTGCGATTGCCATTCTTCTGGTCCTGGCTGTGGGCGCATACGGGATGTTCAACGGTTGGTGGACGCCGGCTTCGAGCGATGAACCCGGAACGCAGCCGGTGGCGGTCATTCTCCCCACGGCGACCGACACGCCCATACCTACAGCAACGGATACAGCCGAGCCGACGGAAACGCCAACCCCTATGACCTCGACTCCGATCCCTGTATCCACGCCTGTGACGCCTTCGATTTTCCACGGTTCGATACCTGATCGCCTGGACGATGGCGGTTTCACCCTCTTCGGCAGAGCGCAGCCCGACTCACAATTAGATATCCTGGTCGATGACGCGGTGCTGGGCTCAACGACCGCTGACGCCGAAGGCTACTGGTCCTTCGATGTGACGCTTGATGAGCCTGGCGAGTATCGGGTCAGCGTGCGCTCCATTGTGAGCGACACCGAGGTGGCTGGCGCGGGCGAGCCGGTTTTGGTGATCGTCCCCTCGTCAACCGCTGTGGATACGCTAACGTCCGAAGACACGGCAACCAATGCGCCGCGGCCGACCAGCACATCGACGCCCGCAAACACAGCCACGAACACAGCCACGAACACGCCGCAGCCGACCAACACGCTAACGTCTACGGCCACCTGGACTCCGATTCCTCCCTCTATCGATCCGGATTCCGTCCCGCAAATGGACATGGATGGCCGCTTCACACTGGCGGGCATAGCCGCTCCGGGGGATGAGGTGGAGGTGCTGGTGGATGGCGCGGCCGTCGGTTCGACGGTTACGGGTGATGATGGCCGTTGGGCCTATAAACTGGCTATCGACGAACCCGGCCGGCATTCATTGACCATGGACGTTATTGTCGGCGCACTACGACGACCGGGGAGTGGTGGACCGATCTGGGTCACAATCGCGCCAACACCCACTCCGGTGAACACAGCCACGAACACACCACGACCGACCAACACGCCAATACCCACAGCCACCCGAACCCCAATTCCTCCTTCCATTGATTTGGAATCTGTACCCGAGGTGGACATCGATGGCCGTTTTATGCTCTCGGGCATGGCTGCACCAGGCGATGCAGTGGAGGTGCTGGTGGATGGCGCGGCAGTGGGTTCGACCATTGCCGGAGATGACGGGCGTTGGACCTATAGGCTGGCCATCGACGAACCTGGAAGGCATTCATTGAACGTAAACGCCATCGAGGGAACGCTCAGGCGACCGGGTAGTGGCAGTCTGATCTGGATCATTATCGCACCCACACCGACGCCGACAAACACAGCCACCAGAACGCCGACAGCGACGAACACGTTAACGCCAACGTCAACATTTACACCGACAGCTACGCCAACGCCTGCAGTAACGCCGACTCCGCAGGCTGGTGAGAAGCGCGAGTCTGGCGGCATCCCCTTCGTCTATGTGCCCGCGGGCGAGTTCGAGATGGGTTCAGACAATGGCGGCAGCGATGAGCAGCCCGTCCATACGGTCTACCTCGACAGCTATTGGATCATGCAGACCGAGGTGACTAACGCTGAGTACGCCAAGTGCGTAGACGCCGAAGTCTGCAGAAAGCCGAACAACGATCGCTGGAACGATAACAGCTACAGCAACCATCCGGTGACCAATGTGAGTTGGCATGACGCCGTCGCCTATGCCGACTGGTTGAGCGGCGAAACAGGTCAGACCATGCGGTTACCCACCGAGGCCGAGTGGGAGAAGGCCGCGCGCGGTGCAGATGGGCGCACCTATCCATGGGGTGGCGCATCGCCTGATAGCAGCCTATTGAATTATAACCGTAATGAAGGCGGTACAACACCTGTGGGCAGCTATCCTAACGGGGCAAGTCCTTACGGTGCGCTGGACATGGCAGGCAACGTTTGGGAATGGACTGCAGACTGGTACGCCAGTGACTACTATGCTAACTCGCCGGATCGCAACCCACAGGGACCGGGATCCGGAGGCAGTCGCGTGTTGCGCGGGGGCGCGTGGTACAACCTCGATTACCTCGTGCGCTGCGCCGTCCGGAACCTCAGCCTCCCGTTCAACGGGCTCAACCGTGTGGGGTTCCGGGTCGTGTCCCCCGGCTTTTGAAATGCTGCGCGCTGCCGAACTCTGGCCTCTGGACCGGTGCGTAGCATCGGCTCTGTCCCTCTGGTCTCTCTGGCCAGGGGGGTGTGGGGGGGGAGCGCAGCGTCCCCCCACACCGGCGCCGGAGGCGCCGTCGATTTTGGGTGTTCGGCCCCCCGGCCCCAACCCTGGAGGAGGCTGGGCATTGCTTGGCCTAGCGGGCGTCCCCCCAAGATTGGGGGTTAGGGGGCTGACTTCGGGGTTTTCGGCTGACGACCGGGCCGGTGCAGCTCTGCTATGCCCTCGTCCGCCCCGCTCGACAACATAAATGTTGCGTTACAAGGGTCACCCCCTCATCTTGTCATCCTGTCATTCTACCCAAATCTCCGCCGTGATCCTATGCTCCGCCCCCGCCTCCAGCGTCACCCCATTCTCGAACGTATTGGCCGTCTCCACACAGAGCATGTCGGGATATTCGTCGTCGCCGAAGTCGGCCATGGACCGGGCCACCTCCGGCCCCGGGTTCCAGACCACGGTGGTGCGGCTGCCCCGCTTGGCGATATGGATGCGCCAGCCCAGCACGGGGTCGTCGATCACGCACTCGGCTTCGGTGTTGAGATAGACCCGGTCGGTCTCGCCCTGGATGCGGACGGGGCCCTGCTGGCGGAAGCGGTCGAAGTCCTGGGTCTTGTCCAGATACTCCGTCTCCTCCAGCCCTGAAACCGTCACCTGGGCCACATCGCCTACATGAAAATAGGAGTGGAGGGCCTCGGTAAAATGCACCCGCTCCGGGTTCGGGTTGCGGACCGCCAGTTCCACCGTCAACCGGGTCCCCAGGGTGACCGTGTAGGCCAGCTTGAAGGCGTGGGGCCACGGCCGCCGGCTCGCTTCGCCGTCACTGAGGGTGAAGCGGACCTGGAGCGCGCCGTCATCGAGCACCGCGGTGGCGTCCACCGACCAGGGCAGGGTGCGCACGAAACCGTGGGCGGGCATGGTCGGGTCAGACGGGTGCGCGCCGAACCAGGGCCAGATCACCGGGATGCCGCCGCGGATGGCCTTGCCCGGCTCGAAGCGGGCCTGTCGGCTCAGCCAGATCACCGGCTTCGCGCCCCGGGGTTGGTAGTCCAGCACATGTGCGCCGTGGCGCGCGACGCGAGCGCGCCCATGCTCGTTCTCCAGCACAGCCACAGGCAACCCGCCGGGATCGCCCACGAAGGTCACCTGATCGTCGATCCCAAAATTTTGGTTCAACTTCGCCAATACAGATGTAGACATAATCGTTTCCTTTCAGGATGGACCGCGGATTGGATGGATCAGGCGGATCGACGCGGATTTTCAAAAAAGAATCTACGTCGATCCGCCTAATCCGTCCAATCCGCGATCCATTGCTGTTACCACGCATACGCCTTGGGCGCTTCGCCGCCGGGACCGGGGAAGATTTCATCCAGCGCGGCCAGGGCGTCCTCATCCAGGGTGATCTCCGTGGCGCGGACCGCGCTTTCCAGTTGTTCCATGGTGCGCGGGCCGATGATGGGCGCGGTCACCACCGGGTTGTGGAGAAGCCAGGCCAGGGCCACCGCGGCCGGCGGCTCGCCCAGCTCCCGGCAGAGGGCCTCGTAGCGTTCCAGCTTGTCCCGGTTGGCCTCGATGCGCTTGAGCATCTCCTCGCTGGTGCGGCGACCGCTCTCCACCTTCTCCAGCGCGCCGCCCAGCAGACCACCGCCCAGGGGGCTCCACGGGATCAGCCCCAGGCCGTAGTGGCGGCAGGCGGGGATGACCTCCAACTCCACCATGCGGTTGTCCAGGTGATAGATGCTCTGCTCGCTCACCAGGCCCATGAGGTTGCGCTTGGACGCCTCCTGGCAGGCGGTGGCGATGTCCCAGCCGGCGAAATTACTGGAGCCCACGTAGACGATCTTGCCCTGTTTGGCCAGGTTGTCGAAGGCCTGCCAGGTCTCGTCCCAGGGGCAGTCGCGGTCGATGTGGTGCATCTGATAGAGGTCGATCCAGTCGGTCTGGAGCCGCTTCAGGCTGCCTTCGCAATGCTTTCTGATTTTGTAGGCCGAGAGGTTGCGGCCATCCGAGTTGGGTTCGGGCAGGTTGGCCTTGCGGGAGACCGGGTTGTAGACCTTGGTGGCCAGGACCACCGCGTCCCGCCGGCCGCCGCCCTGCGCGAACCAGCGCCCGATGATCTCCTCGGTCAGGCCGTGCTCCACCGACCAGCCGTAGACGTCGGCCGTGTCGAAGAAGTTGATCCCCAGCTCCAGCGCCCGGTCCATGATGCGGAAGCTGTCCTCCTCGGACGTGTGCCAGCCGAAGTTCATGGTCCCCAGGCAGAGGTTGCTGACCAGCACGCCATGCTTGCCCAGTCGTCTGTGTTCGATAGCCATGGTTGTGTCCTTTCTGAGGAACGCTTGCGAGATTTCGGATGACCGTAGGCGCGGCTTGTAGCCGCACTTTCCCGATCTGTTTATATCACCATGTTGATGTTGTTGCGGCTTTGGTTCACACACCTTTGTCTTGAACCGGGGGGTGTGCGGCTGCAAGCCGCGCCTACGTTGCCCGCCGGTCGATGAAAATGGTGGCGATGAATAGCGTGTATGCGGCCAGCCCCAGGATGGCCAGGGTCCCGGCCAGCGCGCCAAGATAGGCCGCAGCCGCGAAGCAGGCCAGGGCCAGCAGCACCCACGTCAGCCCGTGGAACCAGCGCAGGACCAGGTGAACCCAACGGGGCCGGGGCGGCTTCCTGGGGTCCGGCAGCGGCCAGATGAAGAACCAGGGCGCGGCGATGCCCAGGCAGATGACGCCCAGAATAGAGAACGGTATGCCCAGCAATGTGTTGTCCATAGATGATCTCGACCCTCGATGATTGGATAGAACGCGGATTTTGCGGATTCAGCGGAAAAAGCCGGATTCTTTAAGAAATCCGTGCAGATCCGCCCAATCCGTCAAATCCGCGTTCTATTCTTCTCTGAAACTCACCGGCGGCGCGGGCCGGGTGTTGACGTGTAGCTGGAAAACGTCGG
>JAJRVT010000123.1 GCA_024277175.1 Chloroflexota bacterium | reverse complement strand
GCGAACAACCTGCTGCTTAAATGCCTGGCTATATCGCTTGACCGGTTCTTTAACTGCTTCTTTAAAGGGGTGGTTGTTCATGGTCTCCTCCGTCCTGAATGGTCACTATGGTGTCAATTATATACAGGACGGGTCAGATGGATGACGAGTGACAAGTGACGAGTGACAAAGGACCAACGCCCATTGACGATTACCCATTGACGATTGATCATTCACAAAGGAGGCTCTACCATGAAGAAAACCCTATGGCTACTGGCGCTCAGTCTGTTGCTAATCGGTGTGCTGGCCGCGTGCGCGCCCGCGGCCGCGCCGGCAGAAGCGCCCGCGGCGAAAGAGGCCGCGCCCGCTGAGGAAGCCGCGCCCGCGGAAAGCAAAGAAGCGCCGACCACGGAAGAAGCCGCTCCTGCGGAAGGGGCTGAAATGGTCGCCATGCCTGCCGAAACCGACTTCGGCGACGTGGACACGGCCAACTGCGACGCCGGCTACGACGGCGAGACCATCACCATCTACCAGCAGGCCGGCCTGACCGGTCCCCTGGCCACCATCCTGGGCGATGGCTTCATCAACGGCTCCAAGGACGCGGTGGAACAGATCAACGCCGACGGCGGCGTCTGCGGCGCGATGCTGGCCATCGATCTCCAGGACAGCCAGTACAATCCGGAGCAGGAACTGGCCATTTACGAAAGCTCCCGCACCCAGGATCCCAAACCCATCTTCGTGCTCACCTACGGCAGCGGCGCCACCATCATCCTCAAGGACCGGGTGGTGGAGGACCAGATCATCAACCTGGCCTCCGGTCTCAACGCCGAAGCCTTCTACAATCCGCCCAACGGCTACACCGTGGGCGTGGCCCCCATCTACCCGGATCAGTTCACCGGCTTCCTCCAGTGGGTGCAGGAGAACTGGGCCGACGTCAAGCCGGAAGGTGCGGGCGATGAGATCGTGGTGGGCGTGATCGGCTGGGCCAACGCCTTTGGCGCCGGGGCCACTACGCCCGAAGCTCTGGCCTGGGCCGAGGAGAACGGCATCACCGTCCTACCCCTGGAAGAGCAGGAAGTCTCGCCCACGGCTGACGTGACCGGTCAGGTCCAGAACCTGATGGTCAACGGGGCCAACGTCATCTACGTCCAGTCCCTCTCCTTCGGGCCGGCCCAGGTCATCGGCACCGTGCGCGCCATGGGCGCGTGGGATCAGGTGGTCATCGGCGGCGTCAACTGGAGCATGAACCAGGACGTGATCAACATTCTGGGCGAGAACGCCAGCCTGGCCGAAGGCTACTACGGCGTGCTGCCCAACTACTGGTGGAACGACACCGATGTACCGGGCGTCCAGGCAGCCTTGGCCTCCTTCGAGGCTGGCGGCTATGACGAGGCCAACAAGGATGTGGGCTACCTGCTCTCCTATGGCGAGATGTACGCCATCAAGGATATCCTCACCCACGCCATCAACCTGTCGGGCTATGAGAACTTGAGCGGGGCCACGGCCATGGCCGCCATGGAAGACCTGGGCGTCATCAGCGCCGGCGGCCTCTTCGAAATCGACGTGCGCGACGGCAGCCGCGCCCCCCACAAGGCCGCCATCCGCCAGGTCCAGAATGTGGACGGCAGCGAGCAGTTCGTCCCGGTCAGCGACTTCCTCGTGCTGCCGGATATGCGACCGAGCGAGTAAGGCAAATTGAAGATTGAAGAGTAAAGATTGGTTGGCGGGGAGATCTGCGTTCAACGGCGAGTCTCCCGCCATCCAATCTTTAATCCTCAATCTTCAATCTTGATTTTCACTATGCTAAACGTCAACAACATCGAAGTCGTATACAGTGACGTCATCCTGGTGTTGCGCGGGGTGTCGTTGGAGGTGGGGGACGGCGAGATCGTGTCGCTGTTGGGCGCGAACGGGGCCGGGAAGAGCACCACCCTTAAGGCTATCTCCGGCATGCTGCGCACCCAGGAGGGCGAGGTCACCCGGGGGAGCATCGAGTTCGAGGGCGAGCGCATCGATCGCCTGACGCCCGACGAGATCGTGCGCCGGGGGATCACTCAGGTCTTCGAGGGCCGGCGCATCTTCGAGCATCTCACCGTGGAGGAGAACCTGCTCACGGGCATGCTCTCGCGGCCGGGGTCCATTCGCAGCGCGGCCGTCCGCCAGGACCTGGAGCAGGTCTACGCCTTCTTCCCCCGCCTGCGGGACTTCCGCAAACGCACGGCCGGCTACCTCTCCGGCGGCGAACAGCAGATGGTGGTCATCGGCCGCGCGCTCATGGCCAAACCCAAGCTGATGTTGCTGGACGAGCCGTCCCTGGGGCTGGCCCCGCTGCTGGTGCAGGAAATCTTCGAGATCATCCACCGCATCAACCGGGAGTCAGGCGTCTCCATGTTGATCGTGGAGCAGAACGCCAACGTGGCCCTACAGGTCGCCAGCACGGCCTACGTCATGGAGACCGGGCGCATCGTCCTGGACGGGCCGGCCGAGCAGTTGGCCCAGAACGCGGACATCAAGGAGTTCTATCTGGGGCTGACCCAGTTGGGCGAGCGCAAAAGCTATCGAGACGTCAAACACTACAAACGGCGGAAACGATGGTTGGGGTGACTTCGAACCTCAGCGGGCCACAACGGGCAGGTAGAAGCGCAACAGCGGCAGCACGACCTCGACATCCACCGACTCATCCGTCAGCTCGATCATCACAGATGCCAACTCATCCACCGGGCTGTCTGGGTCCGCGCCAGCGGGCAGGATGCCTACGACGTATATCCCCGCGTAGACGGGCGTGAACACAGCTACGCCCGCCTCGTTGGCCGTGGCCGCATAGCGATAGCCGGTCAGCTTGTCCTGCACGATCACCTGCACACCGGAAAGCGGCAGGCCGTCATTCCCTTTCGCCGTCACCGTCAGCGTGGCCGGGTTGAGGGCCATCTCCACCGCCTGCAACGCGTCCAGCCGACCATAGCCGAAGAGATTGTTGGGCACAGGCGACGTTTCCCCGCAGGCGGTGGCCGCCACAGGCGTGGCGCTCTTGATCAGCAACTGCTCCGAGCGGTCGATGCGGCCCACCAGGTCAGGCTGCGCGGACCAGAGCAGAGCCGCGGCCCCGACCACGTGGGGCGAGGCCATGCTCGTGCCCTGGCTCACCCGGTAACCGTCCTCCACCCACGCAGAGTAAACCGAGACCCCGGGCGCGGCGATGTCGGGCTTGAGCCGACCGCTGCCGTCCACGGCCACCGGGCCGCGGCTGCTGAAACCGGCCAGCGATCCGCCGCTGTCGTGCGCGCCCACGCTGAAGACCGCGTCATAGATGGCGATGGGGTCCTGGACGCTGGCGCAACTGGGGCCATGGTTGCCGGCCGAAGCGATGACGAACTGGCCGGCCGCGCGCGCAGTCTCCACCACCTGTTGCAAGGAGTCGGCGTCACAGCCCTCGTCGGGCGGACAGCCCCAGGAGTTGTTGATGATGTTGGGGGCCTTTTCAGGCTTGCCGTCGGTGAAGGGGTCGCCGGTCTGGGGATAGGGCGCCAGGAAAAATTCGAAGCAGGCCGCGTACGCACCCGGCGTGCCCAGGCCCTTGTGCATGTTGCGGCAGCCCATCCAGGAGGCGTCGGGGGCCATACCGATGCGCGGCTCGGTTCCCTGGGCGTTCCCCAGGATGGTGCCCACTGTGTGGGTGCCGTGGCCGAAGTCATCGCAGGGGACCTGGGGATCGGGATCGCAGCGGGTGGGGCGGTCCAGGGTTCCCCAGGCGTCGAACCAGTTGTAGGCATGGTCCGCGCTCCCGGAGCCTGCGTCATAGCCCCGATAGCGGGGTTGCAGGGCCGGGTGTTCCCAGGCCACGCCCGTATCCTGGCTGGCGATGACCACGCCTTGGCCGGTGTAGCCCAGGTCCCAGACCTCATCGGCGTTGGTGTAGCCCAGGCCCCAGGGCATGGCCAGGGTGGCCTCGGCCGCGGGAACGTTCATCACCTTGGCCCAACCATAGTCCAGCGCGGGCGGTGCGCCGGAAAAACGTTTTACAGAGAAGAGATACTGGGGGATGGTCGGGTTGGCCACCAGCCGGCCCACGTCATCCCGGGCCAGCAGATCCGCGGCCAATTGGGCGTCACCCTCCACTTCGATCATGTTGACGATGTAATAGGCGCGATAGGGTGCGCCGCGTGCATCCAGAAAGGCGCGCAGATCGGCCTGGGTGGCGGCGGCGTGGGCGGTCAGCGCGGCGTAGAGGACCTGGCCGCGCCGGACGGGGTCGCCATCGCCATCATCGATCCCGGCCGCGGCCAGGGTCGCGTCCACATCCAGTTGGTCGGTCAGGATGGCCAGGAAGGAAACCGGTCCGGCCGCAGTCGCCAACTGCCGGGCCAGATAGTCGCTGATCCGGGGCGCGGTCGCGGCGTCGGGTTCCGGCGCTTGGGCCATGGCCGCCCCGGGGATCAACAGCAACAGGGCCAGTAACAGGCCAGCCACCAACGCCCTGCGTCTATTCATGATAGCGCTCGCTAAAGAATTCATTAATCTCCCCAATCTCCAATCTTTGTTTTTCACTTCCTCGATCATAGCCTGTCACGCCGGTTCTGTCGAAAATTGAGATGACAGACCGCTTGCAGCGATTTCCGGGGAATATGGCATAATGACGGGTGGAGGCAATCAACCGTCTGACCAACCATGAGGAGGATCGAACCCGATGAGCAAAAGTGCTACAGGCAAACTACAGGTGGGCGAGATGGCGCCCGACTTCGAAGCCGTCACCGATAAGGGCGAGACTGTCAAGCTGAGCGACTTCCGGGGCCAGCGGGTGGTCCTGTATTTCTATCCCAAGGACAACACCAGCGGCTGCACCACCCAGGCCTGCGCCTTTCGCGACAGCTACCCGGAAATCCAGGAGAAGAACGCCGTCGTCCTGGGCGTCAGCCCCGACGGTGTGGAATCTCACCAGAAATTCAAGAGCAAGTATGAACTGCCTTTCACCCTGTTGGTGGATGAGGACCACGCCATCGCCGAGCAATATGGCGTCTGGGGCGAGAAGAACATGTATGGCCGCAAGTACATGGGCATCATCCGCAGCCAGTTCGTTATCGACGAAAACGGCGAGCTTATCAGCGTCAAGTACCGGATCACGCCCAAGAAGAGCGCGCCCGAGGCGTTGAAAGCGTTGGCGGAATAACGTCATGCGTGTGATTGCCGGTGCGGCCAAAGGCCGAAAACTCCGGATGGTCCCGGGGGACAGCACCCGGCCCATTACCGATCGGGCCAAGGAGGCGCTTTTCAGCATCCTGGGTGATTGGATCGTGGACGCGCGGGTGCTGGACCTGTTCGGCGGCACGGGCGCGGTGGGGATCGAAGCCCTGAGTCGCGGGGCCGAATCGGCCCAATTCGTCGACCTCGACCGGCGGGCGGTTCGGACCATTCAGGCTAACCTAGAGCACTGCGATTTCACCGACCAAGCCCAGGTGGAACGAGGCGACAGTTTCAGGTTTTTGAAACGATATACAGGCGAATCCTACGATCTGATCTATGTAGCGCCGCCCCAGTATAAAGACATGTGGCGCAAGGCGTTGCACCAGATCGACGCCCGCCCCGAACTATTGGCCCAGTACGGGGCCGTCATCGTCCAGATCCACCCCCGGGAAGACGCCCCCACCGATCTGCAACATCTGGAGGAGTATGATCGTCGCACCTATGGCTCGGTGTTGCTGATTTTTTACGCCGCGGCCGAGGACCTGGCGGCCGAGGAGGAATGATTCGACGCAAAGGAGCAGGAGCGCAAAGGGACGCAGAGAAAAAACAGGGGGCGTGAGCATTGCTCACGCCCCCTGTTGCTATTCGCTTCTCTCGAAACTCCGACGGGTCGTCGTCCTATTCTTGGGGGATTTCGATCTGGTTGAGGGCGTCGGTCAACGCACCGACGAAGGTGTTGAACTGCTCGCGCGTCTGATCCAGGGTGGCGATAGATTCGTTGACGGTCTCTAATTCCGCCGCCATATTGGTCTCGAATTCGTCAAGCTGGGTCTGGACGGCGCTGGCCTGCACAGCCGCGGCGCTGGCCTGTTCGGCCACGGTATCCACATTCGTGCTCACCGCGCCCACATTCTCGTTGATGCGCGCCATGTTGGCTTCCAGAGCGTCCATGCGTTCGCCGCCGCTGAAGCTCAACGTGCCGCCGTTGATGATGGCCAGGACCAACAGCGTCAACAACATGCCCAGGATCGCGCCGCCGATGGCCGCGCCGAACATACTCAAAGAATCGCTGCGCGCGGCTTTGTACTCCAACTCCGGTGACGTCTCG
>JAJRVT010000122.1 GCA_024277175.1 Chloroflexota bacterium | reverse complement strand
TGGTAGAATGGAGCGTATGAGTGGGAGAGATTGAAGAGATTAGGGAGATTGGAGATTCTGTGTCGACGCCAATCTCCAATCTCCCCAATCTCTCTAATCTCCCAATCTTCAATCTTAAATTCTCAATTTTCTATCATGACCCAATTCACCCACGAAACCTACCTCTCCCCCCTGACCTGGCGCTATGGCTCTGAGGAGATGCGCCGAGTGTGGAGCGAGGCCCGGAAACGCCGGCTGCTGCGCTGCTTCTGGGTCGCGCTGGCCGAAGCCCAGCAGGAGGCCGGCCTGGTCACCGAGGAGCAGGTCGCGGACCTGCGCGCCCACGCGGACGACATCGACATCGAGCGCGCCAGCCAGATCGAGCGCGAGATCCGCCACGATCTCATGGCCGAGATCAAGACCTACGCCGAACAGTGCCCTGTGGGCGGCCCCATCATCCACCTGGGCGCGACCTCCATGGATGCACTGGACAATGTGGATGCGCTGCGCCTGCGGGACTCACTCGACATAATCATTGCGAAATTGGCGAAAACCCTGGCCGCGCTGGCCGAGCGCATGGAGGCCGAGGCCGACACACCGGCCATGGCCTTCACCCACATCCAGCCCGCGGAGCCGACCACCGTGGGCTATCGCCTCGCCCAGTACGGTCAGGACCTGCTGTTGGATTATCAGGAACTGACGCGGGTGCGGAATGACGTGCGCGGCAAGGGGCTGAAGGGCGCGGTGGGGACCAGCGCGAGCTACACCCAGCTCCTGGAGGGGACGGGGTGGACGGCCGCGCAGCTGGAGGCCCGGGTCATGGAGAAGCTGGGGCTGGAGGCCTTCCCGGTGGCCACCCAGACCTATCCCCGCAAGCAGGACTGGGGGGTGGTCAACGCGCTGGCCGGGCTGGCCGCCAGCCTGCACAAGTTCGCCTTCGACCTGCGCATCCTCCAAAGCCCGCCCTTTGGCGAGTGGAGCGAGCCCTTCGGCGAGAAGCAGGTGGGGTCCAGCGCCATGCCTTTCAAGCGCAACCCCATCGTGGCCGAGAACATCGACAGCCTCACCCGCCTGGTCGCGTCCATGCCCCGGGTGCTGTGGGACAACGCTGCGCTCAGCCTGTTGGAGCGCACCCTGGATGACTCGGCCAACCGGCGTTTCGTGCTGCCGGAGGCGTTCCTGATCATGGACGAGGCCCTGGGCCGCGCGCTGCGGCTGGTGGAGGGGCTGCGCATCTGGCCGGGGCCCCGGGAGCGCAACCTGCGCGACTACGGCGTCTTCGCGGCCACCGAGCGGGTGCTCATGGCCGCGGTGCGGGCCGGCGGCGACCGTCAGGAACTCCACGAGGTCATCCGCGAACGGAGCCTGGTCGCCTGGGCCGCGTTGCAGGCCGGCGAGCCCAATCCCCTGGCGGATCTGTTGGCGTCCGACCCGCGCATCACCCGCTATCTGCCCGCGGAAGAGGTGGGCGCGCTCCTGGACGCCAGCGGGCATGTGGGCGATGCGCCGGCGCGGGCCAGGGCCATGGCTGCGCAGATCCGTAGGGTGATAGGATGACAGGATGACAGGGTGAGGGGGTGACCGGGGGCGAGCGAGTGCGTCCCACGCCATCGGCCAATTCTGTTGACCAGTCGCGTGGCATGGCGTGGGATGGACTGGCCGCTGGGCCGGCTGTTTTCCGTGAAGTCGACGTCCGTCCCACGCCCGAGGGGTTGGCGGGTGGGCGAGGTTGACTGTGGGCGTGGAACGCCCTCCTGAGATTTAATGACAATGAAAAAGAGGGGGCATTCCTGATGGAATGCCCCCTCTTTCTAACCTGTCTTCTCACAGGCAGGCGCCTGGGAAGAGCTATTACTTGGCGTAGATGATGGGCAGGAAGAGCGGCGTGCGCACGTTGCTGCCATACACCGTGGCCTGCACGGGACCGTATGTCGCCTCAGCGCCGTTCGTCTCCATCTCCACCAGCCAGTAGCAGTAGGTGATGCCTGCCAGCACTGCGCCATCCTCGTAGCTATAGCTACCGCCCTGGCTTCCCTGGCCCGGAATGAGCTGTTGCGTGATGCGGGCTGCTGAACTCCAGTTGCAGCTTGTGCCGCGGTAGATCTGGAACCCCAGCGTATTCAACTCCATGGTCGTCGTCCACAGCAGGGAGACGCCGCTGTCATTGGCCACCGCTGCGAAACTGGCCAGCGTGATCGCCGTCGGGCCCTGGATGTCGATGATCGCGATGTCCGAGTCATCTTCATCGACGGTGCCGTCATTATTGACTTCGTCGTCAATCACCGGGTCGTTGTCGGGGTTATCATCCGCGGTGGAGTCCACGTCCTCATGCGCTACGCCTTGTTCGTCCAGGGATGAGGAGATTTCTGCTGTGTTGTGGACAGCGCCAGCTGCGTCCTCTCCGACGAGCAGGACGATGTTCACGCTGGCGGACCCGCCTGCCAGAATCGGTCCCGGGATTGTATTCTGTACGTAGTCCCCGTTTGCGACCCAGCCATTGTCGTCCGATGGGCTTAGCGTAAAGCCTGCCGGGAGATGATCGGCTATCACCACATTTGTGGCGGCCATCGTGCCCTGGTTGAAGACAGTGATGACGAACTCCACATCGCTGCCGATACCCACAGAAGCCGGCTGGCCTTCTGCCAGGGTTTTTTCCAGAGCCAGGTCGAAACGCTCGACTTCCACCTGGGCGATGTCGTTGTCGTCCTCATCGTCCTGGCTGTTGTCGATCACGTCGTCCACCTGAACGTCATTGCCCTGGATGTCGTCCGGCGTGCTGTCCACGTCGTCCCGGATAACATCATTAATGTCCACGGCCTGGATAATCTCGGCCTCGTTCGCGATGACGCCCGTTTCATCACCGACGTGCAACACAATCTGGATAGTCGCACTCTCTCCGGGGTTGATCGGTCCGGGGATCACCGTCTCCACGTTGTCACCCACCGCGGTCCAGCCGTTGTTATCGTTCGGGCTCAGGCTCATGCCGCTGGGCAGGAAGTCCATGACCGTCACGTTGTAGGCAGCCATGTCACCCTGGTTGAAGACCTCGATGTTGAAGGTGACGTCGTCACCGATGGCGACGATGCTGGTTCCACCCGACGCCACGGTCTTACGTAAGGCCAGGTCGAACGCCCCGACTTCCACCGGTGCGATGTCATGATCGTCCTCGTCGTCCACGCCCGGGTTGGCCTTGGCGTCTTCGTCGATGACGTCATCCTTGACCGGCTGCTCGGTGTTGGCGCCGTCCGGCGTGGAGTCCACGTCCGCACCTTGGGTGCCGTCGTTCATGATCTCGGCTGCATTCTCCAGGGTCACTCCCTGGGTCCCGGCCGCCACCATGAGCGTGATCTCCACCGAGGCGCTCTGACCTGGGTCGATCGGCCCGTTGATGACCGTGGTCGGATTCGGCCCCGCGCTCCAGCCGGGGTTGTCCGCCTGGTTGTAGACGAAGCCGTCCGGCACGTAATCGATGACGGTCACGTTCTGTGCCGGCGTGTCACCCTGGTTGAAGACCTCGATGACGAAGGTGACCGTGCTCTGGCCGGGGACCAGCGGCGTCTCGCTTTGGGAAACCACCCGCTTGCGCAGGGCCAGGTCGAACAGTTCCACGCCGATGGTGGACGAGTAGTGATCATCCTCGTCGTCCACGCCTGGGTTGGCCTTGGCGTCCTCGTCGATGACATCGTCCTTGACCGGGCTGTCCTGATTTTCAGCGTCCGGCGTGGAGTCGATGTCCGTGCCGGGAAGCTGGCCGTCATCGCTGATCTCGGCGAAGTTCTCCAACGTCTGGCCCGATGTGCCAGGACCGATGCCCAGGACGATCTGCACCGTTGCACTCTGCCCGGGTTCGATGGGCCCTGCGATGACCGTGGTCGGATTCGGACCTGCGCTCCAGCCGGGATTGAGGTTCTCGTCGTAGGTGAAGCCTGCCTGGACGTAGTCGATGACTTCCACATTGCTGACCGGCGTGTCACCCTGGTTGAAGACTTCGATCTCGAAGGTGACCGTGCTCTGGCCAGGGACCAGCGGCGTATCGCTCAGGCTGATCACCCGCTTGCGCAGGGCCAAGTCGAAGCGATAGAAACCGAAGTCCAGGGTCAGGTCACTGTTGGGACCATCGCCGTCGTTGGTCGGCTCGTCACCGCTGATGAGCGTCACCACCGGGCTGGTCACAGGACCGGAACCCACAGGCTGGATGCCGTTGTCGTCATTGTCCTCGCCGTTGTCCGTTTCGTCCGTGTTCGTGCTGCTTGTCGGGTACTCCGCGGGCGGCTCGGCGATGTAGACGAAGTAGTCGCCTGGGGCCAGGTCGATGAACTTGTAGACGCCGTCGTTGTTGGTCACTTCGACCGCCACCGGCGCATCCACGCCCGGCGTATCGCCGGCCGCGTACAGTTGTACGGTGATGCCGGGAATGCCTTGTTCACCGGGATCGACCAGGCCATTGTTGTTGACGTCGTGCCAGATCAGGTTACCCAGGCTCACAGGCGCATGGAAGCCGAAGTCCACGGTGAGATCGCCGTTGGTCCCATCGCCATCCTCGGGCGTATCCGGCTCTGCGCCGGCCGTCAGCTCGATGACCGGGCTGGTGGTCGGGCCGCCGGCATAGTCCTGGATGCCGTTGTCGTCGTTGTCCTGTCCGTTGTCATTGTCATCCGTCGGCCCACTGCTCACGGGGTAGAGACCGGGGGCTTGGGGGATGTAGATGACGTATTGGCCAGGAGACAGATTCTCGAAGCTGTAAACGCCGGCATTGTCGGTCTGGGTCGTGCGGATCGGCGTGTCCACGCCCGGCGTCTGGGTGGCTTCGTAGAGTTCCACAGTCACGGACGGAATGCCCTGCTCGCCGCCATCCACCAGGCCATTGCCGTTGGCGTCGTGCCAGACCAGGTTGCCGATATTGACGGGGGCGAAGAAGCCGAAGTCCAGGGTCAGGTCGCCGTTGGAGCCGTCACCGTCATTCTCTGGCTCCTCACCGGGCCGCAGGGTGACCACGGGGCTGATAGTCGGGCTGCCGATGCCGGCCTGATCGCCGTTGTCATCGTTGTCCTGACCGTTGTCGTCCATATCCGTGGCCGTGCTGCTGGCTGGATAGCCGGCCGGCGGCGTGGGAATGTAGACGAAGTACGATCCCGGGGGCAAGCCGTCGAAACTGTACTCGCCATCCTGGTTGGTCGTGGTCTCGGCCAGTGGCGTGTCCGAAGTCGGGTTCTGCCCCTCGCTGAAGAGTTGCAGCGTCACGCCTTCGATGCCCTGCTCGCCGATGTCGAGCACGCCGTTGTCGTTGGCGTCGTTCCAGACCACATTGCCCAGGTTCACGCCCGGCACATCCACGGTGGCCTGATCGGCGTCATCCTCGTCGTTGGTTCCATCGTCGTTGATCTCGTCGTCGACGAAGTTGTCGTTGCCCGGGTTCGCGTCCGGCGTAGAGTCTTTGTCCACCGGCGGCGCGTCGTTGGGGTTCTCGTTGTTGTCAGCGGCGCTGATCTCCGCGCCGTTGACCAGCGGTTGGGCGGCCACGTCCGCGTCTACGCTGAGCACGATGTTGACGGTAGCCGACGCAGACGCCGGGATGGAAGCGATGGTCGTCTGCGGGGTGGTCGTCTGGGTCTGGGTCCAACTCGGGTTGTCGGCCGGATCGTAGGTGAAGCCGGCCGGCACATAGTCGGTGATCTCGATCGCATAGGCGTCGATGTCACCCTGGTTGAAGACTTCGATCTGGAAGGTGATCTTGCTCTCGCCGGCGATGATAGGATCCGGCGCGAAGCTCACCGTCTTGCGCAGGGCCAGGTCGAAGACCGCAACGCCGGTGGTGGCGATGTCGTGATCGTCCTCATCGTCCACACCCGGGTTGGCCTTGGCGTCCTCGTCAACCACGTCGTCCTTGACCGGCTGCTCCTGGTTGTTGGCGTCCGGCGTAGAGTCGATGTCCGTATTGGCGGGCTGGCTGTCATCGCTGATCTCGGCGAAGTTCTCCAGCGTAAGGCCGGAGGTGCCGTCGGCCACGCCCAGGACGATGGTCACCGTCTCCGAGCCGCCGGCCGGGATCGGGCCGGGGATGGTGATGCTTGGGTTCGGGCCAGCGCTCCAGCCGGGGTTGGCGCTTTGGTCGTAGATGAAGCCGGCCTGCACGTAGTCGGTGACCTGGATATTGCTGGCCGCCACGTCACCCTGGTTGATGACTTCGATGGCGAAGGTCACTGTGCTGGCGCCCGGCACCAGCGGCGTCTGGCTGAGGGATTGAACCGTTTTGCGCAGGGCCAGGTCGAAGCGCACGAAGCTGAAATCAACTGTCCGGTTGCTGTTGGCGTCGCCATCTTCGCTGGTGGGCGCCTGGCCCAGAGCCAGGGTCACCGTGGCGGAAGAGATGCCGTTGGTGGCCGGCGCAGGATCGTCCACGCCGTTTTCATCCGCGTCCTGATCGATGTCCGCATTGGGGTCGCCCGCGCCGGCAGAGGAGATAAGCCCGGCCAGCGGGCCACCCGGCGCGAAGTCGCTCGCGGGGATGTGCACCGTGTAATCGCCGGGGGACAACCCTATGAACAGGTAGTTGCCGTTGGCGTCCGTCTGGGTGGTGGCCACCACAGAGCCGTTCTGGATCAGTTCCACGGTGACGCTTAGAACGCCAGGCTCGGAGCCATCCTGGATGCCGTTGTTGGGCGTGCCGCCGCCGTCACCGTTGTCCAGCCAGACAGTGTCGCCCAGGCTCATGAGCACATAGTCCTCCACCTCGCCGTTGGGCGCTTCGCCCGTCGGTGTGTCCGCCTCGTTTTCACCGGTGGTGAAGCGGAAGCGGGCATAGAGTGAACTGCCTTCGGCCAGGGCCGGAACCGGGACGGAGAGGGTGTTCGTCCCCGCGGTCAGCGGCTTTTCCTGGAAGACGTACTCATCGGTGCTGTTCAGGAAACCGTCATTGTTCCAGTCGATCCAGGCGTTCAGGAAGCCGTCGACCGACGCGTCCACCTCAATGGTGGCTGTAGTTCCAGGCATGAGCGGCGTCAGGAAGCGCACGCCGTCTTCGTCGTCGCCGGCCGTGTCATCGCCGCTGGCGGTGGCGTTGGGCTGGCCGTCGGTCTCAGTGTCCACCGTGGCGCTCAGTTGCACGCCGGGCACGATGATGTGACGCGGACCGTCAGATGTGCGCGTGGTCGGGTAATCAGGATCCGACAGATCGCCCCAGTCGAACTGGTTGGCGGCGATGGTGGCGATGTCGTGATCATCTTCATCGACGATGGCGGGATCGCCCTGGCCGCCGTCGGTGCTGTCGATGTCGTCATCCACGATTTCACCGGTCGTCTCGCCCGGTGTGTTCTGGTTGCTGTTGTCCGGCGTGGAGTCCACATCCGTCCCGCCGCTGGCGCTGTCGATCTCCGCCCAGTTGGTGACGCTGTCACCCTGATAGGAGACGTCCAGGGTCAGGGTCACGTCGAAGCTGACCGAATCGCCGGTGGCCAGGGTGTCGATGGTGAATGCACCGCCGCCATCGTCGGTGATGGTGACGGGCGCGCCGTTGTCTGTGGTGGTCACGCTGGTGACGTTGGAGGTCTTGTAGGTCGTTCCGGCAGGAATATAATCGGTGACGCCGATGTTGGTGGCGTTGAGCGTGCCCTGGTTGAAGACGGTGATAACGAATGTCATGTCCTCACCCGGGCTGACGCTCTGACCCGAGACCGGCTGCTTGCGCAGGGCCAGATCAAAGGTCTGTCCCACGTTCACCGTGGCCAGATCGTGGTCATCTTCATCGACGATGGCGGGATCGCCCCGGCCGCCGTCGGTGCTGTCGATGTCGTCATCCACGACTTCACCGGTCGTCTCGCCCGGTGTGTTCTGGTTGCTGTTGTCCGGCGTGGAGTCCACATCCGTCCCGCCGCTGGCGCTGTCGATCTCCGCCCAGTTGGTGATGCTGTCATCCTGGAAGGTGTCGCTCAGGGTCAGGGTGATCTCGAAGGTGACCGAGTCCCGCATGGGCAGGGCGTCGATGGTGAACGTGCCATCGCCGTTGTCGGTGATGTTGACGGCCGCGCCGCCGTTGGTGGCTGTCACGCTGCCGGCGTTGGAGGAACTATAGCTCATGCCGGTGGGGATGTAGTCGGTGACGCCGATGTTGGTGGCGTTGAGCGTGCCCTGGTTGAAGACCGTGATCTGGTAGACCACGTCGCTGCCGGGTGCGGCAGAAGCGGACACAGGCGTCTTGCGCAGGGCCAGGTCGAATCGTTGCTCCCAGAAGCCGAAATCCAGGGTAAGGTTGGTATAGGTGTCGTTGTCGGTTCCGCCGGCGACTTCTTCGCCGACCGGTTCGGCGTCATAGGCCAGGTTGATGACGCCGCTGTCCATATCGCCGGAGGTTGCTGCGCCGATGCCATTGTCATCCTGGTCCGTATTGTTCTCCGGATCCGTCGTGCTGCCGATGTCGGTGCTGCTGGCGTAGCCGGCCAGCGCGCCGCTGAAATTGGCGGCCAGCACGCGTACCCGGTAGGCTCCGGTCGACAGTCCATCGAAGCCATAGTAGCCGTCGCCGTCGGTGGTGACGATGTAGGGCTGGACGCCGGCTGTGTTCGGGTCCATATCGTATTCGCTGCCGTCGCCGTTGAGCAACTGAAGCTGTACGCCGGCAATGCCGGGTTCGTCGCCATCCTGGACGCCGTTGTTGAAGTTGGCGCCCGCTCCCTCGTCGCGGAAGACCCGGTTACCCAAGGTCAGATAGAGGGCCATGACTTCAGCGGTGTC
>JAJRVT010000121.1 GCA_024277175.1 Chloroflexota bacterium | reverse complement strand
CGCCTGCGCGGTGAGTGCGTCCCACACCATGGGCCAATCCCGCAGACCGGACGCTCACCATGGTGTGGGATGGACGGGCGCTGGGACGTCGCGAGTCGAATGTGCCGGGGACGGACCGGGAGGCTTCCGGGTGGCGGAAAGGTTGTGGTCCGTCCCCGGCACGCTTCAGCAGAATTGGCGGGGGAACCGTCCGTCCCACGCCCGGGGGAGAGGCGGGATGGCGAGGACGACGGCGGGCGTGGAACGCACGCCTGCGCGGGGAAGTCAGCCCGCTTGAGCGGGCGTCGCCGTTATAGCCCCACGGCTTCAGCCTGGGGCGGTCTCCGCCGACCATAAAAAATCGCAAGATCTGATCAGCCCAAAAAGAGCCAACCCATGCAAACCATCTCACGCACACCCTTTACAACCGTCAAGACCGAGGGCGGGATTTTGCCGCCGGACCTGCTGGCGCGCATTGTGGGCGGCCAGGACCTGAAGGGGTTGAAGCCCGCGGACTATCACCTGGCCCCGACCGAGCGCCTGAACGAAGCCATCAGCCGCTCGTGGAACCGGTTGCTGGGCGTCTGGCAGAGCTTCGATGACCAGCGTCGTAGCCTGCCCGACCACGACCGGGGCACGACCCTGACCCGGGAGCGCTGGCTGCTGATCCTATTCCAGGAGCTGGGCTATGGACGGCTGCCCTATGTGGGCAAGCTGACTGCGGGCGACGCCGACTATCCCATCAGCCACCTGTGGGGCGCGACGCCCATCCACCTGGTCACCTTCCGCCAGCCCCTGGACAAGCGGGACCCCGCGGTCAAACGCAGCCCCCACAGCCTGATGCAGGAGTTTCTCAACCGCTCGGACGCGCACCTGTGGGGTTTTGTGAGCAACGGCCTGCGCCTGCGGGTCCTGCGGGACAACGCCAGCTTCAGCCGGGCCGCGTACCTGGAATTCGACCTGGAAGGCATGATGCGGGGCGAACTCTACGCGGACTTCAATCTGCTTTGGCTGGTTTGTCATGAGTCACGAGTCACGGGTCACTCGTCCCTCGTGACCCATGACTCATGGCTGGAGCGCTGGTCCCAGGCCGCGGCGGAGCAGGGCGCGCGGGCGCTGGACTCCCTGCGCGATGGGGTGCAGGAGGCCATCAGCGCGCTGGGGCGAGGGTTCCTGGCCCACAAGGCCAACGAGGCGCTGCGGGAGCGTCTGCGTTCGGGCCAGTTGAGCGCCCAGGACTACTACCGCCAACTGCTGCGCCTGGTCTACCGGCTCATCTTCTTCATGGCCGCGGAGGAGCGCAACCTGCTGTTGACGCCGGACGCGTCGCCGGAGGCCCGTCTGCGCTATGAGCGCTACTACAGCGTGCGCCGCCTGCGGGCGCTGGCCCAGGCCCGGCGGGGCAGCGTCCACCCCGACCTCTACCGCACCCTGCGCCTGGTCTTCCGTCTGGTGGCACGGGGCTATCCCGGCCTGGGACTGCCCGGCCTGGGCGGCTACCTCTTCTCGCCCCAGGCCGCGCCCCTGCTGGATGAGGCCGAACTGGCCAACCGGGACCTGCTGGACGCGATCCGGGCCCTGACCCTGGTCATCGAGAACGGCGTGCGCCGGCCCGTGGACTTCCGCAACCTGGGTTCCGAGGAGCTGGGCAGCGTCTACGAATCCCTGCTGGAGCTGCACCCCCGTCTGAACGTGGACGCGGCCGCCTTCACCCTGGAGAGCGCAGCCGGCTCCGAACGCAAGACCACGGGCAGCTACTACACGCCCACCGCGCTGATCAACGAATTGCTGGATTCGGCGCTGGAGCCGGTGATTCGGGAGAGGGTCGCGGGTCACCAGTCACGAGTCACGGGTCACTCGTCACGCATGACTGGTGACGCCGAATCCGCCCTCCTCGCCATCAAAGTCATGGACCCGGCCGCGGGGTCGGGTCATTTCCTGATCGCGGCCGCGCACCGGCTGGCCGCACACCTGGCCCGCATCCGCTCCGGGGACGAGGAGCCGTCGCCGGACGCGCGGCGGACCGCGCTGCGCGATGTGGTGCGCCACTGCATCTATGGCGTGGACATCAACCCCATGGCCGTGGAACTGTGCAAAGTGGGCCTCTGGCTGGAGACCCTGGATCCGGGCAAACCCCTGGGGTTTCTGGACCGCAACATCCAGTGCGGCAATAGCCTCATCGGCGTGACCCCGGGCCTGGACATGAGCGAGGTTCCCGACGACGCGTTCAAGCCGGTGACGGGGGACGACAGGAAGACGGCCACTGCGCTGCGCAGGCGCACCCGCAACGAACGCCGGGGCGACCGCAACTTCCTGCGCGAACTTTTTGCCGAACCGGCGGCGGAGGAAGACGAAGAACTGGAAGCCAAACTGGCCGAGGTCACGGCCATCCCCGAGGACGATCTGGAGGACGTGGCCCTGAAGGCCCTCTTCTACGAGGAGTATCTCCAGTCGCCAGCCTACCGGCGCAAGCGGGACCTCTATGACCTCTGGACCGCGGCCTTCTTCTGGCCCATCCCGCCCGGGGACGCGGAGCTGATGTCGGCCCCCACCCAGGCCGAGTTGGAGCGGCTGCGCCAATACTGGACGCCCGACGACCCCCTGCTGCGCAAAGCCCGCGAGATCCGGGAGGAGAACCGGTTCTTTCACTGGGCGCTGGCGTTTCCGACGGTGTTTCACGAGTCACGGGGCGCCAGTCACGAGTCACGGGTCACGGGTCACTCGTCACGCATGACTGGTGACTCGTCCCTCGTGACCCACGACTTCCCCGGTTTCGACGTGGTGCTGGGCAACCCGCCGTGGGAGCGGATCAAGTTACAGGAAAAGGAGTGGTTTGCCACGGTGAGGCCGGACATCGCGACCGCGCCCAATGCCGCGGCCCGGCGACGCCTGATCCAGGCCCTGGCGGAGGAGGATCCGGCGCTCTACGCAGCCTTCCAGCGCGCCAAGGCCAATGCCGAGAACGCCAGCAATTATGTGCGCAACAGCAACGCCTATCCCCTCTGCGGGCGGGGCGACGTGAACACCTACGCCCTCTTCGCCGAGCTAGCCCGCCACCTGCAGAGCGAGGCCGGCCGGGTGGGCGTCATCGTGCCCAGCGGCATCGCCACCGACGACACCACCAAGTACTTCTTCCAGGAGATCATGGAAAGCCGCTCCCTGGTGAGCCTCTATGATTTCGAGAACCGGAAAGCTATATTCCCCGGCGTACACCGTAGTTACAAGTTCTGCCTGCTCACCCTCACCGGGAGCCTGCGCCCGGCCGCGGCCGCGGACTTCGTCTTCTTCGCCCTGGATGTGGCCGATCTCAAGGACGAGGCGCGCCACTTTGCGCTCACCGCGGAGGAGATCGGCCTGCTCAACCCCAACACCCGCACCTGTCCCATCTTTCGCAGCAAGCGGGACGCGGAGCTGACCAAGGCCATCTATCGCCGGGTCCCGGTGCTGATCAAGGAAGGCCCGCCCGAGGAGAACCCGTGGGGCGTCAGCTTTCTGCGCATGATTGATATGTCCAACGACTCCCACCTCTTCCGCACCCGGGCCCAGTTGGAGGCCGAGGGCTGGCGGCTGGTGGGGAACCGCTTCGTGCGCGAGGGGGACGTTTATCTGCCGTTGTATGAGGCCAAGCTCTTCCACCACTTCGATCACCGCTGGGCCACCTACGAAGGCGGCGAGGTGCGGGATGTTACGCCGGTGGAGAAGAACGATCCTGATTTTGTGGTCCAGCCGCGATATTGGGTGATCGAATCGGCGGTTGAGAAACGACTGGGGAACGACGCGCCCGATTGGCTCCTGGGATTTCGGGATATCTGCCGCAGTACGGATGAGCGGACGGCGATTTTCAGTATTTTTCCCGCTGTTGGGGTGGGGCATAAAGCTCCATTATTATTTGCGTCATATGATTCGATAGGAGCATCCTGTTTGGCAGGCTCACTCGACTCCATTGTGTTCGATTACACAAGTCGACAAAGTATTGGCGGGACATCACTTGGCTATTTCCTTCTCAAGCAACTCCCCGTTCTTCCCCCCGAAACCTACGCGCAACCCTGCCCCTGGGCCGGCGGGGGTGACGGGTCACTCGTGACGAATGACGAGTCACGAGTCACGGGTCACGAGTCACCAGTCACGGGTGACTCGTCACTCGTCACGTACGCCGCCTGGCTCCTCCCCCGTATCCTGGAACTCACCTACACGGCCTGGGACCTGGAACCCTTCGCCCGGGACGTGCTGCCGGCGTTGGGGGATCATCCGTACGCGGCGTGGGTCACGGGTCACTCGTCACTCGTCACTTGTGACTGGTGACTCGTCTCCCCCACCCTTTCGCTGGGACGAGGAGCGTCGCTTCCTGTTGCGCTGCGAGTTGGACGCGGCCTATTTTCACCTGTACGGCATCGAACGTGACGATGTGGACTACATCATGGAGACCTTCCCCATCGTCAAGCGCAAGGACGAGGCCCGGGAGCCCACTGGGCGCGGCGAGTACCGCACCAAGCGGGTGATCCTGGCGATCTACGATGCCATGGCCCGCGCCATGGAGACGGGCGAGGCGTACGAGACGTTGCTGGACCCGCCGCCAGCCGATCCGCGGGTGTGTCACGAGTCACGAGTGACGAGTGACTGGTGACGAGTGACCCGTGACTCGTCACCCGTGACGAAGGATACCCGCTCGGCTGTCGATTAACTTCACAGGAGGCCGGAAACGCCATGTCACAGTATCACATGACCATGAGCAGGGAATTCTGGGATGATCGCAAGAATCTGTCCCATGCAGTGCTGCAGCGGTTGGACCGCACTGTAGACAAAATGTTGGACGATCCCTGGTCAACCAACCTGCACCCGGAAAAAATTCACCATGCCGACGCCGGGATGTATTCATGCCGGGTGGACAAGGGCTACCGCGTCATCTGGAAGCACATCAAACCCAATGACATCGTGCTTTGCCTGGTGGACAACCACGATGAGGCCTATCGCCGGGCCAAACGCAAACAGTTCGCGCTCAGCGACGGTGTGATACAGATGGCCGATATTGTGGATGTGGGCGCCAAGCCTGTGGAAGCCGATGGCGGCTTGTGGGGGTTCTGGAACAGGAAGAAGAAAGATGTCGGCTTGCTTTTCGTGGGCTATAAAGACCAGGAATTGCTGGAGATGGGCGTGCCCGACGATGTTCTACCCCGCCTGCGGGTGCTAGACGATGTCAATGACATCGAGAAGATCGAGCGACTGTTGCCTGAAGACGTTTATAACAGGCTATTGGGGATAGTTCTGGACATCGTGGAGCGACCCACGGTGCCCGACGCCGAATTGCGCCAGAGTCTGGAACGCTACCAAGGCGGCGATGACCTCTACCGGTTTGTGGACAGCGAGGAGTTCAAGCGCGCGCTGGAAGGGTCGCTGGAGGAGTGGATGCTTTTCCTGGCTCCGCCCCAGCGCGCGTTGGTCAACCGTGATTTCAACGGCCCGGCCCGGATCAAAGGGGTGGCTGGCTCCGGCAAGACAGTGGTGGCCATTCACCGGGCGCGCCACCTGGCCCGGCAGGCCGCGGCGGCGGATCGCAAGGTCCTGTTCCTGACCTATGGCAACCGCCTGCCTCCGGTCGTCAGCCATCTATTAAAGCAACTGGCCGGCGATCAGGCCCCCAAACTGAACGCGGTCGAGTGCGTGACCATTCACCAGTGGTGCAGTCGCTATCTGTGGCGGAACGGCCAGCAACTCCATGTGGACATGCAGGCGGCCAATCGTGCGCTCAACGACGCCATCGAACGCGCGCGTCTCCAATATCCGAAACTGAAATTATGGAACCGTCAACCCCGGTTTTTCAGCGATGAAATTCGCTATAGCATCAAGGGGCGGGGCATTGCTTCGCTGGACGAGTACCTGGCCCTGGACCGCAGCGGGCGGGGCACGCCCCTGAATGCGTTGCAGCGCCGGGCTGTGTTCGACGTCTATCTGGCCTATCAGGCGATGTTGGACGAGCAGGGCCTCTGCGATTTCGACGATTTCATCCTGCGGGCCCTGGACTTGATCGAATCGGGCCATCCCCACCCCCGCTACGCCGCGGCCGTAGTGGACGAACTCCAGGATTTGAGCGCAGCGGTCCTGCGCCTGATCCGCCACCTGGTTCCGCCCGGGCGCAACGATCTCTTCCTGGTGGGCGATGGGCTGCAACGGATCTATCCGGGCGGCTACGCGTTGAGCCAGTTGGGCATCGATATCGTGGGCCGAAGCACCGTGTTGCGCAAGAACTACCGCAACACCCAGGAGATATTGCGTGCAGCCCACGGCATGGTGGAGGGGGTCGCCTTCGACGATCTGGATGAGGATGAGAGCCCGGTCATGGAGCCGGAGTATTCTGTGCGCCGGGGAGATGCGCCGGAACTGCGCAAGTTCAACATCCCCGCGGCCGAACTGCATTGGGTTCAGGAGACGGTGGAGCGGCTACGGGCGGCGCATGGCTATCAGGCGCGCGATTTCGCCATTCTCTATCGCTGGCACAGCCCCTACGCCGACCTAATCCCCCAATATCTGGATGCGAATCTACACGTGGTGGCGATCAGCAAGCAGGCTGACAGTTACTTTGGTCCCGGGTTGAAGCACACCACGTTCCATAGCGCCAAGGGGCTGGAATTCAAGGTGGTCTTCGTGGTGGGCGTCACCGATGGTACGCTGGTCCCGCGGGATGACTGGTCGCTGAAAGATGAGGAGCTGACCCACTATCTGGCCCTGGAGCGCCGACTGCTCTACGTGGCCATGACCCGAGCAAGGGACCGGCTCTTCCTGACCTGTTCGCGGGGCCAACCTTCCCGCTTCCTGGAGGGCGTGCTGGAGACGGGATTGGTCAGGACGATGGGGTAAGCTGAGTTGAGGTTTTCCTGGAGTGACTATACAGGCCCACATCCGATAGAACGCGGAAACTCCGGATTGAGCGGATTCTCACGGATTTTTTAGGAAGAATCCGGTCCTTTCCGCCCAATCCGTTCCAGCCGCGTTCTATTCCGACTTCACTTCCGTCCAAATCCGATCGTAAACCAACGTGGTCTCACCCAGGTCGGCGATGAACTCCATGCGCGCCAGGGTCTCGTCCGAGGGATAGATGCCCGGATCCTCCTTGATCTCGTCCAGGATGTAGGGCAGGCTGGCGTCGTTGGGGCTGGGGTAGTAGTTGTAGTTGGTCAACATGGCCCCGATCTCAGGATCCAGCAGGTAGTTGATGAGCACCTCGGCCGTGTAGGGATGGGGGGCAGTCTTGGGAATGGCCATGGAATCGGTCCAGACCACGCCACCCTCTTCCGGAATGACATAGCCCAGGTCGCGGTCGGGGTTCTCGTCCATGGCCTTGAAGAACTCGCCGTTCCAGCCGTGGGCGATGACCGTGTCGCCGCTGACCAACAGATCGTCGAAGGAGTCGCTGTCGAAGGCGGCGATGTAGGGCTTGATGGTCAGCAGCACCTGCTTGGCCTCTTCCAGTTGCGCCGGGTCGGTGCT
>JAJRVT010000120.1 GCA_024277175.1 Chloroflexota bacterium | reverse complement strand
GAAGCCCCGCTGAACAGTCGTCTGATTTACGCTGCCATGGTAAAGGAGAGCGCCGGGTTTGACAAACCGGCGTTCGGCTCTTTCGAGATGACTTTTGACAGCCCGCCCGCGTGATTGGTATGATGCGTCATGACATCCACCTGTCGCCTTCCTCAACGGCGGGCTTTTCGAACCCATGGGCGACTACGACTGGCGGCACACCCACCTGCGCCTGCTCGACGGCCTCTTCTCCAACCGGGAGGAGGCCGGGGAGGATGGCGGCAGCGACATCCTGGATATCTTCGACCGCTACAACTTCACCGTGCGCGAGGAGGATCCCCTGGAAAAGGAAGTGGCCGTGGACCCGGAGATGCTGGGCAAGGTCTTCGAGAACCTGCTGGAGGTCCGGGACCGCAAGTCCAAGGGCGCGTTCTACACCCCGCGCGAGATCGTCCACTACATGTGCCAGGAGAGCTTGATCGAGTATCTGGACACGGCGGTGAATGGTGACAAGGTGACAGGATGGCAGGGTGACAAGGTGACCCGGGAGGCGATTGAGGTGCTGGTGCGGCGGGGCGCGCTGGCTTTGCAGCAGGACGCGGCCAAGGAGGCGGGGCTGCAAAAGGGCGACTACGTGTTGCCCGAATTCGTACGCATCCACGCCGATCTCCTGGACCAAGCCCTGGCCGCCATCAAGCTCTGCGACCTGGCGATTGGCTCCGGGGCCTTTCCCGTGGGCATGTTGCACGAGATCGTTCAGGCGCGGCTGGCGTTGGACACCCGGTTGAAGCGGGGGACGACGGCCTACGACCTCAAGCGCCACGCCATCCAGGAGAGCATCTACGACGTGGACATCGACGCCGGCGCGGTGGAGATCGCCAAGCTGCGCCTGTGGCTGTCGCTGGTGGTGGACGAGGAGGCCTATGACGCCATCCAGCCCCTGCCCAACCTGGACTACAAGATCGTGCAGGGGAATTCGCTGGGCAAGGTGGAGAAGAACCTCTTCAACGTCCATCTCTTCGCCGACCTGGACGCCTTGAAACGGCGCTTCTTCGACGAGACCCATCCCCGGGAAAAGACCAAACTGCGGGTGCAGATCGATCAACTGATCGGGCTGCTAACCAGTGGCCAGCAGGACTTCGATTTCGAGATCTACTTCCACGAGGTCTTCGAGGGCGGGGGCGGGTTCGACGTGATGGTGGGCAACCCGCCCTATGTGCGCCAGGAGAAGATCCGGGACCTCAAGCCCCTGCTCAAGCAGACCTTCCCGGAGGTCTACGCCGGTGCGGCCGACCTCTATGTCTACTTCTACGCCCAAGGCGTGCGCATCCTGCGCGAGCAGGGGACCCTGGCCTATATCTCCATCAACAAGTTCATGCGCGCCGGCTACGGCAAGAAGCTGCGGCGTTTTCTGAGGACGCAGACGAGCCTGCACACGGTCATCGACTTTGGCGACTTGCCCGTCTTCGACGCCACCGCCTATCCCGTGATCGTCATCACCCGCAAGCGCAAGCCCGGCTCCGAGGATACGCTGCTGGCCCTGAACGTGGACTCCCTGGACGTGTTGCAACGCCTGCCCCTGGTGGTGCATGACCTGGCCTGGCCCATGCCCCAGCGCGCCCTGCGGGCCGAAGGCTGGGCGTTGGAGCGACCGGCGGTGCTGGCGTTGATGGAGAAGTTGCGGGGGAGGGGAACGCCGTTGGAGAAGTATGTCGATGGAAAATTTTATCGAGGGGTCGTCACCGGCTACAATCCAGCTTTTGTCATCAATGAGGCTATTCGACAACAACTTATCGCGGCTGATCCTCATAGTGCTGAAGTAATCAAGCCTTGGCTGCGAGGTAAGGACATCAAGCGCTGGCGGGCAGAATGGGGACGTCTAGTCTATACGTGATTTTCACCTATCATGGTATTGATATTTCACGCTATCCTGCCATTCTACGGCACTTAAGGTCATTCCGGGAACATTTGGAGGCACGAGCTACCAGTGCAAATCACAAATGGTATGAACTTCAGCAGCCACAAATGGGCTTCTACACTGAGTTTGAAAAATCAAAAATTGTTTACCCTGACATTGCTGCACGCCCTGAATTTGCTTATGATATCAAAGGCCGATATGGTGGCAACACATTATACATTATTCCCACCGACGAACTTTTTCTGTTGGGCATTCTCAATTCTCCCGTCGTCCATTTCTTCTATTCTAAGATTAGTTCAACTGTACGTGGTGGATATTTTCGATTCATTGCCACGTATATGTCACAAATTCCGATTCCAGATGCGAATCCCGAACAACAGAACGCAATGGAGATGCTGATACGTCGACTGTTGGCTGTAGAAGGCGAAGGCCCACAGGTGGCGGCGTGGGAGCGGGGTCTGAACGAGATCGTCTATGGGTTATATGGGCTGACGGATGAGGAGATCGCGTTGGTGGAGGCGGAGACATAATGGGCCGTCAGAACGTTTGTTTTTGTCGCTCAAATGTGCTAAACTCGTGTCATTAAATCGCAGTAACAATCATTCTAAGAACGCGAATTCTGTCAGTAATCGCTATCAGCGTGACATCGCTAGTATGCCGGATCGTCCGATTGGTAGCTGGACCGGAAAAAACCTCTGTATCCCATTTCGTCTACAGTTTGGAAGGAATCCCCCCGCATGTACATGATGTATGTCGATGAGAGTGGCGACCCCGGTCTAACCGGTTCCCCTACACGTTACTTTGTTCTGAGCGGTCTAATCGTCCACGAGCTACGCTGGCGCGATTATCTCGACCAACTGATTGAATTTCGACGACGAATGCAACGAACGTTTGGTTTGCGTTTGCGTGAAGAAATCCATGCGGCGGCATTCATCAACCGGCCGGGTTCGGTTGTCCGCATTCCCCGCAACGATCGATTGACTATCCTCCGCGCTTTTACAAATGAATTGGCGTCGATGCCGCATATCAGCATCATCAATGTAGTGGTCGACAAGCAAGGCAAGGCTGCAGACTACGATGTCTTCGTCATGGCCTGGAAGGTGCTCATCCAGCGGTTTTCCAACACGATCGCGTATAGGAATTTTCCTGGTCCCGTCAATTCTGATGAATGCGGCATGATTTTCCCGGACAAAACAGATGTCAAAGAACTCACTCAACTGGTTCGACAGATGCGACGCTACAATCCAATCCCTCAGCAACCACAATTCGGACTTGGCTATCGAAATTTGATGGTGACCAACATCATCGAAGACCCGAGTTTTCGAGATTCAAGCCATTCCTACTTCATCCAAGCGGCGGATCTGGCGGCATTTCTCTTATATCAGAAATTGAAACCAAGTTCGTATATACGCCGAAAATCAGCGCATAACTACTTTGACCGTCTTGATCCAATTCTCTGTAAAGTGGCGACGAATAGAGATGCTCAAGGAATTGTGAGGATTTGAGAAGCTGATCACAAAAAATAAGGGGGCTTTCGCCCCCGGGTGAATCCTACTACTTGGATAAGCCAAGGTTCGGATTCATCCTTAGTATACACCCACGCACACAAAAATTCAAGTGAAATTTTTTCCTCTAACGAAAATCACCTTTCTACAACTAGGCCCGGCTAGCGAACGCACGGCGTGAAACTGACTTTCCTTCTTGCGGGGCGGTCTCCGCAAATCGCAGAATTGGCCAGAAACAAGAAATTTTACCGCTTCCACGTCCCATTGAGGATTTGTCGGTCGGAAACCTCACCATGAGCACCCACTCCAGCATCGAATGGACCGAATCCACCTGGAACCCCCTGACCGGCTGCACCAAGGTCAGCCCCGGCTGCCAGCATTGCTATGCCGAGCGCATGTCGCGCCGGCTCCAGGCCATGGGCAACCCCAACTACCGCAACGGCATCGACTGGGTGATCGTGGGCGGAGAGTCGGGTCCCGGCGCGCGGCCCATGGAGGAGGCGTGGGTGCAGGCGATCCACGGGCAATGCCGGCAGGCGCAGGTTCCTTTCTTCTTCAAGCAGTGGGGCGGTGTGCGCAAGAAACGGAACGGGCGTCTGCTGGATGGGGTGCCAGCGGCGATCGCCGGATGACGCCATCGGCTTGGATTCCCAGATAAAATGTATTCGTCGCGTCTTAATTCTCTGAACCGACCGTGATATAATATGCGTGACAACCCATAGTCCTCTTCGTGGTCCATCGAAGCAATGCACAGGAGGGAACAACATCATGAAAGCGATGGTGTTGGACGCGATCACAAACCTGGCGGAGAACCCGCGCCCGTTGCGCATGGCTGAGCTGCCCAAGCCGGAACCCGGACCGGGCGAGATCCTGATCAAGGTCCTGACCTGTGGCGTCTGTCACACGGAACTGGACGAGATCGAAGGGCGGACGCCGCCGCCCGTGCTGCCGGTGGTCCTGGGCCATCAGGTGGTGGGCTTGGTAGAGGGGAATGGACCCAATGCGACCCGCTTCACGCCGGGGACCCGGGTGGGCGTGGCCTGGATCTTCCACGCCTGTGGCGAGTGCGAGCAGTGTCGGGCCGGGAACGAGAACCTTTGCCCTAACTTCCTGGCCACGGGTCGGGATGCCAACGGCGGCTACGCCGAGTACATGACCATCTCCGAAGAGTTCGTCTACCCTATCCCTGGTGTGTTTGATGACGTGGAGGCCGCGCCTTTGCTCTGCGCGGGGGCCATCGGTTATCGGTCGCTCATGCTCACCAACTTGAAGGACGGTCAGAATCTGGGCCTGACCGGCTTCGGCGCATCGGCCCATCTGGTGGTCTCCATGGTGCGCCACCGCTACCCGAACGCCAAAATCTACGTCTTCGCCCGCAGCCCCGAACAGCGCGCCTTTGCACGCGAGCTGGGTGCAGTCTGGACCGGAGACATCGACGCCACCGCGCCCGAACCCCTGCACGCGATCATTGACACCACGCCGGTCTGGAAGCCCATTGTGGAGGCCATGCGCAACCTTGCGCCCGGTGGCCGGCTGGTGATCAACGCCATCCGCAAAGAGGGGGTGGACAAGGAGTATCTGCTGCGGCTGGAATACTCGGAGCATCTGTGGATGGAGAAGGAAATCAAGAGCGTGGCTAACGTCACGCGGGCTGATGTGACCGGCTTCCTGGCCTTGGCGGCTGAAGCGCGCATCCTGCCTGAGGTCGAGACCTTCGACCTGGCCGCGGCCAATGAGGCCCTGTACGCCCTGCGCGCCGGGTCCAGCCGGGGCGCAAAAGTCCTGGTGATCGGGCGATAGGAGGGAGAACGCCCCTTGTCAACGGCCATTTCATCAAGTACAATAGAGCAGTGGCGATTCGGTCGGAATCGCCACGACGATCAGCCGTCAGGACTCGCGGCTCAAGCGCAGGAGCGTCGAATTCCTTGATACGTCCCTTCCGATTAGGCGACATCTTTTTATTACAACGACTGGGCGGCCAGGCGATCACGTTGAACCCCATGCAGAGCCTGCTTTTTCCCCGCCCGGCCGCCCTGACCGCGTTGGTCGCCGTCATCCCCGGAGGCGACGGCAAAGTGTCCACGTATGTCTTGATCCAGGAAGGCCACCGTCTTGTCCGCGCCGGCTTTCTCCAGGCCCAGAAGCGGGTAGGGCGTCCCGAAGCCGCCATTCTTCTCCTGGCTCCGGCCCTGGATGACTCGGCCGGTCATCCGGTTATCTGGAAGAAGCTGCTCAACCACTACGCCCAGGAAGCCGCCCAACATCAACTCGAACGCATCTACGCCGACGCGCCGGATCAGCCCTTGCCCGTGAGCACCTTCGCCCAGGTCGGGTTCAAAGTCTACGCGCGACAAACCATCTGGCGGCTCATGCGCGATCAGGGGCGACGACCTCCAACCGACGGTGAAGCGGGCATTCATTTCCAGCGGCCTGCCGATGACTGGGGACTCGCCCAGCTCTACAACCGGGTGACGCCGGCCGCGGTTCGCCAGGCCGAGGGCGCGGATGTTGAGGAGAGCGAATTTTCGCCCATCCTGCGTTGTATGCAGCATGGTGGCTGCTTCAGCTTCGTCATGGAGCGCCAGGGCGAGATCGTCGGCTGCGTTCAAATCCGGAATGGACGCCGCGGCGTCTGGCTGGACATCTGGGCCGACATGTTGGACCCTAAGCAGGACGTCATCCGCTCGCTGCTGAATCACGCCCTGGCTGTGGTGCGCGAGCAGTCCATGCGCTTCCCCGTCTACATGGGCGTCTGCGATTATCACGGCGGGCTGGGGAGCGTGCTGGAGGAGCGCGGTTTCGCCCCCTTCACCGACCGGGCCAGGATGGTCAAGGCCGTGAAGCAGTGGGTGCGCGATCCCGCGCTGGCTTTCACGCCCGCCTTGGCCGGCGTGGGCGAGGTGATCCCGACCCAGTTCGTCATCCCGGAGGATCAATATCTGCAACCCCGATAGCGGCGAACTGATCTGCATCGATTCAATACTCTGTAGCGATACTGACGGCAATAACGGCCGATCGATGAGATAATGAAAAAAACAACAGTGTAGCGACAGCCACAAGGACGGTGACACGCATGCCGGAACCTGTCTTGTCTGGCATACGTCCTATCGATCGTGAGACGACGCAACCTGAAGCGAACGAGGAGAAAACGAACGACCCTGTTTTGAATGCATCTATGTTACCCAATTCTGTTTTGATCGAACCGACAATCACGCAAGCCGCGCAGGACCTAGTGACAGACCGTGAAGAAATGGAAACCTATCAGATCACCGATGATCTGGACGCCTTGCTTTCGGTCCTCCCGGAACGAATCCGCGCCGCCCTGGAGCGAGCCGACCGCCCGTCAGATCTGATCGAAGTCGTGATGGACCTGGGCCGTCTGCCCGAAGCCCGCTTCAGTGATGGTGAGCTCTATCTGAGCCATACAGAGGTGACGGCCGCCGACCTGCAGATGGTCATCGAACGCATCGGCGACTTCGGGGCCGACAACCGGGCCGGCATCGAGCGCACCCTGCACCGCATTTCGGCCATCCGCAACCGCAAAGGCGTGGTCATCGGTCTGACCTGTCGGGTGGGCCGCGCGGTCTACGGCACCATCGAGATCATTCGCGACATCGTCAGCAGCAACAAGAGCATCCTACTGCTGGGGCGCCCCGGGGTGGGTAAGACCACGCTTCTGCGCGAGGCCGCGCGGGTGCGAAGCGAACACAAACGCGTCGTCATCGTGGACACCAGCAACGAGATCGCCGGCGATGGCGATATTCCCCACCCGGCCATCGGCCGTGCCCGGCGCATGCAGGTGCCCCTGCCCGATCTCCAGCACGAGGTCATGATCGAGGCCGTGGAGAACCACATGCCGGAAGTCATCATCATCGACGAGATCGGCCGCGAACTGGAGGCCATCGCCGCGCGCACCATCGCCGAGCGGGGCGTGCAACTCATCGGCACGGCCCATGGCAACACATTGGACAACCTGCTCATCAACCCCACCCTGAGCGATTTGGTGGGCGGCATCGAGTCGGTCACGCTGTCGGACGACGAGGCCCGACGCCGCGGCACCCAGAAGACAGTGCTGGAACGCAAAGCGCCGCCCACCTTCGACGTGCTGATCGAGATCAAGGACCGCCAGCGAATGGCCGTGCATCACAACGTGGCCGAGGCGGTCGACGCCCTGCTACGGGGCTGGGCGCTGACGCCTGAAGTGCGCTCGGTGGATGAGAAGGGCGCCGTTCACATCGAGCACGCACAAGCCGAACAGCCCAAAGCCGGCGGAAAGGGCCGGGGCAAGGAGCGGCGGGGCAAGCGGGTCGACGCCAGGCGCGCTGAAAACGGCTGGCAGGCTGCTCCCGGGGAGGGGAACGGCAACAACGCTTCCGTCACCCCCCACACGGGGAACGTCGAGGCCCGTCACCACAAGCCGTTGCGCGTCTATCCCTATGGCATCGGCCAGAATCGCCTGCGTTCCGCGGCCAAAGGGCTCAAGGTCTCCATCCAGATCGTGGACGACCTGAAGCAGGCCGACGTGATGATGACGCTCAAGAATTACTACCGTCAGCAGCCCCAGCCGGTCATGGACGCCGAGCGCCGCAACGTGCCCATCTACATCCTGCGCAGCAACACCATCACCCAGATGGGCCATGCGTTGGTGGACATCTTCCACATCCCCACCAAGCCGGAGGATGCGTTCAGCGAGGCCATGCGCGAGGCCCAGGAAGGGATCCAGCAGGTGCTCAACGGGGCTGAGGTCGCGGAATTGAAGCCCCAGGCCGCCGGCATCCGCAGCCAACAGCACCAGTTGGTGCGCGCGGCCAACCTGGTCAGCCACAGCTACGGTCGCGAGCCCAGCCGGCGGGTGCGTATCTTCAGCAAATGAGGATGGCTGGTTAGCGGGGCTTCGGTGGAACGCTGATTTTCCAGATGTGTCCAGATTGTCACGGATTTTTCACAAAGATCCGTGACAATCTGTTTATATCCGTCGCGGTCAGCGTGCCAAACAGGCTACTTTTTCGCGAGTGAATATCATCCTCTACTCTTCCGCCGATTTTGACACCCTTTCCCCTTTGCCCTACAATCGTTCAGATATAGTCTTGTCGTACCCATTGGCGCGGTCTGTCTCGCCAATGGGTCATCTTGTCATCTTTTCATCTTTTCATCTTTTCAATTCGTCATCTATCAGAGTGCGGTTATTGATTATGAAAAATTTATCGACCAACGGAATCCGTCAGTTCTGGCTGGACTTCTTCCACAAGTTGGACCACGAGATCGTGCCCAGCAGCAGCCTGGTGCCCGACAACGACCCGACCCTGCTGCTGGTGAACGCGGGCATGGTCCAGTTCAAGGACGTCTTCCTGGGCGTGGACAAGCGGCCCTACAAGCGAGCCGTCACCTCCCAGAAGTGCATGCGCGTCAGCGGCAAACACAACGATCTGGAGAACGTGGGGCCCAGCCCCCGTCACCACACCTTCTTCGAGATGCTGGGCAACTTCTCCTTTGGCGACTATTTCAAAAAGGAAGCCATCGAGTTCGCCTGGCAGTTCCTGATCGAGGAGTTGGGCCTGTCCCTGGAACGGATGTGGTTCACCGTCTACACCGACGACGATGAGGCCGAACGGCTCTGGATCGAGACCGGCGCGCCGCCGGAGCGGGTGCTGCGCTTTGGCAAGAAGGACAACTGGTGGGCCATGGGCGACATCGGCCCCTGCGGCCCCTGTTCCGAGATCCACTACTACTGGGGCGATCTGGACAAGCAGGGACCCGAAGGCGTCAATGTGGACGACGAATATCTGGAAATCTGGAACCTGGTCTTCATGCAGTATGACCAGAAGGCCAGCGGCGAACTGGTCCCCCTGCCCGCGCCCAGCGTGGACACGGGCGCCGGTCTGGAGCGTCTGGCCAGCATCCTCCAGGGCACGGACAACAACTACGACACCGACGCCTTCCTGCCCATTATGGACCGCATCCAGGAGTTGGCGGAGCAGACGAATGAGGAGCGTAAGGAGCATCTCTTTCGCTACCGGGCCATCGCTGACCACGCCCGGGCCTGCACCTTTATGATCGGCGACGGCATACTGCCCGGCAACGAAGGCCGTAACTATATCCTGCGCATGATCCTGCGCCGGGCCGCCCGTTTCGGCAAACTCATCGGCATAGAGGATCCTTTTCTGGCCGGCGTGGCCGATAAGGTCATCGACGAGATGGGCCAGCACTACACCGATCTGCTGGCCAAACGCGATTTCATCCTGGAAGCCATCACCCAGGAAGAGGAACGCTTCCAGCGCACCCTGAACACCGGCCTCAAACTGTTGGACGGCCTGATGGCCGAATTGAAAGCCAAGGGCGAGACCGAGATCCCCGGCGAACGGGCCTTCTTTCTCTGGGACACCTATGGGTTTCCCATCGATATCACCCGGGACGTAGCTGAGGAGAACGGCTTCACCGTGGACGAGGCCGGCTATCAGGTCGCCATGGCCGCGCAGAAGGAGCGCAGCCGCGCTACCGCCCAGGAAAAGTTGGCCCTGGACGTCACCGTCTACGGCCAGTTGCTGGATCAACTCAAGGCCGAGGGCAAGCTGGACGACGAGGGCGTCAAACATCTCATCTACGAAGACCGGGCCGATGTGGACGGCCAGGTGTTGGGGCTGATCAAAGATGGCGAGATCGTCGACGAGGCCAATCCGGGCGACCGGGTGGAAGTCGTCCTGCCGGAGACGCCCTTCTATGTGGAGAGCGGCGGCCAGGTCAGCGACACCGGCGAAATCTACTACTTCCCCGACGATATGGACGTGCCGGTCTGGGTGGTGAAGGTGACCGACATGCGCAAGCCCGCGCCCGGCCTCATCGTCCACGTGGGTGAGGTGACCAGCGGCACGGTCAAGGTGGGCGACCCGGCCCACGCCGAGATCGACACTGAACGGCGTTGGGACATCATGCGCAACCACACCGCCACCCACGTGCTTCACGCGGCCCTGCGCGAGCGACTGGGCATGCATGTCCATCAGGCCGGCTCTCTGGTCGCGCCGGAACGCCTGCGCTTCGATTTCACCCACCCTCAGCCCCTCTCCAAAGAGGATATCGAGGAGATTGAGCGCCGGGCCAACGAGCTGATCCTGGCCAATTACGACGTCAACACCCGCTGGACCTCCTACGATCGGGCCATCGAGGAAGGCGTGACCGCGCTCTTCACCGAGAAGTATGGCGACACGGTGCGGGTGGTCAGCTTTGGCGAGGAAGAGGGTGTGAGCATGGAACTGTGCGGCGGCACCCACGTGGACATGACCGCCGAGATCGGCAACTTCCGGGTGGTCAACGAATCCAGTTCCGCGGCCGGCGTGCGCCGCATCGAGGTGGTGACCGGACGCGAGGCCGAACGGCTGGTGGAGGAGCGGCTGAACGAACTGGAGACTGTAGCCGACCTGCTCCACGTCAAGCCGGACGAGGTGAGCGAAACCGTGCGCCAGCTTCAGGAGCAGCAGCGCGAGCTTCAGCGCGAGGTGGAGGCCCTGCATCGTCAACTGGCCCGGCAGAAGATCGCGGCATTGCTCGATCAGGCCGTCCAGGTTCAGGGCGTATCTGTGCTCGCGGTCCAGGTGGATGTGTCTGATGCGGACACCATGCGCGAGATGACCGACTGGCTGCGGGATAAGCTGGGCAGCAGCGTGGTTGTGGTTGGCTCTGTGATCAATGACAAGCCCATGCTGGTCGCGGCCGTGACGGAGGATGTGATCAAGCGCGGCGTCAAGGCTGGCGACCTGGTGCGCGACGCTGCCAGGATCATCGGCGGCGGCGGCGGTGGGCGGCCCAACATGGCCCAGGCCGGCGGCAAGGACGCCAGCAAGCTCCCCGACGCCTTGAACAGCATCGTTGAATGGGTCGAAGAGCGGCTGCAATCATAGAAGCCGTCAGAATAAAAACAATAGAACGCGGATTGGGCGGATTTTCACGGATTTTTCAAAAAAATCCGCGTGAATCCGCCCAATCCGTGTTCCATCGTCTACGCCTCCCTGACTCTCGGCATGGAACAGGGGCGATGACAACGTCGTTATTCTTGCCGCAATTGGCGTTTTTTTGCTGGACATCGTTCATCTATGACGAATATCTACCAAGTGCCGGAATCGGCCACATTCGAGGCGGTGCGCCGTCATCTGGCGCAGATGCGCGGCGGACGGGTGGCGCTGGCGTTGCCTGAAGGCTGGCTGGAGCTGGATAGCCCGGCGCGAATGCGTCTGCTTCAGCGCCAGGCCCAGCTTCAGCGCGTGGAAGTGGCGCTGATCACCCGGCATGAACCGACGCGTAAGGCCGCGCAACAGGTGGGCGTGCCGGCGTTTCTGCACGCCGAGGACGCGGCCAACGATAAGTGGCGAATGACGCCTGAACTGCCCCTGGTCGATCCCCGGCATCCTGACGCCGGCCTGCCCGAACCGCCTCCCTGGCGGCGTCAGGACATCATCAGGCGCGAACAGATGCCCACTCACCATCAGGCCCGGCAGCGACGCATCAAAGCCGAGGCCCGCTATCGGAAACCAGCGCCCCTCTGGATGCGCCTCTCCGGTCCCATCCTCATGGGCGGGCTGATCGTCCTGGCGCTGGCCCTCTTCGTCTTCTATGTGCTGCCGGCGGCCACCGTCACCCTGGCGCCTGGCCGGGAGACGGTGACAGTGACCATCCCCCTGATCGCCGACGCCAACCTGGATGCATCCGATTTAGAGACCAATCTGCTGGCGGCGCGCCTGGTAGAGACCAATTTGACCTTGAAGGGATCGACGCCCACTTCCGGGACCCGCCAGAAGGCGACCGACAAAGCGGTGGGCGAGGTCGTCTTCAGCAACCTGGGCGCGGCCCCGTTGAAGATTCCCAAGGGGACCATCGTCTCCACCTCCAGCGGCTCCCCCGTCAGCTTCCGCATCACCGCGGATGTGGAGTTGCCGGGCGGCGTGGGCAACCGGGTCAGCGCGCCCATTGAAGCCCTGGAGCCGGGCATCCAGGGCAACGTGCGCGCGAGCACCATCAACACGGTCAGCGGCGGCCTGCGCTTTCGGGTGCGGGTCACCAACCCGAACGGCACCGGGGGCGGCGGCGCACAACTGACCGGCGTGGTCACCAAGGAAGACCAGGACCGGCTGCTGGAGGACCTGAAGGCGCGCGCGGAGGCCCAGGCCCTGGACGCGTTACAGGCCGAAGTCGAGCCGGGCGAATGGCTGGCTCCTGACTCAGTGCAGACCTACGTCATCGCTCAGGTCTTCGATCAGTACGAGGACTCCGAATCCGACCAACTGGACCTGACCCTGCGCGTGCTGGTCCAGGGCGTGGCCGTGTCCGAGGAGGACCTGGCCCAGGCCACTGTCACCGCACTGGAAGAGGCCATCCCGGAGAACGGCCAGTTGGTGGCCGACTCCATCACCTACCAGCGGGAGCCGGGCGCGGTCGCGTCCGGGCGCACGGTCCAGTTCGAGTTGACCGCGTCGGGCGATTATGTGGCCCCCATCGATCCCCGGGAAGTGCGCGCCGCCATTGCCGCCCTGACGCCGGAAAGGGCCACAGCCTGGATGGAGTCGAACCTGCTCCTTGCAAGGCCGCCTGCCATCTACCAGGACCCCCAATGGATGCGCACCCTGCCCAAGTTTCCGACCCGGATTCAGGTGCGGGTGGAATATGATGAGGCGCTGGCTGCGGAATAATGGAAAAATTACTTGGATTAGATGTGGGCTTGGCCCGGATCGGCGTGGCCGTCTGCGATCCCCTGGGACTGGCGGCCCGACCGCTGACGGTCATCGAACGTCGCAGCAAGCGCGAGGATTTCGACACCCTGGCGGACATCGCCCGGCGTGAAGAGGTGAGGGCCGTCATCTGCGGGTTGCCCCTCAACATGGACGGCAGCGAAGGCCAGCAGGCCCGGACGACGCGCAAGTGGGCGGAGCGTCTGGCCCGCGCCCTGCGCGCCATCCTGGGGCGAACCTATCCGGTTATCTTCTGGGATGAACGGCTGAGCACCTTCGCGGCCCAGGAGATTCTGACCGCCACCGGCATGGACGTGCCAGAGGACGCCGCGGCCGCGGCTGTAATCCTGCAAAGCTATCTGGATGCGCGCAAGCGGGGGGATAGATCGGATTACGGGCGGGTGGAGTTGAACTGAAGCGATTGAGAGATTAGAGATTGGGAGATTGGCGATTGACGTTCGACCGACAGATGGCAATCTCCAATCTCTTAATCTCCAATCTCATAGTGGTAAAAGATTATGGCTGTCGATCGACGACAAAAAATGATTCTACAACAACGGGACGCCCTGGCTGCCGCGCAGGAGAAGACGAGTTGGCGCGACCAGTTGCGGGGCGACAACCTGATCACAAACCTTGTGCGGCTCGGCTTCCTGCTCCTGGTCGCGGGCGTGCTCATGGGCGTCTGGATCGTCAGCTCCGCACACCTGTCGGAGCAATTCCTGGGCGCGCCTAAGAGCACAGCCGGGCTCATCGATCCCAACGCCGGCAAGGGCGCGCTGACGCCGGACAACATTGAGCGGCAGATCCTGGCTTTCAACCTGCGCATGCGTGAAACCGAACTGGAACTCCCGGCCGGCGACAACCCCCGCCCTCGTCCCTTCGTGGTCAACCTGGGCGAGCCGGCCCGCTTTATCGCCGCCCGCCTGGAGAACGAAGGCTTCATCCGCGACGCCGATCTCTTCAACCTCTACCTGCGGGTCACCGGTCTGGAGCGTCGCATCGAGGCCGGCAACTTCATGCTCTCCGAAACCATGACTATGCCCGAAGTGGCCGAGGCCCTGCAGAACGCGCTCTTCGAAGAGGCTGTGGTCACCGTGCCCGAGGGCTTCCGGGTGGAGGAGATCGCCGAGCGTCTGGCCGAGGCCAACATCATCGAGCCGGATCGCTTCCTGCAGGCCGTGCGCGCCCCTCGTTCGCTGGCCAACTTCGACGACTACGACTTTCTGCAATCGCTGCCCGCAGACGCTTCCCTGGAAGGCTACATGTTCCCGGACACCTATCGTCTTCCCGTCTTCGCCAGCACACCGGAACTGGTCATCGGCTCGTTCCTGGACAACTTCGACAACAAAGTCGGCAACGAAGGGCTGGTGGGCGGGGGTAGCGGGCTGAGCGGGCGGGATCTGCTCACCCTGGCCAGCATCGTGGAGCGGGAAGCCGTTCAGGCCGATGAGCGCCCCCTGATCGCCAGCGTCTACGTCAACCGGCTCAACGGGGCCTGCCCGGACGTGGGCGGACGCTATCTTCAGGCCGACCCCACAGTCCAGTACGCGCGCGGCACGGTGGGCGATTGGTGGTGGGAACCCCAGAGCGTGGAGGAGTATGCGTCTGTAGTCAGCCCCTACAACACCTATCTGCATGAAGGTCTGCCCCCTGGTCCCATCGCCAACCCAGGGCTGAGCGCCATCGAGGCCACGCGTAACCCTGCCCAGACCGCCTACTGCTTTTTCCTGGCCACAGGGGATGATGGCCGTCACGTCTTCGCCGCCACCCTGGCCGAACACGAGCAGAATTTGCAGATCTACGGCTACCAGTAGGCGGCGATCATGGAGATGAAGCGGGAAGATTGGAGATTGGAGATTGGAGATCGACGCGCGCCGATCTCCAATCTCCAATCTCCAATCTCTTTCCTACGTCCAATCTTCAATCTTCAACCTTTAATTTTCTTATCCCTGATTTTTCTCCTCTCCGCCTGCACCTCCACCCCGCCTGTGGTCAAGATCGGGTTGATCGCGCCTTTCGAGGGATTGTATCGTCGTACAGGCTACGCCGCCCTGGACGCGACGCGCGGCGCGCTGGACGATGCTCGGATCAATGCCGACGAGATCGGTGTGATCCCCTTGGCGTTGGACGATCTGGCCGATCCGGCCCGCGCCCGGCGCAGCGCAGAGAAGCTAATGGTGGATCAGGCCGTGGACGCGGTGGTCGGTCCCCTCTCGCCGGCGACGGTGGAGGAGGCAAGGGATGCGCTGGCCCGCGCTCCGCTTTGGATCGCGCCCTATGCCGTGGACCCGGCCGGCGGCTTCGCCGATCCCGCTGAAGCCACGGCCTGGGCCGATGAACTGGTTGCGGCCGTGGCTTCAGCGGTGCGTCAGCAAGAGGCCGAGCGGCTGGTCCTGGCCGGCTGGACGCCCGGCTGGCCCGGGCACACCGGGGACGAATGGACTCAGGTCGCGGGTATGCCCGTAGCGCTCAGCGACGATCCGGCTGCGGTGCAGGCGAACGACGCCGCGCTCTGGCTGGGCGATCCGGCCGGAGGCGCTCGCTATCTGGTGGACTTGCGTCAGCGCCGGCCGGACGTTCCCTTCTGGCTCGGTCCCCAGGGCGGCGATCCCGTCTTCGCCGAGCGGACGAATGGCGAGACGCCGGGCCCTCTCCGTGAAGTCTACTGGGCGACATGGGCGCCAGTCAGCTATAATGCGCCCAATTTCCCGGATACGCCTGACGCCCAACTGGTCTACTTGGCTGTGCGCGCGGCGCTCGATCAACTGGTTGGCGCGCCGGCTGCGGACAATATGAGTCTGCCGACGCTGCGAATGCCCCAGTGGCGGATCCGTTTCTTTTCATTCGACGACGATGGCGTCAGCCAATCGATCGCGTTTGAATAGATCGGAATGGAACGTGGATTGAGCGGATTTCCGCTGATGATTTGTATCACCTCAATATTTCGGGGCGGAGTGCGTTGCACTGACCCAAGCCAGACCGAATTCCCTCGATACGCCCGGTCAGTGCGACGGACTTCCCCGGTTTATTGAGGTGATACGATGATTTTGAAAAAATCCGTACAATCCGCCCAATCCGTAAAATCCGCGTTCTATCCCGATGTTGAATATTGCGAGGTGAATCAATGCGTCTATTGATGATTTCATGGGAATATCCGCCCTACGTGGTCGGCGGCATGGGTAAGCACGTGGCCGAAATGATCCCCGCACTCAGCGGGCGCGAGGCGGACGGCGAACCGCTCCAGATCGATGTCCTGACCACCAATCTGGGCGGAGGCACTGCGATCGAAGAGTTGGATGATTACACCACCATCCATCGTGTAGAGACCCTGCCCCTGGATCCTATGGACCCATACAACAGCGTAGTGGAAGGGAACCGACCGCTGATCGACTACGCACGCAAACTGGCCGAAAAGCATGCCTACGATCTGATCCACATCCACGACTGGCTGGTGGGAGAGGCCGG
>JAJRVT010000119.1 GCA_024277175.1 Chloroflexota bacterium | reverse complement strand
TCACCCCCTGGGTGACCGGGTCAACGTGCTCTTCCTGGCCGACGCCCTGCCCACCGATAGCGGCCCGCTGGCCGGGTTGCCCTCGGCCGATGACTCGCGCAAAGGCGGGGCCATCATCTACGGGTGCATGCAGGCCATCGCAGACGGGGCCGATGTGGTCGTCTACACTGACGCCGACAACTCAGTCCATCTGGGACAACTGGGTCTGATCCTGCGCCCTTATCTGGAGGATGGCGTGCGCGTGGTCCTGGGCAACCGTAAGCACCCGGACGCGGTGCTGGTCAAGGTGGAAGGACGCTGGGGCATCGGCATCAAGGCGCTGCGTCATATACAGCGCATGGTGGGTGAGGCCATTTTCTCGCGCGATATCCGGGACACCCAAGCCGCGTTCAAGCTCTATGAGCGTGATATCCTGAGCCAGATCATCGCCGACCCCACAGTCTATGATTTCTCCTTCGACACCGATTGGATCTTGGCCGTCATCGCCAGGGATGAGCCCTTTGCCAAGGTTCCCTTCGCCTTCATCGACTCTGCCGCCGAGTCCGCCTCCATCACCCAGGGACCGATGACCACCTGGGAGACGCTCCTCAAGGGGCTGGTCAAAGCCGTGCGCAAACGAGGCGTAGACTATAACGAAGAGATGGCCAGGGTCCTGGATGAGGAGATCCACTCATCCGCGGACCTGGATATCCTGATCAATCACCTGCCGCCCGAACTGGAAGACGCAACCGACGCCCAGCTTGGCGATCCCGCGGTGATGTCGCCGCAAGCCATGCAGGCGTGGATCCAGGTGCGGAAGCGGGAGGAGGAGTTAGCCGCTTAACCACCCAATAAGGAGCACACACATGAGCAGCGCCCGTCCGCAACGCCGCCGCCGTCGCGCCCGCAACGCCCACCCCCAGACCGCCGCCCCCCTGCCCGATCTCCCCCGCATCCGTCCCCGGCTGACCATGTTGGACCGGGAGGATCGGCTGCGCCTTCATCGCGCCTCCTGTGACATTTTGCGTACGACCGGCGTCCAGGTCAACCACCCGGGGGCGCTGGCGTTGTTGAAACAGGCGGGCGCGGCCATTTCTGACGAGTTGGTCAAAATCCCTCCCTCCCTGGTGGAGTGGGCCCTGGCCTCCGTTCCCGGCGGGTTCGATCTCTACCGGCGGGGGGCGGACCAGGTGGCGGTGAAGATGGACGGCAGCCAGATCACTTTCGGGCCGGGGTCGGACACCTTTCGCTACCTGGATCCGCGCAGCGGCGAACGGCGGGACTTTCAACTGGCCGACGTGGCCGACTGCATCCGGGTCTGCGACGGGCTGCCGGAGATCGGGTTCGTCATGTCGGTGGGCGTGCCCCGGGACGTGCCGACCAACCGTTACTTCCGCCATCAGTTCGCGACCATGTTGCGCAACACCACCAAGCCCATCGTCTTCGTCTGCAACGATCTGGCCGACATCGAGGCCATCGCCGCCATGGCGGAGGCCGCGGCCGGCGGCGCGGAGCAGCTCGCCCAGCATCCCAACCTTCTCCTCTACGCCGAACCGACCACCCCCCTCCAGCATTCCCTGGAAGCCGTGGACAAGCTGCTCTTCTGCGCCGACCACGCCATCCCCGTCACCCATTCGCCCGCGCCCATGATCGGCGGCACCGCGCCCATCACCCTGGCCGGCGCGGTGGCCCTGGGCAACGCTGAGGTTCTCAGCGGCCTGGTCATGCACCAGCTACGCAACCCTGGCGCGCCCTTCCTCTACGGGCACGGCGTCCATCACCTGGATATGAAGACCATGATCAGCGTCTACGGTGCGCCCGAGTTCCAACTGGCCAGGGTCATGGCCGCGGAGATGGGGCGCTTCTACGGGCTGCCGGTGTGGGGCTACGCCGGTCACAGCGACAGCAAGGTGGTGGACGCCCAGGCCGCGGCCGACGCCCAATTTTCGGTGATGGTGGCGCTGTTGGCGAAAACCAATCTCAACCACGACGTGGGCTATCTGGAGAGCGGGCTGACCAATTCGCCGGAGATGATGGTGCTGACCAACGAGATCATCTCCATGAACCGGCGCTTTGTGGAGGGCGTGCGCATGGATGACGAGGCCCTGGCCCTGGACGCGATCCAGGATGTGGGGCCGGGCGGCGAATTCCTGAGCCACGAGCACACCATGGCCCACTGGCGGGAGCTGTGGCTGCCCCAGATTTTCGACCGTCAGCGCCTGGAGCCGTGGCTGGAGGATGGCGGTCACAGCGTCAACCATCGCCTGCGCGAAGCCACCCTGGCGCTGATGGATGAACACACCGTCCCGCCCCTTCCCCCGTCGGTCGACGCCGAAATCGACTACATTCTGGCACAATGAAAAGCCGCCACCGGTTGAAACCGGCGGCTGACAGCCAAAGTGCGCTTTAGCGCACTGCGTCGCCCCGAAAAGTCTGCATGCCCAACCTGCTTCAGCAGGGTTTTGCGTTTCAGACCGGTATTTCAATGCCGGGCGACTTTGCGACCTGCACCTTGCCATTTACAGGAGGATCCAATGCATCCACAAACCGCCACCGCCCCTGTGCGAGAACGCACCTCCACCGCTGTCGGGATCTGCGGCGTCTGCCCCGCCGGGTGCGGCGTCAACATTCATATGGTGAATGGACGCATCGACAGGTTGACCCCGCTGAAAGGACACCCCAACGGCATCGTCTGTCCCCGGGGGCTGCGGGCCAGGGAGGTGGTCTATTCGCCCGATCGGCTGCTCTATCCCCAGCGACGGGTGGGAGCGCGGGGGGAAAGCGAATTCGAGCGCATCACCTGGGACGACGCCTATGAGATTCTGGTGGAAAATCTTCAGCGCATCGCCCGGGAACAGGGCCCAGAGGCTTTGGTCATCTACACAGGCCGGGGGAATTTCGAATACGGCCTGAACGAAGCCTTCGCCCCCAGCGGCACGGTCGAATCATCGGCCAACGCCGTGCTTTTCCCCTTTGGATCGCCCAATACCACCGGCGTCGGTGCGCTTTGCTACGCCGCTTACGGCATGCTTGCGTCCCGGGCTTGCTTCGGCGACTACATGCGCAACGTGATCGAAGACGTGGACAACGCCGACCTCATCCTGGTCTGGGGTGGGAACCCCAGCACCGACTCCTCGCCCATCAACCTGCCCCGGCTCAAGCGCGCCCGCAGACGAGGCGCTGAGATCGTGGTCATCGACCACCGGCGCAGTGAGACGGCCAAGGCCACCCGGGCCGAGTGGATAGGCGTGCGCCCGGGGACGGACGGCGCGCTGGCCCTGGCCATGATCCAGGTGCTGATCGAAGAAGACCTCTATGACCACGAATTCGTCGAGCGCTGGACCCACGGCTTCGACGATCTGCGCGCCTACGTGCAGACATTCACCCCCGAACGGGCGGAGCGTATCACCGGCATCCCCGCGGAGGGCATCCGCCGTCTGGCCCGCAGCATCGCTCGATCCAAGGGCTGCTCCATCATGACCTACACCGGCCTGGAATACTCCAACAGCGGCGTCCAGGCCATCCGCGCGGTGTGGATCTTGCAGGCGCTGGCCGGTCACCTGGACAGGCCGGGCGGCAAACTCTTCAAAATGCGGGACCGTCCCCAGGTGCGGCGCATCCTCACCGACCCGCCGGCCGATGGTCCGCCGCCTATCGGCAAGGACGAATATCCCCTGTACTACGAGGTGCGACGGGAGGCCCACGCCGTCATGCTGCCCCAGGCTATCCTGGAGGGGCGACCATACCCGGTGCGCGGCCTGATCATCAGCGGCTCCTCGCTGATCACGGCCTGGCCCAACCCGGATCTGTGGCGGCGGTCGCTGGCTGCGCTGGATTTTTTGGCCGTGGTCAACCGTTTCCCCACTGCGGACGCGGCCTACGCCGATCTGTTACTGCCGGCCACCACCATGTTCGAGATCGAGTCATACATGATCTACGACGGCTATCTGCAACTGCGCCAACGGGTCATCGAGCCCCGGGGCGAGGCGCGCAACGACTACCTCATCTTTGCTGAATTAGCCCGCCGCCTGGGGTACGGCCACCGCTGGCCCCAGACGGAAGAGGCGCTGATTGAACACGCGCTGGACGGGGTGGGCGTCAGCCTGGCGGAGTTGCGCGCCCACCCGGAGGGGGTTCCGTTTCCGGTGCCGGAGATGCGCTATCGCAAGTACGAATCCGGCCTGCTGCGCGCAGATGGCCGGCCCGGCTTCGATACGCCCAGCGGCAAGTTCGAGATCGCGTCGGAGTGGCTTCGTCAGGCAGGCTACGATCCGCTGCCCATCTACGTCGAACCCAGGGAAGGACCGCTGGCCGATCCAGTGCTGGCGAAGGAATATCCACTGGTGCTCAACTCCGGCGCTCGCACCCAGTCCGGCTTTCGCTCGCAGCACCACAACATTCCTTCTCTGGCCGCCAAACATCCCCACCCCCTGGTGGACATCCACGTCCGCGACGCGGCAGCCCGGGGCATCCGGGATGGCGACGAGGTGGTGGTGACGTCACCCCGCGGGCGCGTGGTCTTTCACGCCCATGTGACCGAGGACATCGTCCCCGGCGTGGTGGAGGCGAACATGGGCGGCGGCGGTCCCCTGGGGCCGCGGGCGTGGCGGGAGAGCAACGTCAATGAGCTGACGGATTTCGAGAACCGGGATCCCATCTCCGGCTTCCCGGTCTACAAGGCGCTGTTATGCGAGGTGGAGAAGAGGGTGCAGGGTAAGCGACTTCCCGAGGAACGCGGATGAGCGCGGAAGAAGACGGATCGTCACGGATTTTTCACGAAAAATCCGTGACGATCCGGTTGAATTCGTAAAAATCCGCGTTCCATTTGAGTCAGTAACCGAGCCGCGCCAGGGTGTATCCGGTCTGTTGCACATAGCCGCCGCCGAAGTGACAAACGTGGCTCAGGAGTGGGTAGAGCTGGTAGACGTGGATGCGCGTTTCGAAAAAGCCGGGGGCCAGCGGGTGCAGTTCCTCATAGCGGCGCATGAAGGGATCGCCGAAGGTGTGGAAGAGGAAGATGTAGGCCAGCTCCACCTCTGGGTGCCCGTAGTAGATGGCCGGGTCCAGGAAGGCGGTGATGCGGTCGCCCTGGGCCAGTACGTTACTGGCCCAGATGTCGCCGTGAACCAGGGCGGGGCGCACCGGTTCGTCGATCAGCCTGTCTAACCGCTCACAGAGCGCCTCCACCCGGCGCAGCAGACTCGCCGACATCCGCCCCCACGCCACACCCAGGCGCGCCAGATGAAGCAGGCGCTCCTCCGCGAAAAACTCGATCCATGACGAAGTCCAGGGGTTGGGCTGGTCCAGCGCGCCGATGAGCGTGTCCTGGTCGAACCCGCAGGCGGGCGCGTGCACCCGGTGCAGCCCGGCCAGGATCTCGGCTGCATGGCGTTCGCTGGCGGCGTTGAACTGGCTGCGACCGGGAACGAGCTCCATGATCAGCAGGGACGCGCTGGCGTAATAGACGGTGGGAACGGGCAGCGAAGTGTGCTCGGCCAGATAGCGCAGCATCATGCCCTCGATATCCAGCTTTGCCCGCGCGCTGTCGTCGACCTTGACCACCAGGGAGCCGTCCGGCCAGTCGGCGCGGTAGACTTCCCCGATCATGCCGCCGTGGAGCGAGCGC
>JAJRVT010000118.1 GCA_024277175.1 Chloroflexota bacterium | reverse complement strand
TCGATCAGACGCACATCCAGCCGGGGATCGTCTGCCAGCACCGTCCCCACGCCCACCAGGATGGCGTCATGCGCGGCCCGCAGCGCGTGGGTGATCAGCAGAGAGCGTTGGCCGCTGATGGCGAAGGGCCGGCCCGGCGTGACGGTGATACTGCCGTCCAGGCTCTGGGCGTAGCTGAGGGTGACGAAGGGCTGGCCGGTGCGCCGGAAGTGGGCCGCGGCCCGTGCCCGCAGCGCGTCGATCTGTTCACGGACCGCCTGTGGAATCGCGGTTTGACGGTTGGCCGGTGGGGGGACGAGGCCATCGTTCGGCGCGAAGAGGTGGCGCATGCGCCGCGCCTTGGTGGCCAGGTAGAAGGCGTTTTCATCGTTGACGGTCGCTTCGAGGGGGATCCGCTCGCGGATATCGACGCCCAGTGCGGTTAGATGTTCCACCTTGGCCGGATTGTTGGTCAGCAGGCGGATAGAGCTGATCTGAAGCTCGGCCAGGATGCCCGCCGCCGCCCAGTATTCGCGCTCATCAGCCTGGTGGCCCAGGCGCAGGTTGGCTTCCACCGTGTCATAGCCCTGGTCTTGCAGGTTATAGGCCCGCAGCTTTTCTTCCAGCCCGATGCCCCGGCCTTCCTGGCGCAGGTAGATGACGACGCCCCGCCTTTCGGTCGCGATCATGGCCATGGCCTGCGCCAGTTGATCGCCGCAGTCACAGCGTAGGGAACCCAGCACATCGCCGGTGAAGCATTCAGAGTGGACGCGCACCAACACATCGTCGCCAGCCACCTGGCCCATGACCAGCGCCAGGTGATCCTTGTCATCTCGGGAGTTGGTAAAATGGTAAAGGCGGAATTCGCCCACTTTCGTGGGGATGCGGGCGGCGATAGTGGCTTTGACGCGCGGTCGATTCTCGCCTGCAGGGCGCTGCTCTGAACTGAATGGAGGCGTTTCTGATGCGCTACTTATTTTCATTGGTTTTCTTCATTTCTTCCTCTTCTGGATCCGTCCACAGCATCACCTGCGACCCATTGTGGGGGAAGCGACTTTCGGCCGGATAGGGGAAGATGTCCAGGATCTCGCCGGCCCGATTTTTCGCCTGCATCTCCTGCCAGAACTCGGGTGTGAAGAGCCGCGCATGCTGGCGGTGAAAGACTTCGCGCAGTGGTTTGGGAAACCAGAGAAAACGGGCGAATTCCTCTGGAAAGACGTCATTTTCGTTGACGGAGAACCAGGGTTGAGCCGAAATCTCATCGTCATAGTTGTCGCTTTGGGGCATCTTACGAAAATTGCAATCGGTCACCAGACAGAGTTCATCGTAATCGTAAAAGACGACCCGCCCGTGCCGGGTCACGCCAAAATTCTTGATGAAAAGATCGCCTGGGAAGATGTTGGCGGCCGCCAAATCCGCGATGGCGACGCCGTAGTCATCCACCGCCGCCTTGGCCTTTTCAAGACTCATTTCTTTGATGTAGAGGTCGAGCGGGTAGAGACGCCGCTCGGTGTACAGGTGCTTGATGATTACTTCGTCCTCGGTCACGGTCACGCTTTTGGCGGCCACGCTCTGCAACTCATCTAACAGTTCAGTGGAGAAACGTTCGCGGCGGAAAGTCAGATTTTCGAATTCCTGGGCGTCCACCATGCGTCCCACCCGATCGTGCTCGAAAACCAGCCGGTAGCTGTCCATAACGTCTTGACGGGTGGTGGTTTTGGGATAAGCGAACTTGTCCTTGATCACCTTGAAGACTACATCGTAGGAGGGGAGGGTGAAGACGGCCATCACCATGCCCTTGGCCCCCGGCGCGATCTGGAACTTGTCACTGGAGTTGCCCAGGTGGCGATAGAGGGCGCGATAGAGCGCGGTCTTGCCATGTTTGTTATAACCGATGGCGGTGTAGAGCTCGGCGATGGGCTTGAGGGGCATAATGGATTTCAGGAAACTGACCAGTTCGTTGGGCGCGTCGGCCTCCACCAGGAAGTAGGAGCGGGTGAAGCTAAAGACCAGGCTGGCCTCGGCTTCGGTGAGCAACAGCGCATCCACCATGACGCCGCGTTCGCTGTTGAGCAGGGCCACGATAAAGGGGGCGACCCGGTTGCGACAGCGGATGCGTCCGATCAGGTACGCGCCCTTGTTGCGGTAGAAGAGTGACTTGAGGATTTCGATGCGGTCGAATGCCGGCGAATCCCATGCTTCAGTTAGATGAGCGTCCAGCCGTTCAGCGATGCGTCGGGCGTCCCCTGCCAGGTCTGCCCAGCCGATGTCCAGGCGGCAGTCGTTCAGGATAGTCGCGACCATGGACTCTGTGCTGTTCAGGCGTGCGTAGGCGTTGTAGATATCCGTTTTGCGGCCAATGGGAAGCCAGGTGGCGCCAAACCAGATAAATTCCAGGTTCTCATCTACGCCGATGGTGGTGAAGATGCGACGGATGACTGAGTTGAAGAAGGTTTCGGCCAGTTCCAGATCGTTACGGCGGCCAATCTGTTGGGCGTAGAGCATGCGCGCATCTTCCCAAATGGTTTTGCCGGTCACATCGTCACCGAGCATGACGCGGAGGCCGCTGACGATTTTGTCGATCGTCGCACTGTAGAGCTCCAAGCGATGGCGGGCGTCGGCTTGGTGGGCGCGCCAATCGCGCCGCTGGAAGTGCTCCCTGGCGCGGTGGGCGATGGCTTTGAACTCGGCGTGGAAGGTGTCAAAAGCGTCATAGATGGCGGTGGCCGCGGCCTTGGCGAGCTGCCTGCGCCGTGCGTCATTCAGCCGGGGCGCAAGTTCCGCCGCGCCCCAATCTGCATCAGCGGTGGGACTCTCGGCCTGCTCTTCAGACGCTTGTGCAGAGGAGGTCTGCCCGGTCATAATGGTCAACTCCTGAACTGTGTGGCTGAGGGCGGGTTTCGAAATCCTGGTTGCAGCCCGTCGAGGGAACACCGGATGTTCGGATTACGTCATCAGTATACAGGCTTACACGCGTCTGCTCCAACCCGACGGGCTTTTGCGCAGGCGCTCCGTGAGGCATGCATGTGAGGACGCTTATCAGATGAAACCGCTCTTGAGCCGACGATTAGCCTACGATTTTACGATTGAAGCAGAAAAATATTGCATTTAGGACGGATGTTCGCTATAATACAACTGTTTCATTGCACCTGCCGGTAATGGCCCACTGAGATTACGCCGACGACCGTGGTCATGTTCTGCCACTGAGCGCGTCTTCAGTGGGTTTTTGTTATACAAATTTTGCCATTATTGTAGATATAGCCGGTTGTTTGCGATAGTTTGGGAATAAGGTGAATTGCGTTGAACCAGCATGCGGCGGTTGCTTTTAAGACCGAGACCCAATATCTTTCGCGATTGAAACAGGGGGATGAGCGCGCCTGGATGCAGTTGCTGCAGGAGTGGCAGGAGCCGCTCTATCAGTACCTCTGTTACGCGTTACCGGATGATGAACAGGCGCAACAGGCGTTGGGCGACACCATGGAAGCCATCATCCGTTCTCTCCCCCAGTATGATGGCGACGTGCCATTGCCCTCGTTTCTCTATTCGCTGGCCGCACAACGCGTCGCCTTTTACTATCGTAAACGAAAAACCAACCAGCATCGTCGTCGGCGTAATGTTTCAGGGCCGGGCGGTTTCAGGGCCGTTCTGCATATGCTGCCCCAGCGATACCGGCAAGCTTTGTTGTTGCGTTATCATCTTGGTTTGAGTGTGACTGAGGTTGCGCAGATCCTGGGTAAATCACCCCAAGAAACAGAAATGCTGCTCGCCCAGGGCGGCCGTCAACTACAGGACGCCATGGGAAGTGCAGGGCTGCAATCATGAGCGATCAATTTTCTGAGCAGGACATTCAAAATCTGTTCCAGCAGCATTTGCCGCCAGTGGATCTGCCGCCGGATCTGGCCAACGCTGTCCGTATGCGGGTCATGGATGAAGTGGCCATGACCTTCAAAGCGGAAGAAGTCTTTGGCCAGGCCAAGCAGCCCTCCAGCGTGTTGGATTCTCGCCGGCGGACGGTTCAACGCACACCCGCACCCCGGCGTTCTTTTGTGGATGCCATGAACGAACGTTTTGGCTGGTGGCGTTTCGCCACCGGGCTGGCGCTGGCCGGGGCGACGGCGGCGGTCGTCCTTCTCCTGGTGCTGGCGCTGCCGGGAATCCTGCCGGACGGTGGGTCGGAAACCACTGGGACTGCCGGCCCTGGCGCCGCGGTCCTGCCAGTGGAGTCTGTTTCCGGGGAAGCGGCCCAGGTGACGGTCGAAGGCGGCACCGCAACCATTCTGCGCGCCGGCGCTGTCCTGGGCGATATCGGGCCCGGCGGCTCGGCGGAACTCTATCCTGGCGATGGCTTAGTAACCCTCTCCGGCAACGCGATCATCGACTACTTTGATGGTCAGCGCACCTACCTGGGCGCTGATTCGCGGGTGGAGTTGCTGGTGCTTACCCAGAATGGGGAGACGACCAATACATCGCTCATGCTTCATTTCGGCGAAGCCCGCAATGAGGTCAACGCACTTTCTCCCAGCAGCCGCTTCGAGATCAAAACGCCTGTAGCCGTGGCGCGTGCATCGGCGGGCGCTGCCTTCACAGTGAGCGTTCCTCCCTCCAAGGATCAAACCCAATTTCAGGTGACGGCCGGCGTTATCGACGTGGAAATGGACGGCGGCGCGCTTACGTTGGCTGCGGGGCGGCAACTGACCGCTGTTCCTGGCCAGCCACTGATGGCTCAGGCGATTGATCAGGGTGAATCCGGTGATCAGGCAGTGGCTATCGCTCCCACAGAAACACCGGTGACCGAAGTCCTGACGCCGACGCCCGTGCCCACGTACACGTCTGTTCCGCCAACCGAAGCGCCGACGGAGCCGCCCACCGTAGAGCCGGCGGCCACCAATACGGCTGTTCCGACGGCGACCGACACCCCCGCGCCGACAGCAACGAACACCCCTACGCCCACCGCGACCCATACGCCCACGCCGAGGCCCACCTTTACGCCTACGCCCACGGATACGCCTGAACCGCGCACTGTGCGTCTCATTGTTCCCCACAATGGCGTCAGCGGCGGCGAGGAAGAACTCTTCCAATGGGAGCCTGACTTCCAGTTGGGCGACGATGAGGCCTATGAACTCATCTTCTGGAAGCCGGGTCAGGATCCGCTGACCCAGGGCTTTGGTTTGGCGTTGCCCACCACCCAGACTCGACTGATCGTCGATTTGCAGGCCCTGGATAATCGGCTCGGTGGGCTGCTGGATCCGGGCGAGTATCTGTGGGGCGTTCGTCTGGTCAGGAAGAGCAATCCCGACGAGCGTATCGAATTTCTGGGCGGCTCCCGGCGCTTCACCTACACGACCGCCATCACCGATGGAAACAGCGGTCCCGGGTCTGGCGAATAGCTTCCCAAACTGGGATACAAAAAGGACGACGCCTTGGCGTCGTCCTTTTTTGATTATTTCGACGCCTGCAACTATCCTGTGATCTCATCCAGCCGCACGGGACGGTTCTCGTCGTATGATCTGCGCGCGGCCAGCCCCATGAGCACCGGAATGCGCCCATCCTCGCCGGTTACGGGCGTGGGAGTATCCTCCAACACCGCGTCAACGAACTGCTGCAATTCGTTGACATAACTCTCCACATAGCGTTCCATGAAGAAATTAAGGGGCAGGTCCCGACGGACCGCGTTGGCGTCGCTAATGACCGCACTGTTGGGGTAGTTGTTGTCCGTCTGCACCGCGCCCTTGCTGCCCAGCACCTCCACCCGCTGGTCGTAGCCGTAGACGGCCTGGCGGCTGTTGTCGATGACGCCCATGGCCCCGTTCGCGAACTTGAGGGTGATCAGGGCCGTGTCCAGATCGCCGACTTCATCGATAGCCGGGTCCACCAGCACGCCGGCCGCGGTGTAGACTTCCTCCACCTCGCAGCCCATGAGGAAGCGAGCCATATCGAAGTCGTGGATGGTCATGTCCAGAAAGATACCGCCGGAGACTTTGATATACTCCATGGGCGGAGGGCCTGGATCCCGGCTGATGATGTGCATCAGGTGGGGCTGGCCGATCTCACCGCGGGCGATGGCCTGGCGCACCCGGGCATAGTTGGCGTCGAAACGGCGGTTGAAGCCCACCTGTAGCTTGACGCCCGCCTCCGCCACCGCGGCCAGCGCGGCGTCGATGACCGTCAGATTGTGGTCGATGGGCTTCTCGCAAAAGATATGCTTGCCTGCCCTGGCCGCCTCCTGAATAATCTGGGCGTGGGTGTGGGTGGCCGAACAGATGACCACCGCATCGATGGCCGGGCTGTTGAGGATAGTCTGATAATCGGCCACCGCGTAGTTGATGCGGAACTCGTCGGCCGCGCGCTGGGCCGCTTCCTCGATGACGTCGGCCACGATCAGACAGCGGGCGTTGGGGATGCGGTAGGCGATGTGCTCCGCGTGCAGGCGGCCAATGCGGCCGGCCCCGATCAGGCCAAGGTTCAACATGTCGCTCATGGATTTTTTCCTCTGATTTGTGGGTTGTGATGCGTCTATTTGAGAACGCGGATTTCCCCGGATAGAGCCGGATGTTCACGGATTTTCACCGAAGATCCGTGAACATTTGTTGTGGTCAGCAGAAATCCACGTTTCAATGAAATGCCCTCACTCCTGAACCACGACTTCGCCGATGACGCGGGGGGTGTTGAGCGATGGAGCGGGTTGCCACTCGTCATTCGCGGGGCAGAGAGGATGGTAGAATCCGGGCGCGCCAGCGACCACACTGGCGGTCAGATTGTAACGCCCCGGCTCTTCAGGCGCAACAAAAGCGAAGGCGTATTCCTCATTCTGTCCGGGGAAGGAGGGAATGGACGGAAAGCGTCCCCAATAGGGAAATTCGAGACAATCCGCTATCCGGTCGCCCACGGTCAGGATCACGGCGACGCGGAATGTCTCTGGATCCGTCTCCTCTTCCGCTCCCCGCCAGTATTGTACATGGGTCAGACCAGTGACCAGTTGTTGTGGTTGGACCACCGTCCGGGAACCGCGGGCCGGATCCAGTCGCGCCGACTGCACCCAGGCCCCGCTGACGGCCGGGTCCACCTGACCGCTGCCTGTCTCATCGCCTGGCCCGCCGATTAGGGGTAGGAGCGTTTTCCGAAGGGCGAATTCCCGCTCATAGAGACCGTCCCAATGATTCATGGCTACCAGGCGTTGTGGGTTCGTCGGGTCCATGGCTATCTGGCGGACGGGGGAGAAAGTGGACAGCGGCTGGCCCGCGCTCGTCCAGGAGCGCCCCCTGTCCCAACTGATGCTGACGCCGTCATCGGCGGCGATGACCATGTGGGCCGGGTCCGCGGGGTCAAAAGCCATGGCGTACAGTTGCGAACGCAGGGGCGGGGCGTCCACCGTCTCCCAGTTCTCGCCGTGATCGTCGCTGCGCAGGAGGGGGCCGAACATGCCCTGCCGGACATAGACGCCGCCCTCCGGATCCACGGTCAGCGGCTCCAGGGCGCCGACTTCTGTGGGCGGCGCGGGCAACGAGACCGTGCGCCACCGTTGCCCCCCGTTGACTGTCCGCAACAGGGAGCCCCACGGACCTGTGGCGTCAGTGGCGTAGAGCCGGTTCGGGTCCGTGGGATCGACGACGAGTCCGCGCGCGAACGTTGGCGCGCCACCGCCTCCCAACCTCGTCCAGGAGGCGCCGCCGTTCCAACTTTTTTCGATTTCGCCCCTGCCGTTAATCAGATAGAGCGCGGGTGGGCTGGTCGGTGCGGCGATTAGCTCTCTGGGCGGGCCGGATTTTGTGATCGATCCAGTTCGACGCCAGCTTTCCCCTTCATCCTCGCTGACGTAAATGGCCATGTCTCCGTCATCCGAAGAGCCGATGATGTAGAGTGTTTCTGGAACGCCAGGACTGATGGCGATCTGATAGACAACCGGTGACGTCTCTCCCAGTCCGTCATTGATGGGAACCCACGAGAGGCTGTTGGCGTCGCGGCGGAACGCACCCAGGCCGCCCACTGCGTAGAGAGCGCCCGTGGCCGGGGAAATGGCGAAATCGCTGAGCGCACCGTTAGGCAATCCCTGGCTGAGTTGCACCCAATGGTCGCCGCCGTCTATGCTTTTGTAAAAAACGCCCCGAATGCCGTTGCCGGGCGGATCGGGGAAATCATAATAGGTTTGTCCATTGATGAAGATCGTATCTGGATCGGTGGGATGGATGGCTAAATAGTGGCCCCATGAATTGCGTTTGTCGGGGAGGACGTCGCCGATGGTGCGCCAGTTTACTCCTCCGTCCTCGCTTTTGAAAATCGACTGCCAGTTGGTTGCGTACATGATGGTTGGGTTGGTGGGGCTGATATTGATATTCCATGGGCGCCAGACGTCCAGTCCTGTTTTCGACCAGGTCCGGCCGCCATCGCGGCTCACGTGTAGGCCATCGTCCACGCTGACGAACAGGGTGTCCGGGTCTGTCGGGTGGACCGCCAACGTCCCGATCCCCCAATCGCCTGGCCTGTTCAGGCTGAACCAATGCTCACCCGCGTCTTCGCTTTTGAGAATCCGGGAGGGTATGTTGGATCCGCCCGCAGTGATCGCGTACACAATATTGGCGTCAGCCGGGGCGACGACGATGGAAGTGATTTCGTGTCCGCTGACGTCCAGTCTCTTCCAGGAAGAGCCGTCATCTTCGCTTTTATAGAGCCGATGGTTGGCGAAGAGGTAGAGGGACCCCGGCTCCGAAGGCGCAATGGCAAGGGTGGGATTCACAACGCTGTCGTAGCCGTCGATGCGTGGAGGACTGAATCGAAAGAGCCAGGATTCGCCGCCATCATGGCTGACGAAAACCTCGATGTCAAATGGATAGGTCTCGCGTCGGAAGAGTGCGTAAAGGGTGTCCGAATCTGTAGGATGGAGGACGACGGCGCGGGGAGCCCCGATCCGTGTATTGCGCACATACAAGGTCCGCCAATGATCACCGCCATCGTCGCTGCGGAAGAGGCCGTCACTGGCGCTGATGAAGATGCGGTTTGGATCTGTCGGATGCACCAGAATGGCGCCGTCTGCGCCGCCGTCCGGGCCGATGGGCCGCCAGCCGCCGCTGTCTTCCGCTCTCGCTCGTTGCGTCGGTCCGCTAGCCATCAGGGCGAGCGCGATGGCGGCCATGAGCAGGATGGCGACAAGGGTGCGTCGCCGTTTTCGCCAGGGGGAGAGTGTAATCATGATAGACGCCTTTGTGTATTGAACGAAGCGGAAGTCAGATTGAGAACCGTGATTTTACCCGTCGGGATTGATCGAATCTCCAATCTCTCCAATCTCTCCAATCTCTCCAATCTCCTACCTTGTCACCGGGCGAAGACCGTGGGCAGGAACGCCTGCCGCCGACCAAAGTCCGCTTCCATCACGCTCATGCCTGCTGTGCCCGCGTAGAGATGGGCCGGTTCGTCCGGGTTGAAAGCCAGGATGGTGAGGGGGGCGCTCAGTCCGCCCTCGATCGGGAGCCAACGCTTACCGCCATCTCCACTCAGGTAGGCGGCCGGATGGCTCTTTTCTTCGCCTGGGCCTCTTTTCATGCCCGTCACGGCGATGGTCAGGGTCTCTTTTCCGGCTATAGCGATAGACGAACCCATGAATCCGAGATCGTCCGGGCTGATCATGCGCCAGGTGTGACCGCCATCCTCACTCTTCCAGACGCCGCCTCCATAGCCGTCGCCTTCTGAGACGCTGTAAACAGTCTCCGCGTCCAGCGGATCTATGGCCAGCCGACCGGGAGCGCGCATTGCAGTTCCGCCGATCGCGGGTATAGTCCAGCTTTCGCCACCGTCTATGCTTTTGAAAATATGCTTTTCTCGCCCGCCCAAGCGCACCACGGCGTAGAGGGTGTTCGGATCGCTGGGCGCGATGGCGATCTGCCTGATGGTTGGGTAGAGGGGCCAGTTGGGGACGTCTGCAAAATCGGTGTTGGCCACCCAACTCGCTCCGCCATCATCGCTGATGAAGAGACTCTGGGAAGTCCCGGCGTAAACTCTGTTGTTGTCGGTCGGATCCACAGCCAGGGCGGTGACGGAGAGACCGGTCGACTCCGCCGCGGCCCGGTGGGGCGTGGGCAGGGGCGGCGGCTCCAGCCCCTGGTCGCTCTCCCGCCAACTCAGACCGCGGTCCTCGCTCTTGAAGAGGTTCGTCTCCGTCCCTGCGTACAGGATCGCCGAGTTCTGGGGATCCAGGGCCAAGGAAAGGACCCGCTGCCCTTCCAGCCCGCTGCTTCGCTTCACCCACGGATACACAACGCTATCATCCGGCTGGATCCCATGGGAGAAAACACCATCCAGACCGGCCGCGATCCACATTTCATCCGGATCCCCGGCCCTTATCGCGAGATCGTAAACGTTCACCCACAGGTTCTGCACGTCTCCGCTGAGCAACCGCCACTGGACGCCGTCCTGGCTGCGGAAGAGTCCCTCGGACGTGGCGGCCAGCAGGCCAGGCAGCGCGTCCGCGCCGCTGTCCAGGGTCAGCCAGTTCACTGCAGAGAAGGGCGTGTCCTCCTGAGCCGCGAGCAGGGTCCAGGAGCCAGCATCATAACGGAGGATGTCGCCGCCGTACGCGGCGGCGTAGAGGACCAGGGGATCAGCCGGGTCACCGGCCAGCGCGGTGATGAACGTGTCTGACAGGCCCTCGTTGATGGCTGTCCAGGATTCGCCGCCGTCGTTGCTACGATAGACCCCGCCGCCGGATCCCATGGCAGCGTAGATGATAGACCCCGCCGCCACATGCAGCCGCTCGACCGGGTAGGGATGTCGGGGATCCACAGTCAATTCCTCCCAGATTTTCCCGTCGTCGTTGCTGCGAAGGATCCGGGTGTCATCGGTTACATACACCCGCCGGGGATCGCCGGGATCGAAGGCGATGTCGTTCATTTTCCCGGAGCCGATCTTGGTCCAGATCTCGCCGCCGTCCATGCTCTGGTATAAATAGGTCAGCGGTCCCCAGAAGGCGAACGCCCCGCGCACGGCGTAGAGGATGTCCGGATTTGTGGGATGAACGACGATATGGTCCACGTCCTCCCCGGTGGAACCGCTGGGAAATCCGGAAAGCTTCCGCCACGAACGGCCGCCGTCATCGCTGCGATAGATGGTGCGGTCAGCCCCGGCATAGAGCCGGGCGGGCTGAGACGGGGCTGCGGCCAACGCGGTGACCCCTCCCGCCGGCAGCCCGACGCCGCGGTTCATCCAGCTCACGCCGCCGTCCTCGCTGTAGAAGACGCCGCAGCCCCGGCCGGCCGTGTACAGCCCCCCGTTCGCGCCGGGGACGACCGCGGCCGCGACCGATTCGCAGTCCTGGTCACCCGCGGGGCCGATGGGTTGCCAGGTCTCGCCTTGGGCCAGGGCAGATGTGGCGAGGAGCGCCAGTAGGATGGTGGAAAGCAGCCAGGGTGCGAGGCTTACGCAGATTACGCGACGGATGGAAATGACGCTTGGGGTGCGAAGAATCATGATAGCCGTCCTTGGGGGCGTTGGTTAAATGCCGAGTTGGCGCAGGTACGTCCGGTTGCGGGCGGCGCTTTCTCTGGGGCGCCCCATCCCCGGCAGTATGTCTTGCTCTACGGTGACAAACCCATTATACTCCTGAGCTCGCAGCCAGTCAACCACCGCAGGGAAATCCACGCATCCCTGACCAAGCTCGCAGAAAATGCCGTGGCGCATGGCCTCGAAATAATCCCATTCGTGTTCCCGGGCCTGGGCCATGGCCTGGGGATTGCAGTCCTTGAAGTGGATATAGCGGATGCGGTCCCGGAAGCGATCCAGGGCCGCGGTGGGTCCCTGGCAGTCGCCCGACCCCCAGACGTAGTGGCCCGTATCCAGCACAAGGCCCACCAGGTCGGGGTTGGTCATGGCCAGCAGGCGCTCGATCTCGTCCGGCGTCTCCACGAAGCCGCCACAGTGGTGGTGGAAGACGGCGGGGAGCCCGGTCTCCTCGCGGACGGCCTGGGCCACGGTTTCGACGCCACGAGCAAACGTGTGCGCGCCGGCATCCGACAGCGCCATCTCCGGCGTGACCCGGCCCGCGTGCTGGGTGCGCACCGGGTCGCTGCCGTTGTCGTCGGCCAGCACCACGTAGGGCGTGATGGATTGGCCCAGCCGCGTGGCCGTCTCATGGAGCAGGCGGGCGTTGCGCAGGGCCGTTTCCACGCCCGCCTGGTGCGCGTCCGGATCGGCGAAGGCCACGGGGGTGAACGCGCCTGTGATGACCAGGTTGTGGGCCTTCAGCGCCTGGCTGAGGCGTTCCGGGTCGGTGGGGAAGTATCCCCAGTCTCCCAGTTCCGTGCCTGCGTACCCCGTTTCGTCCAGCTCCTTCAACATCTGCTCATAGCCGATGGGCTCGTCCGTCACCTGTTCGAATTCCAGCATTCCCCAGGAGCAGGGAGCGTTGCCGACATAGATAGTGTTCATAGGATTCACTCCTTATTGAGCGGGGGAATGTTGAAATTGAGGATTGAGGATTAAAGATTGGTGGCATGCGTTTGGCGCGGTTTTCCTGAAATGACAGGGAACCCCGCCAATCCCGCCACCCAATCTTTAATCTTCAATTTTCAATCTTCACCCAACCCCCCGCTTCCCACGAATCCACCATAGCCTGCTGGACGCGGGCTAGGTCCAGGGCGGCCTTGAAGCTGGGCTCCCGCTGCTGGCCGTCAACGATGGACTGGAGGAACTGGTAGGCCTCGATGATCTTCAGGTCCTCGTAGCCCATGCCGATGCCGTCGCCGGGGTTGAAGCGTCCGTGGAAGGGATACTTAGGACCGCCGAGCAATCTTGTGTAGCCATCGTGGGTGTCTGATTCACCGGGCAAGTAGAGTTCCAACTCATTCATGCGTTCGAAATTCCAGCGGATCGCGCCTTCCGTGCCGTTGATCTCGAAGGCCATCTCGCATTTGGGCCCGTAGATGACCCGGCAGGCCTCCAGCGTCCCCTGGACGCCGTTCTCGAACTGCACCAGCGCGGCCGCGTAGTCCTCGTTGGTCACGGGACCGGTGGGGTCCCCGGGCTGGCCCAGGGAAAAGTGGGTGCCCTTGCCGGGGATGGGCAGGGGGCGTTCGGTGATGAAGGTGTGCTGATTGGCCGCTACCTGCTTCATAGGGCCGGCCAGCATGTGAGCCATGTCGATCACGTGGGGCATGAGATCGCCCAGCACGCCCAGCCCAGCCTGCTCGTACTCGAAGCGCCAGCTCAACTGGCTGTAGGGATTGCTGCCGTACATGGAGAAAAAGCGGCCCCGGTAGTGGGTCAGCTTGCCGATGCGGCCCTCATCGATGAGCTGTTTGGCGTACTGGACCAGGGGCGCCCAGCGGTAGTTGAAGCCCACGAAGGACATAACGCCGGCCTTACGCGCCAGCGCCTCCACCTGCGCGGTCTCCTGGGGTGTGCGCCCCACCGGCTTCTCGCAGAAGACATGCTTGCCGGCCGCGGTGACAGCCTCCACCATCTCCAGGTGCAGGAAATTGGGCGCGGCGATGTTCACCACCTGTACGTCCGGGTGGTCGACCACCGCTCGCCAATCGGTCGTCATCTCGGCGAAGCCCAGCCGCTCCTGCGCGCTGCGGGCCCGCTCCTCTGATTCATCGGCGCAGATCACCAGCCGGGGCCGAATGCCGCTGTCGTAAAAGCGGTCCGCCACCTGACGATAGGAGCGGCCATGCACCATCCCCATCCAGCCCATGCCGATGACGCCGATACCGAGATCGTAAGTCATGTTGTCATCCTGTCATCTTGTCAAAACTGCCGGCTCCACTCCCGCGGCCAGCGCTCGATCACCACCTTGGTCTGGGTGTAGAACTCGATGCCGTGGTGGGCCTGGGCGTGGAGATCGCCGAAGAAGCTGTCGTTCCAGCCACTGAAGGGGAAGAAGGCCATGGGCGCGGCCACGCCAATGTTGATGCCGATGTTACCGGCGTCGGCCGAATAGCGGAACTGGCGCGCGGCCGCGCCGCTGCTGGTGAACATGCAGGCCATGTTGCCGTAGTTGCGGTGGTTGACCAACTCGATGGCCTCGTCCAGGGTTTCCGCGTGCATGAGGCTGAGCACCGGGCCGAAGATCTCGGTGTTGGCGATCTCGCCCTCCGGATTGACCCCATCCAGCACGGTGGGGAAGACCCAGTAGCCGTCCTTATAGCCGTCCACGGTCTGGCCGCGGCCGTCCACCAATATGTCGGCCCCCTCCTGCGCGCCCTTCTCGATCAGCCCTTCGATGCGCGCCTTACTCTCCGGCGTGATGACTGGGCCCATCTGCACGCCTTCGTCCAGGCCGAAGCCCACCTTGCGGGTGCTGGCTGCGTCCGCGATCATCTCGGTGAACTCGTTTTTGGCCTCGCCCACGGTGATGGCCACCGAGGCCGCCAGGCAACGCTGCCCCGCGCAGCCGAACGCGGAGTCGGCCATGATGCGGGTGGTGGTCTCCATATCGGCGTCGGGCATGATGACCACCGGGTTCTTGGCCCCGCCCTGGCACTGGGCCCGCTTGCCGTTGGCCGTGGCCCGGCTGTAGACGTACTTAGCCACCGGCGTGGACCCCACGAAGCTGACGGCCTTGACGCCCGGATGATCCAGCAGCGCGTCCACCGTCTCCTTGCCGCCATTGACCAGTTGCACCACCCCCGGCGGGAAGTTAGCCTGCTCCAGCAGCTCGAAGAGCATCTGGCTGGACATGGAGACCTTTTCGCTGGGTTTGAGGATGAAGCAGTTGCCTGTAGCCAGCGCGTAGGGCATGAACCAGAGGGGGATCATGCCCGGGAAGTTGAAGGGCGTGATGGCGGTGACCACACCCAGGGGCTGGCGGATCATGTGCTCGTCGATGCCCCGGGCGATGTCCTCGTTGTTGCGTCCCTGCATGAGGATGGGCGCGCCGCAGGCCACCTCCACATCCTCGATGCCCCTGCGCATCTCGCCGACGCTCTCGGCGTAGGTTTTACCGCATTCATGGGTGATGACCCGGGCGATGTCATCGATGTTGTCTTCCAGCAGCACCTTGAGGGCGAAGAGATGCTGGATACGGTCTTCCACCGGCGTGCGGCGCCATTCCTGGAAGGCCTTCATACCCGCACGCACAGCCATATCCACCTCACCACCGGGAGAGAGGGGCACCGTGCTCATGGCCTGGGCCGTGGCCGGGTTGATGATGTCCAGATACTCGCTGGCGCTGGAGCGCCGCCATTTCCCGTCGATAAAATTGAGCAGTTGTCCTTTGTCGCTCACGCTAACAATCCTCGTTTCTAGTAGGTCGGGCATCCCTGCCCGACGTTCTTCGATAAACAGTCACTCGTAGGTCGGGCATCCCTGCCCGACAAATTTCGCAAAATATTGACTCCCCTGGGCGGGCGAAACCGTCACCCAAGGATGGGTGACCTACCGGCGCATCCCAATCCCTTTAATCTCCCAATCTCCAATCTTTAATCTTCAATCTTCAATCTTTAATCTTCAATCTTTAATCTTCAATCTTCAATTTCTAATAATATCGCTCCTTCGCTCGCATCTCCTCATACTCCTCCCGGGCGGCGTTGACGCTGTCGATCTCGCTGACCTGGGCCACGGGCACGTCCCACCAACTTTCGTAGCCGGGCACGCCCACGTAGCGGTCGTTTTCGATGTAGATCACAGTCGTTCGGTCGCTGTTCTTAGCCGCTTTCAGGGCCGTGATCAGCTCGTCACGCCCCTGGCACTCGATGACATGCGCGCCCAGGCTGCGGGCGTTCATGGCCAGGTCTACAGGCAGGGTCTTGACCCCTTCGCCGGCCGCGTCGGACGGCAGCCCCTCCTCCTCTGGGAAAGCGAAACGGGTGCCGAACCCCTCCTCGCCCAGGGAGCGGCTCAGCGCGCCGATGCTCTTGTAGCCGTGGTTGTCCATGAGCACGATGGTCAGCCGGTAGCCCTCCTGGATGGAGGTGATGATCTCGTTGGCCAGCATGAGGTAGGAGCCATCGCCCACCAGCACATAGACCTCCCGCTCCGGCGCGGCCATCTTCACGCCCAGGCCGCCTGCGATTTCGTAGCCCATGCAACTGTAGCCGTAGTCCAGGTGGTACTGCTTGGGGTGGCGGGTGCGCCAGAGCTTGTGCAGATCGCCGGGCAGGCTGCCGGCCGCGCAGACCATGATCGCGTCCGGGTCGCCTTCCTCGTTGATGGCCCCGATGATCTCGCCCTGGGAGGGCAGGGGCTGGTTGCGGATGGCGTAGATCCGGTCCACCTCGGCCTCCCACTCGTCGTGGAGTTGGCGGGCCTTGGCGCTGTAGGCCTCGTCCGCGCGGTGATCGCCCAGGGCCGCGGCCAGTTCCTCCAGCGTCACACGAGCGTCGCCCACCAGGGGCAGGGCCGAGTGCTTGTAAGCGTCGAACTCGGCCACGTTGATGTTGACGAAACGCACGCGGGGGGCCTGGAACTGGGTCTTGCTGGCCGTGGTGAAGTCGCTGTAGCGGGTGCCGACGCCGATGACCAGGTCGGCCTCCTTGGCCAGGATGTTAGCCGCGGACGTCCCTGTGACGCCGATCGCACCCATGCAGAGGGGGTGGTCATAGCGCAGGCTGCCCTTGCCTGCCATGGTCTCGCCCGCGGGGATGCCCGTCTGCTCGACGAACGCGCGCAGGGCCTCGGTGGCCTCGCTGTAGATGACGCCGCCGCCGGCCACGATCAGGGGCCGTTTGGCTGTGCGGATCCAGTCCGCCGCGCGCCGAATCGCGCCCTCATCGGGCCGGTTGCGGGGAATATGCCAGACCCGTTTGCGGAAAAAGTGCAGGGGATAGTCATAGGCTTCGGCCTGCACATCCTGGGGCAGGGCCAGGGTGACCGCGCCCGTGTCCGCCGGGGAGGTGAGCACGCGCATGGCTTCCGGCAGCGCGGTGAGGATCTGCTCCGGCCGGTTGAAGCGGTCCCAGTAGCGGGAGACGGGCTTGAAGGCGTCGTTGACCGAAATCTCCTGGCTGTGCTCCCACTCCAGCTGCTGGAGCAAGGGCGCGGCGTTGCGGCGCGCGAAGACGTCGCCCGGCAGCAGGAGCACGGGCAGGCGGTTGATGGTTGCGCCGGCCGCGGCCGTGATCATGTTGGTCGCGCCGGGACCGATGGAAGAGGTGCAGGCGAAAGTGCGCAGACGGTTCTTCTGCTTGGCGAACGCCGCCGCAGTGTGCACCATGGCCTGCTCGTTGCGGGTCTGGTAGTAGCGGAAGTCCGGCTCCTGCATCAGCGCCTGGCCGATGCCGGCCACGTTGCCGTGGCCGAAGATGCCGAAACAGCCGGCGAAGAAGGGCTGCTCCACGCCGTCCCGTTCCGTGTATTGTTCTTTCAGAAAGCGTACAATGGCCTGGGCCATGGTCAAACGTACGGTCTTATCCTGGCTCATGGGTTCTCTCCTGAGCGATGTTGGTTGGCGGAGGAATTGGGGCGATTGAGGAGATCGGGAGATTGATGGCTCTCCGGTCGAGCGCCAATCTCCCAATGTCCCAATCTTCCCATCACCCTCCATAGATCTCCGGCCGCTCCATGGCTTTCACCGCCACGGGACGCCCGACGCGGGCCGACTCCAGGGCGGCTTCGGCGATGGCCAAGGCCATGTAGCCGTCCCAGGCGGAGGGGCCTGTGTAACGCCCGGCCAGCGCGTCCTCGGTCCAGGCCTGGATCTCACGCGTGTAGGCCGTGTTGAAACGAACCAGCCAATCCGGATCTACCGTTTGGCTTCGGACGCCCCCGATCCGCACCGCCGGGCTGGCGAGGGCCTGGCTCTCCACCGCGCCCTGCTCTCCCACTACCGCCGCGGTGACCTCGTAGCCATAGCCCGCGTCTGCGTTCATCTCGATGAAGGCCAGGCCGCCGCGCGCAAACCGGATCTGCACGGTGACCAGGCGGCAGGTGGTCGGATCATTGGGGTTCCAGGGAATGTGCTGGATGAAGACTTCGGTTGCCTCGTCGTCCAGGAGCCAGCGTGCGGAGTGGATGTCGTGGACCGCGGAGTTGACGACCACGTCATCCAGGGTGCGGGGAAGGCCATCCTGGCTGGTGTTGGTGTGATAGCCCCGGAAAAAAAGGGGGCGCCCGATCCGGCCCGATGTGACCACCGCTTTCACGTCCTGGTGGCTCGGGTCATAGACGCGCATGAAGCCTACCTGGATCAGTCGCCGCCCCAGGGCCGCCTCCGCCTCCACCACCGCGCGCGCGTCCTGGAGGTTGGTGGCCAGAGGCTTCTCGCACAGGACCGGCTTCCCCACGGCCAGGCAGGCCTGGGCCAGGGCCGCGTGGGTGGGATCCGGGGAGGCGATGACCACCGCGTCCACCTGGGGATCGCGAATCAGGGCCAGCGCGTCGTCGTAAACCCGGGCGCCGCCGCACTCTTCCGCCACCGCGGACGCCCGGACCGTATCCACATCCATGACCGCCGCAACCCGGCCCCGGGCCACGGCCCCGGCCAGGTTACGGGCGTGTCGCGCGCCCATGCCGCCGACGCCGATGACGCCGATACGCAGCGCGCGTTCATTCATTGAAGCGTTCACGCTTCCTCTTCCAGCGTCTTAGCCAGTTGCTGGTCCAATTTGGCCATCTCTTGATCATCGGCCTCTTCCCGGGCGAACTCTTCCAACTCATGGCTCAACGCATCCAGTTCATCGGCGCCGGACATCATGCGCACCATCTCCTCCCGGCTCAACTCCTCCTTGGTGAAGGTGCCGACCGTGCGCCCTCGTTTGAGGATGGTGAAGCGATCGCCCACCGCGTAGGCGTGGTGGGGGTTATGGGTGATGAAGATGACGCCGATGCCCTTGGCGCGCGCCTGGGCGATGTAGCGCAGCACGGTTCCGGCCTGCTTGACGCCCAGGGCCGCGGTCGGCTCATCCAGGATCAGCACGTTGGCCCCGAAATAGACCGCCCGCGCGATGGCCACCGACTGGCGTTCGCCGCCGGAGAGGGTGCCCACCGGCTGGGAGGTGTCACGGATGTCGATGCCCATGCGCGCCATCTCCTCGCGCGTCACCTGGTTGGCGAATTTGATGTTGAAGCGGCGGAAGGGCCCCCAGCCTGTAGTCGGCTCGGATCCCAGGAAGAAGTTGCGGGAGATGCTCATGAGGGGGATCATGGCCAGGTCCTGGTAGACGGTGGCGATGCCCCGGTTGAGTGCGTCGCGCGGGGAGTCAAAATCCACCACATCCCCGTCCACCAGGTACTCGCCTTCGCTGGGCTTGTGCACACCGGAGAGGACCTTGATCAGCGTCGATTTGCCGGCCCCGTTGTCCCCCAACAGACACATGACTTCGCCGACGTTGACCGACATGGAGACGTCGTTCAGGGCGATGACGTTGCCGAAATATTTGGAAATATGACGCACTTCGATCAGCGGCGTTTGTCGATCTGCCATGGCTTATCTCCTCGCTTTCTCGGCCGTCTGCCGGATATAGTTGTTCACCAGCACGGCGATGATCAACATGCCCCCCAGGAAGACGAAGAACCAGTCCGCGTCCACCCCGGCGAAGACGATGCCCTGGCGCACCATGCCAAAGATCAGCGCGCCCAGGGCCGCGCCGATGGCGGAGCCATAGCCGCCGGTGAGCAGATTGCCGCCGATCACCGCGGCGATGATGACGATGAACTCCTGCCCTTCGCCGCGCAGGGTGTCGGCCGACTTGACCACGGTCAACTGAATAACCGCCACCAGCCAGGCGGCGAAAGCCGTGGTCATGAAGAGACCGATCTTCAGCTTGTCCACAGGCACGCCCACGTTGCGCGCCGCTTCGGGCGCACCGCCGGCGCCAAAGATCCAGTTACCCACCCGGGTGCGCAGCAGGATCCATGTGGCCAGGGCTGTGATCAGGATCCACCACAAAATCGAGACAGGGAAGCCGATGCCGGCGATCATGATGTCGCGGCCAAAGATGGCGTTGAGCACATCATAGCCGGCGACCTTGTCCAGACCGCCGATTTGGGTGCGTTTGGTGATCAG
>JAJRVT010000117.1 GCA_024277175.1 Chloroflexota bacterium | reverse complement strand
GCGAGTAACCACATGACCAAAGTAGGCATTCTCTACAGCCGGGTGCGGGCCGAGGAAAAGCTGCTCTTCACGGCCTTCCAGAAGCGGGGCGTGGACTTCGACCTGCTGGACGACCGCAAGCTCATCTTCGAGCTGACGGGCGGCCAGCGCTACAACGATCTCTACGCCGGCTACGACGTGATCGTGGAGCGCTGCATCAACCACAGCCGCGCGCTCTACAGCCTGCGCATCCTCAACGACCGGGGCGTGCGCACGGTCAACTCCGCGCATGTGGCCGACGTCTGCGGCAACAAGCTCCAGACCACCAGCGCGCTGACCGCGGCCGGCGTGCCCTCGCCCCGCACCCTGGTCGCGTACACGCCGGAGAGCGCGCTGGAGGCCATCGAAGAACTGGGGTATCCTGTGGTGCTCAAGCCCGCGGTGGGATCGTGGGGCCGGCTGCTCAGCAAGCTCAACGACCGGGAGGCGGCCGAGGCCGTCCTGGAGCACAAGTCGGTGCTGGGGACCTATCACCACAGTATCTTCTACATCCAGGAATACATCGACAAGCCCATGCGCGACATTCGGGCCTTCGTCATCGGCGACGAGACCATCGCCGCCATCTACCGGGACTCGGCCCACTGGATCACCGACACCGCGCGGGGCGGCCGGTCCAGCGTCTGTCCCATCACGCCGGAACTGAACGACCTCTGTGTACGCGCGGCCAAGGCCGTGGGCGGCGGCGTGGTGGCCATCGACGTGCTGGAGGACCCAGAGCGGGGGCTGCTGGTCAACGAAGTCAACTACACCATGGAATTTCGTAATAGCATCGACCCTACAGGCGTGAACATTCCCGACCGCATGGTGGATTTCGCGCTCAAGGTGGCCAAAGACGGCTGGCGCGCGGCCAACGGCTGGTCCAACGGCGCGCCGGAGTATCAGCCCGTTTCGCTGGCCGGTGGGGATTGACGAGTGACGAGTGACCAGTGACGAGTCACTCACTTGCCACTTGCCACTTGCCACCTGCCACTTGCCACTTGCCACCTGCCACTTGCCACTTGCCACCTACCACTTGAGAAAGGTGACCATGACCAATCCAATCCGCGTCTCCATTGTGGGCGCATCCGGTTATGTCGGCGGCGAGCTGTTGCGGCTGTTGCTCTTCCATCCCAACGTGGAGGTGCAGCAGGTGACCAGCGAGCGCAACGCCGGCGCGTATGTTCATTTCACCCACCCCAACCTGCGGGGGGCCACCCGGCTCAAGTTCGTGAGCGTGGAGGAGTTGGAGCCGTGCGATCTGCTCTTCCTGGGCCTGCCCCACGGGGGAGCCATGGGCCGCATCGACCATTTCGCCGGGCTGGCGGAGCGCATCATCGACCTGAGCGCGGACTTCCGTCTGCGGGCCCCCGATGACTATACGATTTGGTATGGTAAGCCCCACGCCAACCCCGGCTGGCTGGCCAGATTCGTCTACGGCTTGCCCGAACTGCACCGGGAGGAGCTGGCGGGCGCGTCCTATGTGAGCGGCGTGGGCTGCAACGCCACCGCCACCAACCTGGCCATCCGTCCCCTCTTCGTCCACGGCCTGGTGGAGGCCGAGCGGGGCGTCATCTGCGAGGTGAAGGTGGGCAGCAGCGAGGGGGGAAACAAGTTCAGCGAGGCCACCCACCACCCGGAGCGGGCCAGGGTTATGCGTAGCTTCGCGCCCACAGGCCACCGCCACACGGCCGAGATCGTCCAGGCCATCCGCGCCACGGGCGCGGACGCGCAGGTGCACCTCAGCGCCACGGCGGTGGACAACGTGCGCGGGGTTCTGGCCACGGCCCACCTCTTCGTCAAGGAGGGCGTCAGCGAGCGGGATCTCTGGAAGGCCTATCGCCAAACCTACCGCAATGAATCTTTTATTCGCATAGTCAAAGAGCGAACGGGCGTCTATCGTTACCCGGAACCCAAGATCCTGGCCGGCTCCAATTTCGCCGACGTGGGCTTCGACTTCGATCCCGACACCCGCCGCGTCGTCGCCCTGTGCGCCATCGACAACCTCATGAAGGGCGCGGCCGGCAGCGCGGTCCAGTGCATGAATCTCATGTACGGCTGGGAGGAGACCACGGGGTTGGGGTTTCCGGGGTTGCATCCGGTGTAGAAAAGCAAATTGAAGATTGAGGATTAAAGATTGGTCAGCGGGGTTGGCCGCTTCAATGGGGCCGACTCCGCCACCCAATTGTCAATCCTCAATCTTCAATTTTTACTCAAACCAAGGACAATCACTCATCATGATCGTAATCAAAGTCGGCGGCGGCAAGGACCTGAACATCGACGCCGTTGTGGAGGACATCGCGGGGCTGCGGGCCGCGGGGCGGGAGCTGTTGCTGGTCCATGGCGGCGCGGAGACGACCAACGAGGTGGCCGTGGCCCTGGGCCATCCGCCCCAGTTCGTGACCAGCGAGAGCGGCTACGTGAGCCGGCGCACGGACCGGCGCACCCTGGAGATTTTCGAGATGGTCTACTGCGGCCAGCTCAACAAGATGTGGGTGGAGAAGTTCCAGCGCGCCGGCGTCAACGCGGTCGGCCTTTCCGGGCTGGACGGGCGCATCTTCGAGGGCAAGCGTAAGGACAAGCTGCGGGTGCGCATCAACGGCCGGCGCATGGTCCTGCGCGATGACTGGACCGGAACAGTCGAGCGGGTCAACACCGGCCTGCTGCGCCTGCTCCTGGACGGGGGCTATCTGCCGGTCCTCACCCCGCCTGGGTCGTCGGACAAGGGCGAGGCAATCAACGTG
>JAJRVT010000116.1 GCA_024277175.1 Chloroflexota bacterium | reverse complement strand
GTTCTGACCTATCTGGGAGTCTTCCCCGCCGAGGCGGGCCACGACTACGGCGCTATCGCCCAGCACAATTTCAGAAAGATCGTCGTCGCCATCGATGGCGAGCCGACCCTGATCGATCGAGAAGCATACACTCCATAGGAGATAGTGACGCCATGGTGGCCTACACCCATCGCGAGCGCGTCGTAGCCGCGATCAACCACGAAGAACCCGATCGGGTCCCCCTGGATCTGATGGGCAACGCGACGATGCTGCTGGATCAGACCTACCACCGCCTGCGCGAGTATCTGGGGCTGGAGCCGATCCCACCCGTCCGCTCCGGCACGACCGCCAACTACTATGATGAGCGTATTCTGGAACACTTCGATATCGACTTCCGCCGGGTCTTCCTGAAGAAAAGTCCTCGCTCCAAAACGGTTGAACTGGAGGACGGCACGTTCATCGACGATTGGGGAATCGGCTATCAACGGGCGGGGCTGTGGGTTTACACCACCATCAGCCCCCTGCACGGCGCCACCACCGTCGAGGAGGTCGAGGCCTACGACTGGCCCAAGGCAGCCGACATGTTTTCCGCCGAGGGCTTGGCCGAAGAGGCCAGGCGTCTGTACGAGGAAACGGACTACGCCATCGTGGCCCGCAATCCGCTGACTTATGGCTTTCTGGATCGATGCTGTCAACTGCAAAAGATGGACGAGTTCTTCATGACCCTGGTCCGGGCGCCCCATGTGGCCGAGGCCATGATCGCCCACATCCTGGAGATCTACAAGGACGTCTTCACCATTTTTCTGGATGCGGTTGGCCCTTACGTGCACATGGTCGAAACCGGCGATGATCTGGGCGCGCAGAACAATTTGCTGATCTCCCCCAAAATGTATCGCAAATTCATCAAACCGGCTGAGCGTGAGCTGCACAATCTGATCCACGAAAAAGCGCCCCACGCCGCGCTTTTTCGCCATACCGACGGCGCTATCTTCACCGTTATCCCGGACCTGATCGAGGTCGGCGTGAACGTGCTCAATCCTGTCCAGACCTCATCCAGGGGCATGGAGGCTCATGCTCTCAAGGAAGCCTACGGCGATGACATCACCTTTCATGGCGCGGTTGAGGGGCTGGAGGGCGACGTTTCCACGGACGAGGTCATCACCGAGGTGAAAAGCCGCATCGACGCGCTGGCCCCCGGCGGAGGATATATCCTGGCTTCCTGCAACCACATGATCGATGTGAAGCCAGAAAACATCGTCGCCATGTTCGAGACCGCCCGCGAGTATGGACGCTATCGCTGATTCCAGGCGCGGAGGGCGTCGCCACATGACCGACTACGCAAGTAAGCCCATCCCCTCTCAAAAGCCGCCCGTCCAGCAGATCGAACGCCCATGGGGCTCCTTCAAGCAGTACGCACACAATGAAGAGGTCACTGTGAGCCTTATGCAGGTCGAACCGGGACAACGACTCAGCCTGCAATCCCACACTGGCCGGGCTGAACTGTGGATTGTGCTGGACGACGGCGCGATCGTCCAGGTTGGGGATCAGGTTTTTTATCCCAAAGCCGGCGATGAAATCTGGATCCCGGCCAATGCCAGGCACCGGCTGAGCAGCGCCGGCCCCCGGGTGCGCGTGCTGGAAGTGGCCTTCGGCAACTGGCGACAGGCGGACATCACCCGGTACGAGGATGACTTCCATCGTCCGGAGCAGGGAGAGTAGCTGTGGACACACCCTGGCGGAAGACAACCCAGGAACTGCTCCCGACCCGCCACGTCGCCACCCCGGCGGGACAGTACGACCTTTATCCCGGCTTCCCGCTCGAATCCGGGAAGATCGAACTGGGCTATGACGCGTTGGCCCAACGGCTGGCAGGCGAGAGCCGGGTTATCATCGATGGCTACGGCGGCGTCTTTTGGGACGTCCTGCGCGCACGATTGGACCGTGCATTGGCGCAGCAGGGCGTCCAGGCGCGCTGGCTGGATGTGGCCCAGGCGCTCCGTTCGCCCGCAGCCATCGAAGCGATGGTCGCACCCTTCCTGGGCGGTGATGACCCGATTTTCGGCACGCGCTTTACGGGCAAACTGGCGGACTTTTTCGATGCCGATCGGTTGGCTGCCTTTCGTCCTGATGACCATGCGGGACGTAGAAGTCCGACTTTTGCCAAAAGTCGGACTTCTACCATGACGATCCTCTACGGCTGCGGCGCGGCCTTGGCCGGCTGGGAGGGGACCCTGGTCTACGTGGATCTGCCCAAGAACGAAGTGCAATTCCGCGCGCGGGCGGGCAGCATCGCCAACCTGGGCGTCGCCCGGCCGGACGCGCCCAAGGCCATGTACAAGCGCTTCTACTTCGTCGACTGGGTGGCCCTCAACCGCCACAAGGCTGAGCTCCTGCCCGCCATCGATTTGATCGTCGACGGGCAGCGGCCCGACGACCCTGCGTTCATGGCGGGCGATGATCTACGCGCCGGCCTGGCCCGGATGAGCCGCAACTATTTTCGGGTCCGACCCTGGTTCGAACCGGGACCCTGGGGCGGCCAGTGGATCAAGGAGAAGATCCCGCAACTGCACCAGGACGTGCCCAACTACGCCTGGTCCTTTGAGCTGATTACGCCCGAAAACGGCCTGTTGTTCGAAAGCCATGGGCGGCTGCTGGAAGTGAGTTTTGACTTCCTCATGTTCCGCGGTCACCGCGCGGTGCTGGGCGACGGCGCCGACCGCTTCGGCTACGAGTTTCCCATCCGCTTCGACTTCCTCGACACCATGGACGGCGGCAATCTATCGCTCCAGTGCCATCCCCGCCCCGAGTTCATCCGCCGTCACTTTGGCGAGACCTTCACCCAGGATGAGACCTATTACATTCTCGACTGCAAGCCCGGCGCACGGGTCTATCTCGGTTTCCAGGAGGACATCGATCCGGACGCTTTCCGGGGTGAATTGGCGCGCAATCTGGCCGAGGGGAGCGAAATCGACGTCGAACGCTTCGTCAACGTGGAAGCGGCCCACAAGCATGACCTCTTCCTCATCCCCAACGGCACGATCCACTGCTCTGGAGCCGACAACATGGTGCTGGAGATCAGCGCCACGCCCTACATCTTCACCTTCAAAATGTACGACTGGATGCGTCTGGATCTGGATGGCCACCCTCGCCCCCTCAACATCGAGCGCGCTTTCCAGAACCTATATTTCGATCGCAAAGGGGAGAGGGTGCGTGAAGAACTGATCGCCAAGCCCTATCTCCTCCGGGAAGGCCCCGGCTGGCAACTTTTCCATTTGCCCACCCATCCGGAGCATTTTTACGACGTTCACCGCTTCGAGTTCAGCCACAGCGTCGAGGCGGACACGGACGGCTCCTGCCAGGTGATGAGCCTGGTGGAGGGTGAATCCGTGATCCTGGAGACGGCCGGCGGCATGCGACAACGCTTCAACTACGCTGAAACTTTTGTGGTCCCGGCCGCGGCCGACCGTTTCCGGCTCATCAATGGGGGCGAGCAGCCCGTCAAAGTCGTCAAGGCATCGATAAAGCCGACTCTTTCCGCGGAGGAGACGAGATGACTCGATATGTGTTGGGAATCGATGGCGGCGGCACCAAGACCCGCGCCGCGATCATAGACGACCGCGGTCGCCTGTGCGGGACAGGGCTGGGCGGTCCCTCCAACTACGATGATGTAGGCGTGGACACGGCCCAGGCCGGTATCGCACAGGCGGTGGACGCGGC
>JAJRVT010000115.1 GCA_024277175.1 Chloroflexota bacterium | reverse complement strand
GTGCTTCGATCTCCATAGAGTCGATTCAGGTACGCTTCGAATCCGATCCGTGCTTCGTTGTTATTCATCGTTGACCCCTTTCCGGTTTCATTGTACCCGGTTGTTGGTCAACTCAATGTAAGTTCCTGGGGGAGGCTGGGCGTGGCCGGGCAAGCAGGCGTTCTCCCCCCAAGTTTGGGGGGCTAGGGGGGCTGTCACCCTGCCACCTTGTCACCCCCTCATCTTGTCACCCCTTCCCGCCTTGATGTATAGTGAATGCGCATGCACAACCCGGTCGTCCCATCCCCCATCACGCTGACAGGAGATCCGATATGACCCAACAGGAGGTGCGTTACGGCGTCATTGACCTCGGTTCGAACACCGCACGCCTGATCATCATGTCCGCCATTCCCGGCTACGCCTACCGGCTGGAAGATGAGATCCGGGAGGTGGTGCGGCTGCGCCAGGGAATGACGGACCGGGGCCTGAGCCAGGACGCCATGGACCGGGCCTATTTCGCGCTGCGCCTCTTCAAACGTTTCTGCGACGCCATCCGGGTGCACGTGCTGATCCCCACCGCGACCTCCGCAGTGCGCGAGGCCGCCAACGGGCCGGATTTCCTGGCCAGGGTGGAGCGGGGACTGGGCATGACCATGCAGGTGCTGGACGGTGAGCGGGAGGCCTATTACGGCGTCATCGGGGCCATCAATGACGTCAATGTTCGCGACGGGTATGTGCTGGACATCGGCGGCGGCAGCGCCCAGATCAGCCGGGTGGAGGACCAGCGTTTTGTGCGCGGCCAGTCCGCGCTGCTGGGCGCGCTGGCCCTGACCGAGGGCTTCGTCACCACGGATCCCATCAGCAAGCGCGAGGTCAAGGCGCTCCAGGCCGAAATCGAACGCCAGCTTGACGGCTTCGACTGGCTGGCCGCGGGGAGCGGTCCGCTGGTGGGGCTGGGCGGCGCCATCCGCAACCTGGCTCGCCGGGAAGCGGCCCGCTCGGCCTATCCCCTCAACACCCTCCACGGCTTCCGGCTGAGCGCCGAGTCGGTGGCCGAGACCATTGACGAACTGCGCACCCTGCCCCTGGCCAAGCGCCGCAAACTGGCCGGCCTGCGCCCGGACCGGGCCGACATCATCCTGCCCGGCGCGATGGTGGTGCAGGCGGTCATGGCGCGGCTGGGCGTGGACAGCCTGACCATCTCGGTCAACGGCCTGCGCGAGGGTCTCTTCCTGGAGCGTTTCTGGAGCCATTTGGACTATCCGGTGGCGGCCGACGTGCGCAGCTTCGGCGTGCTCAACCTGGCCCGCATCTACCGCTACCAGAAGCGCCACGCCAACCACGTGCGTTTTCTGGCCCGCCGGGTTTTCGACCAGTTGCAGCCGCTCCATGGCTACGGCCCGCCCGAACGGGACCTGATCGACGCCGCGTCTCTGCTCCACGATCTGGGCTCGCTCATCAACTACGCCGACCACCATCACCATTCGCAGATGCTGATTGTCAGCAACGGCTTGCCCGGATTCGCCCCGCGCGAGATCGCGCTCATCGCCCTGTTGACCCGCTACCATCGCAAGGGGACGCCCACCCTGGGCGCGTTCGCCTCCATCATGGAGCCGGGGGATAAGGCGCGGCTGACCCGGCTGGCCGCGATCCTGCGCCTGGCCGAATATCTGGAGCGCGGCCGCAACAGCGCGGTGGACGATGTCATCGTCACCTGGACGGAGAGCGAACTGCGCATCACCCTGGTGGCCGATTTCTACCCGGCGGTGGAGCTCTGGCAGAGCGAGCGCTACGCCGTCGATCTGATCAGCACGGCCTTCGAACGCGAGGTTCGGCTGGAAAGCGCGGCCGCGCCTACGCCATTTGTGGAAGAGACATAAGGGGCATGGGATTATGAGTGAAACGGATTGGCGCGGATTTTTTGTATCTTCTCAATATTTCGGGGCGCAAGAAACCGAGTTTTTACCGTCGCCACTTCGGAGGTCACGGATATTCGTAAAAACTCGGTTTCTCCCCCGGTTTATTGAGCAGGTACGATTTTTTCCGGAAAAAATCCGCGCCAATCCGTTTCACTCAGCAAAATCCGCGTTCCACCAAAGTCCCGCTGAAAGGAACACGCTATGACCCGCATCACCCTGCCGGCCCTGACCACCGACCAAATGATCGAGGTGGACCGGCTGATGATCGAGGAGTATCACATCCAGTTGATCCAGATGATGGAGAACGCCGGGCGCAACCTGGCGCTGCTGGCCAAGCGCATGCTGGACGGGGACATCGTGGACCGGCCCATCGTGGTGCTTGCCGGCCGGGGCGGCAACGGCGGCGGCGGTCTGGTCGCGGCTCGCCACCTGCTCAACTGGGGCGCGTGGGTGCAGGTGGTGACCACCCACCCCGCGGACGGTTATCAGGGCGTTCCCCTCCACCAGTTGTCCATCCTGCAGGCCATGGACGCGCCCATGGCCTGGGCCGAGGAGGGCTGGGAGCTGCCGCCGTGCGATCTGGTCATCGACGCGGTCATCGGCTATAGCCTGCGGGGCGATCCCCGGGGCGCGGCCCGCAACCTGATCCAACTCGCCAACAGCAGCCTGGCTCCCATCCTCAGCCTGGACGCGCCCTCTGGCGTGGATACGGCCGGCGGGCGCGTCTTCACGCCCCATATCCGGGCCGCGGCCACCCTGACCCTTGCCCTGCCTAAGGTGGGCCTCCTGGCTCCGGCCGCGCGGCCGGCCGTGGGCGATCTTTACCTGGCCGACATCAGCGTCCCCCCGGAGCTCTATGAGCGGCTGGGGCTGGATGTCCCGCCCCTCTTCGCCCGCGACGTGATCCTGCCTGTGGACGTAGTGGATGGAGCGGCCACGGTAGAAATGGCGGACGGAGAGTAACTATGGAGTTGGTTGGACTGAACGGCTGGGCGCTGCTTGGCTATGTGTTGATTTTCCTGGGGCTGGTGGGATCGGTGATTCCGTTGGTCCCAGGGCCGCTCCTGATCTGGCTGGGCGCGTTTGCGTGGAGTTGGGGCGACGGCTTCCAGCATATCGGCTGGTTCATGCTAACCGTGCTGGGGATCCTGGCCATGCTGACCTGGGGCCTGGACCTGCTCATGAGCGCGGCCTTCAACCGCCGGGTGGGCGCGTCATGGAAGACGATGATCGGCTCGATTGTGGGCGGCATCGCCGGCGGCCTGCTGCTGACCATTGAGATCCCGGTGATCGGCACCCTGATTGGCGCTTTTCTTGGTGCGCTGGTGGGCGTGTGGCTGGTGGAACTGTGGGTGAAGCGCGATCGCCAGGCCGCGATCCGGGCCGTGCGCGCCTACATCAGCAGTTCGATCCTTTCCTCGATCCTGGAAGTGACCCTCACCCTGGTCATGGTTGGGCTGTTTGTTTGGCGGATTATGGGGTGAGGCGTGAAGACGTAAGGCGTGAAACGTGATTGGTGGCGGCGAGTGCGTCCCACGCCATCGGCCAACTTCGCTAACCTGTCGTTCACCATGGCGTGGGATGGACGGAGGGCGAACAGGAAATTGATTGAATCCCCCGTAACGTCCCCGGCACTGGCCACGAATTTCAACGTTGACCAGAATGCGCCTGGCCAGTGCCGGGGACATACATTTTTCGGAATAGTCTTACGCCACCGATAGGCACTGTCAAGTCCTGAAATATGTTGACACCAATACGTGACTAGGTTACATCAGCCAACCGCTTGAAAATGGACTTCAGCGGGTTTACGATAATCGAGCGAAAGATGAGGTCGTTCATAGTTGTATAACCAGATGGCTTCACG
>JAJRVT010000114.1 GCA_024277175.1 Chloroflexota bacterium | reverse complement strand
TGTAGGGGAGTGCTTCGATCTCCATAGAGTCGATTCAGGTACGCTTCGAATCCGATCCGTGCTTCGTTGTTATTCATCGTTGACCCCTTTCCGGTTTCATTGTACCCGGTTGTTGGTCAACTCAATGTAAGTTCCTGGGGGTCAGGGGGCGTGATCGGGTGACTCTCCGCCACCACATCATCTTGTCACCCCCTCATCCTGTCAGAAAAGGAGGTTGCGATGATCGCGGTGATCGACAACTACGACAGTTTCACGTACAATCTGGTCCAGTACCTCGGCGAGCTGGGCGCGGAGATCCGGGTGTGGCGCAATGACGCCATCGGGGTGGAGGCGTTGATGGACCTGAAACCCACCCACGTGCTCATCAGCCCGGGACCGGGGACGCCGGCGACCGATAGCGGCGTCTCCAACGATGTCATCCGCATCATGGGGGAGGAGACGCCGATCCTGGGCGTGTGCCTGGGGCAGCAGTGCATCGGCCACGTCTTCGGCGGGCGGGTGGTCCCTGCACCCCGGCTCATGCACGGCAAGGTGAGCCCCGTCCATCACATGGGCAAGGGCGTCTTCAAGGGGCTGCCCACGCCCTTCACGGCCACCCGCTACCACAGCCTGATCGTAGAGGAGCCCCTGCCCGACGTGCTGGAGGCCACCGCCTTCACCACCGATGGCGAGCTCATGGGCCTGCAACACAAGACGCTCCCTATTTACGGCGTCCAGTTCCACCCGGAGAGCATCCTGACCGAGTATGGAAAGGAATTGTTGGCGAATTTTTTGCGCATGTGAGAAAGGCGAAATTGAAGATTAAAGATTGGATATTCGGGATTGGCGGTTCCGCATGGCAGACTCGCGGGAAAGACGCACACAACTCCGCCGACCAATCTTCAATCCTCAATCTTCAATTTTGATTTATCATGAACCCAACCCAATCCATCCAAACCTACCTGACCGGGTCGCCGGAGAGCCAGTTCCACGGGCGCGAGGTGACCATGGTCGACCAGTGGGAGGGGAGCGACAACCTGCTCTGGCTGGTGGAATGCCAGGGCGAGCAGGCCGTGGCCAAGCTCTATCTGGACGCGGGCCAGATCCACAGCCGGCGGGAGTATGACGGCCAGTATCTCTTTTCCCGGGACGGGCTGGCGCCCCGCCCCCGCTGGCGCGAGCAGGACCCGCCAGGCCTGCCCCGCCCCATCCTGGTCTACGAATGGACGCCGGGCGATCCACTGGACCCTGCGGACCGCGCGCAGGTGGAGAGCCTGGCCCTGGCCGTGGCCCGCATCCACAGCGTAGACGCCAACCTGACCCGGGGCTTCAGCCCCCATCCCATCAGCCTGAGCTATACCTGGAAGCTGCTCTCCCAGAGCGTCACCCAGATCGACGGCTGGCTGGCGGCCCGGGGCGCGGACCAGGTGCAGGTGGCCTTCGCCTTTCTGGCCGGCCACGCCCTGACCTTGGTCAACCAGGCCCTGCCCCTGTGGAAGACGGCTCCCAGCGCGCCCGTCCACGGTGACCTGACCCTGGAGAACATGGTCCACAGCCGGGGGCGGACCGTACTCCTGGACTGGGAGCAGTTTGGCCTGGGCGATCCGGCCCTGGACGCGGCCACCTTCCTCCACGCCAACCGCCAGGAGTTGGATGAGGCCGTGCAGGCCCGCTGGCTGGAGACCTACCTGGCCGCGGTCGATCAGCCGGGGCTGGCCGAACGCATCGCCGTCTATGACAAACTGCTGCCCGTCCAGGCGGTCTGCTTCCTCCTGGACGGCCTGCGGGAAACGCTCCTGAGCAACGAGCTGGCCGAGGCCGGTCCCGAAGCCTATGAGGCGACCCGCCAATTCCTCACCGAGACCATCCTGGCAAGCTGGAGCCACGCGGCCCAAAAGCTCGGCTGTCAGGAGATGGTGGAGGCAGAGGCGGTGGGGGCGTTGTTTGAACAGCAAAATTGAGGATTGAAGATTAAAGATTGGTGGGAGGGAGTTTAAGGAGATTGGGGAGATTACAGGATGACGGGAACCCCGTTCGTCCAATTTTCAATCCTCAATCTTCAATTTTCAATCTCGCTCCCCCAATAGTTCCGAGGATCAATACCATGACCAACATTCAAACGGCAATTCACAACCTGTTCAACCATCGGGACCTGAGCGTGGCCGAGGCCGACGCGGCCATGGGCGAGATCATGCAAGGGGAGGCGTCGGACGCGCAGATCGGTGCGTTTCTGGCTGCGCTGCGTATGAAGGGCGAGACCGTGGACGAGATCACCGGCTGCGCCTCGGCCATGAAGCGCAGCGCGGTCCAGGTTACGCCGGCTATCGGCGACGCGCCCCTGCTGGACGTGGTGGGCACAGGCGGCGACGGCACCCAGAAGTTCAACATTAGCACCATCGCCGCCTTCGTCATCGCCGGCGCGGGGGCCAAGGTGGCCAAGCACGGCAACCGCTCCAACCGCCGGGCCGGCAGCGCCGACGTGATCGAAGCCCTGGGCGCGCGGCTGCAAACCACGCCCCAACAGGCCGCCGAATGCATCGAGGAGGTGGGCCTGGTCTTCCTCTTCGCGCCCTCCTACCACCCGGCCATGCGCTACGCCATCGGGCCTCGCCGGGAGATCCGGGAGCGCACCATCTTCAACATCCTGGGACCCCTGACCAACCCGGCCTCGCCCACCAATATGCTGGTCGGCGTCTTCTCACCGGACCTGACCGAGACCATGGCCACGGTCCTGGGGCAGATGGGCCGCCGGGCCGCGTACGTGGTCCACGGCTACTACGAGACGGGCGCGGGGCTGGACGAACTGACCACCACCGGGCCCAGCCGCATCAGCCATCTCAAGGAGGGGCAGGTGACCACCTTCGAGCTGGACCCGACCGAACTGGGCTTTCCCCGGGCCACCCTCCAGGACCTCCAGGGCGGCGACGCCGCGACCAACGCCCAGATCGCGCTGGACCTGCTGGACGGCAGGCTCACCGGACCCAAGCGGGACGTGGTCCTCTTCAACGCGGCCGCGGCCCTGAGTACGGAGACTGGTGACTTCGAAGCCGGACTGAAGGCAGCAACCGAAAGCATGGACAGCGGCGCGGCCCGGGACGTCCTGGCCCGCTATGTGGAAAAAACGCAGACCTTCGGATAAAAAAGCAATAGAACGCGGATTTGGCGGATCGGGCGGATTTTCACGGATTTTGAAAAAATCCGGCTTTTTCCGCTCAATCCGCCAAATCCGCGTTCTATCCATCAGACAGGCGCGGATCATGAAACACTCGAAACTGGACATCGCCAAACACAAGGGCAAGGTGCTGGACCAGATCATGGCCTGGAAGCGGGAGGAAGTTCCCCGGCAGATGGAGCTGGTCCCCCTGCCCCAGGTCAAGGCCTTCGCACACCTGGCCCCGGATGCGCTGGACTTCGCGGCAGCGCTCACCGCCCGGCCCGGGGCCAGCCTGATCGCGGAGGTCAAGCGGGCCAGCCCCTCCAAGGGGCTCATCGCCAGCGACTGGGACCCGGAACTCATGGCCGAGACCTACGCCCGCAACGGCGCGGCCGCCATCTCCTGCCTGACGGATGTGCGCTTTTTCCAGGGGCAACTGGAGTATCTGACCGGGATCAAGGAGCGGCTGCGGGAGCTGGACCTGGCCGTCCCCGTGCTGCGCAAGGACTTCATCTACCACGAGTACCAGGTCTATGAAGCGCGCATGGCCGGGGCCGATGCGCTGCTGCTCATCGTGGCCGTGCTCAGCGACAACGAACTGCGCAGCCTGCTGGCGTTGACCCGGGACCTGGGCATGCAGGCCCTGGTGGAGGTCCACGACGAGGCCGAGGTGGAACGGGCCCTGGCCGCGGACGCAAGGATCATAGGCGTCAACAACCGCAACCTCAAGACCTTCGCGGTGGACATCGAAAACACGGCCCGGCTGCGCGCGCGCATCCCCGCGGACCGGGTGGTGGTGGGCGAAAGCGGCATCCGCAACGAAGATGACGTGCGCACCATGGCGGAGATGGGCTGCGACGCTATCCTGGTGGGCGAGACCTTCTGCAAGCTGCCCCAGCGGGCGCGGGCGGGCGCGGTGCGGGCGTTTGTGGAGGCGGGGAGCCGAAAAGAACAAGAATTATAATTGCCCATCTCCCCGCCCCTATGCTAAAATTCAGCGCGGTTTTTCGGTGAAAATTTTCAAGGAACGCCATGCGCAACGGACCAATGGAGAGAGGCTCAACCCCAGCGGATCCCCCCCTGGACCTGGCCATCGTGATCCTGAACTACAACACCCGGGATCTGTTGAGCAACTGTCTGGACTCTGTTTTCGCCAGCCAGGGCGAGGTTCGCTACCGGGTCTGCGTGGTGGACAACGCCAGCACCGACGGCAGCGCGGAGATGGTGCGCAGCCGCTTTCCCCAGGCCCACATGATCGCCAACCCGGTCAATATCGGCTACAGCGCCGGCAACAACGTGGGTCTGCGCTGGTTCGGCTTCCCGGAGGCCAACGGCCCGGAGGGGGCGACGCCGGCCCGCTACGCCCTGCTGCTCAACCCGGACACCCTGTTGCCGCCCACAGCCCTGGCGGAGATGATCGCGTTCATGGACGCGCGGCCCACCGTGGGCGTGGCCGGTCCCCGGGTGCGCCGGCCGGACGGCAGCCTGGACAAAGCCTGCCGCCGCTCCTTTCCCACGCCCCAGGTCAGCTTTTACCGCATGACGGGCCTGAGCCGCCTCTTTCCCAGGAGCAAGCGCTTCAACGCCTATAACCTGGAATACCTGCCCGAAGACGCGGTCCACCCGGTGGATTCGGTGGTGGGCGCGTACATGCAGGTGCGCCGGGAGGCCATGACTGACGCCGGGCTGCTGGACGAAGCCTTCTTCATGTATGGCGAAGATCTGGATTGGGCCAAGCGGATCAAGGACGCTGGCTGGGAAGTCTGGTATAATGGGGCGGTGGAGATCACCCATGTGAAGGAGGCGGCCAGCAGCCAGAGCAGCAAGTCGCGCATCGACTTCTACGAGGCCATGTGGATCTTCTATCGCAAACATTACCAGGCCCAAACCCCCTGGCTGCTGGACAAGGCCATCCTGTTCGGCATTGTGGGGAAAGGCGCCATGGACACCGGTAAACATTTCTGGCGTTTCTGTCACAGTAAAGACGACGAGACGCACGCTTCGACGCCCACATCAACCAAGACGCCGACCGCAGTTGCACCGGCCCAGGCATCCGGGCGCGATTGGGGCGAGGGCTAATTATGCAACAGAGTCTGACCGAAACGGACTCCTACGACGAATACAATATCCATCACGCCCAGCGACCGGTGCTGATGAAGCGGACGCAGCTCATCTTCGTCACCACGCTGATCCTGCTCGATCTGATCGCGGTCTGGCTGGCGTACTATGGCGGCTGGCTTCTGCTGGAGCGCAATCCCAAGGTGGTCATTGGCCCGTTCACGGAGTTCTGGCCCCTGCCCGCGGTCCATTCCATCATCCTGGTCGCCATCTTCTTCGCACGCCGGCTCTACCAACGCCGCCGCCCCCTGGGACAACAGGACGAATTCTTCAAGGTCGTCCTGCTGGATACGTTCGCCACCCTCTTCACCGTGGCCATCCTGACCCTGGCGCTGCCTGATTTCACCTATCATCGCTCGTTGCTGGCTCTAGGGTGGCTCTTCTCCATTGTCATCGTAACCATTCTGCGCGCCATCCACGCCCAGGTGCAGTGGCAGGCCCAGGCCCACGGCATCGGCGACGACCGGGTGCTGCTGGTGGGCGCGGGCGAGATCGGTCAGATGCTGCTCCAGAAAATCACCCACAATCCCAAGATGGGCTACCAGGTGGTGGGCGTGGTGGGCAAGGGCGACCAGCCTGTGGACAACCTGGGCTTCCCCGTGCTGGGGTCCATCGCCGATATTCCCTGGATCATTGAGAAGCACCAGGTGGACGAGGTGATCATCGGCCTGCCAGAGAGCAGCCACCAGGAACTGGTCAACATCATCAGCCTCTGCGAGCGGGAGAAGGTGGGCATCCGCGTCTTCCCGGACGTTTTCCAGATCATGGCCAGCGAGGTGAGCATCGGCGACCTGGGCGGGCTGCCCCTGCTCACCATCCGCGATGTGGCCCTGCAAGGCTGGAAGCTCACCCTCAAACGGGGCATGGACATTATCTTCAGCGCCGTCAGCCTGATCATCGCCAGCCCGTTCATGATGCTGACCGCGCTGCTCATCAAACTGGAAAGCCCCGGTCCCGTCTTCTATGTGCAGGAACGCATGGGACTGGACGCCAGGCCCTTCAAAATGATCAAGTTTCGTTCCATGCGTCCTGACGCCGAAGCCGATGGGCCGGGCTGGACCACCGAGAACGACCCCAGGCGCACGAAACTGGGGACCCTCATGCGGCGTTTCAATATTGACGAGTTGCCTCAACTGATCAATGTGTTGATGGGCGATATGAGCATGGTCGGCCCGCGGCCGGAGCGTCCCGTCTATGTGGAGCAGTTCCGCCAGAGCATCCCCCGCTACATGGACCGGCACCGGGAAAAGGCCGGCATCACCGGCTGGGCCCAGGTCAACGGCCTGCGGGGCGACACGTCGATTGTGGAGCGCACCAAGTACGACCTGTGGTATATTGAGAACTGGTCACTGGCGCTGGATTTCAAGATCATCTTGCGCACCATCGTCCAGACCCTGGCCGGTTCCAATCAAAACGCGTACTGAGATATCTATTCAGCCAGATTTCAGGGGAACGCGGATTCCCGCTGATTGAAACAGATTTTCACGGATTTTTTCAGAAAAAATCCGTGAAAATCTGGCTTCATTCGTGAAAATCCGCGTTCGGCTGAGGATCGCTTATTACCAGAAAACAAATCATGATCGAAACCAATCTGGACCCGGTCTCTCTGCGCCGACGGCAGGTGCTGAGCATCGTGGTCCAGGAATACACCAAAAACGCACAGCCAGTGGGCAGCACGGCCATCGCCCGCAAATACAGCCTGGGCGTGAGCGCGGCCACCATCCGCAACGACCTGGCCGCGCTGGAGCGGGAAGGGCTGCTGACCCACCCCCACACCAGCGCCGGACGCGTGCCCACGGACGCCGGCTATCGCTACTTCGTCCAACATCTGCTGGCCGATTCCGAACTGCCCATCGTCGAGCGCCGGATCATCCGCTCCGAGTTCAGCCAGGCCCGGCAGGAGCTGGACCAGTGGCTACGGGTCTCCACCGCGGTGTTGGCCAGGGCGTCCCACAACGCGGCCCTGGCGACCGCGCCGCGCGCGCCCCAAAGCCGCTTCAAACACCTGGAGTTGGTGGACATTCGCGACACCAAAGTGCTGCTGGTGCTGGTGCTGCAACAGGGGCTGGTCAAACAGCAGTTGCTCGATCTGGATGAGCCCATCGCCCAGAGTGAACTGAGCCAGATCAGCAACGAGTTGAACGACAAGCTCCAGGGCGCGGATGCGGATCAGATCGCGGCATATGGGACCGGGTTGGATCTCCAAGAGGGTGGAGAGACGCCGGGCGCACAGGCGCTGCTGGCCCGCCAGGTCACCATGCTCGTGGCCGAGATCATGGAGCGCATCGATGGGCGTGTGGGTGGTCCCATTTACCGGGACGGGCTGGCCCAGGTGCTGGAACGGCCCGAGTTCACCAGCAGTGACAACGTACGCAAGATTGTCAGCGTCTTCGAGCAGCGCCCGCTTCTGGAGCAACTTCTGGACGAATTCGCGGACAGCGATGACGTCCACGTGGTCATCAGCGGCGATGGGCGCTACCGGGAGCTGGAGGACGTGAGCCTGATCATCGGCAGCTACGGCGTCAGCGACCTGGCCACCGGCGTCCTGGGCGTAGTCGGGCCGCTGCGCATGTCCTACGGCCGCACCATCAGCGCGGTGCGTTTCGTGGCCGACCTGATGAGCGAGATGGTGGAGGATATGTACGGGGAGTGATAGAACGCGGATAAAACGGATTGAGCGGAACAAACCGGATTTTTTTAAAGCAGACAAGGTGAATAGATAGATGAGCGAGCAAAAAACAAAAAATCAAATCGAAAACGAAGTCGAAGAAAGCCTTGAAACCGAAGAGCAGGCCGCAACCGACGCCATGGAGGGCGAAGTAATGACGGCCGAGGAAGTGGCCGAACTGGAGGCTGAGGAGACCGAGAAACTGGCCGAAGAGGAATCGGCGGAGGAAGCCGAACCCGAGTTGTCGGAGCTCGAACAGGCTCAGCAGATCATCGCCCACCTGGAAGGCGAGTTGGATGTGGTGCGAGCGGAGGCCGCCGCCAGCCTGGAGCAGATGCAGCGGGCCGCGGCCGAGTTCCAGAACAGCAAACGCCGCCAGGAAAAGCAACTCAACGACGCCATCGCCCGGGCCGCGGAACGGGTTATCGCCCAACTGCTGCCGGTGCTGGATGATTTCGACCTGGCCTTCAAGAATATCCCCGAGGACATCAGCGAAGAGGACGAGGCCTGGTTGGACGGATTCCGCCAGATCCAGAAGAAGCTGATGCTCCTGCTGGAAAACGAGGGCGTAGAGATGATCCCCCTCGAAGGCGAGTTCGACCCCAGCCGCCACGAGGCCGTCTCCAGCGAACCCAACGATGAAGTCGAAAGCGGCCACATCATCGAAACCCTGCGCGTCGGCTATGAGCACAAGGGGCGGGTGTTGCGGCCGGCGTTGGTGCGTGTGGCAAGTTGACAAGATGACAAGATGACGGGGTGACAGGGTGACAGCGATTCCGGCTGCGGATGAACGCGCGGCCAAGCAGACCGAAGAGGGCGTGCGCCCTTTCGATATCCGGCGGGACCTGCGCCCGGTGGCCGATCTGATCGCGGAGGCGTTCGCCGGCGAGCTGGATGAGCGGGGCGCTGCCGCGCTGCGAGAGATGCGCGCCATGAGCCACTTCGGCGGCATCCTCTCTCTGGTGAACCGCACCACGGGCGATTTCAAGGACGTGCTCAGTGGCTTCGTCTGGGTCGAGGACGGGCGGGTAGTGGGCAACATCACCGTCCAGCGCGCGAGTCAGCGGGGCGATCGCTGGCAGATCGCGAACGTGGCCGTCGCCCCCGCCTATCGCCGTCGTGGGATCGCCAACCGGCTTATGGGTGTCGCCCTGGAGCACATCCAGAATTCCGGCGGGCGCTGGGCCGTCCTCCAAGTCTACGCCCGCAACGATGGAGCTCGCCGCATTTACGAAAAGCTGGACTTCGAGTATCTCTCCGGCATGGCCGACTTGGAGGCGCCTACCGCTACCGGCGCAGGCCTCATGCAGCCGCCCCACATTCCCAATTTCCACCCCTTCTCCGCCGGCCAGTGGCCCGAACTATACGATCTGGCCTCTCGTCAACTGAACGAGAATGCGCAGTGGTGGCGGTCCGTACGCCGGAGCGAGTTCCAGATCACCATCGAGCAGCAGATCGGCGAGTGGTTTTCCCGCGTCATCGGCCGGCGCAAGGTCTACCGGCGCTGCATCCAGACCACGCCACGTTTCGACGCCGCGGTGGTCCTCACCGCGCAGCGATGGGATGGCAAGCATAAATTGCAACTCTGGGTGCATCCAAACCAGTATGGTCAGCACGAAGACGCGCTCATCCGCTGGGCCCTGACCACCCTTCAGGAACACCCGGCCCTGCCCGTCGAACTCACCCTGTCCACCGATCACGAAGCCGCCATGGACGCGGCCAAACGCCACGGCTTTCAGGTCAAGCGAACACTGCTGACCATGCGGCGGGAGATTTTGACAAGATGAGGGGATGAGGGGGTGACAGGATGACAAGGTGACAAGATGACAGGATGAACGGTTCATGGACGAGGCTGTTCACCCTGTCACCCCCTCATCCCCTCATCTTGTCATCTTGTCCCATACCACGGATCCATGCCTATGAAAACCCGCTTTCTCCATTTCGCAGACTGTCATCTTGGCTACAAACAATACAACAACAAAGAGCGTTATAACGATTTTGCGCGCGCGTTTTTGGATGTGATCAACCGGGCGCTGGCCGAGGAGGTGGACTTCGTCATCCTGGCCGGCGACCTCTTCCAGAAGCGGGCCATTGACGCCCTGACCCTGCGCCAGGCGGTCCAGGGGCTGCGTCGCCTGCAGGAGGCCGGCATCCCCTGCATTGCGGTGGAGGGCAACCACGAGCGGGCCTACTACCAGGACTTCATGGGCTGGATGGATTTCCTGGCCCTGGAGAAGCTGCTGATCCTGATCTCGCCCCCCTTCGAAGAGGGCAAGCCGGTCCTGACGCCGGCCGGGAAGAAACACCGCAACGTGGGCTATGTGGAGCCGGTGGCGGGCGTGCGCGTCTACGGCCTGCCCTACCTGGGCGCGAGCACGCTGACGGCCATCAACGCCTACGCCCAGGTCCTGGCCGAGCAGCCCGCGGACGATGTGGAGTACGCCATCTTCGTGGCCCACGCCGGCGTCCAGGGCGTGCTTTCCGACGAGGCCGGCGGCCTCTCCTACCGCCAGTGGTCCGTGCTGCATCCCCATGTGGACTACCTGGCCCTGGGCCACATCCATAAACCGTTCGAGTTCGAGGACTGGATCTTCAACCCCGGCAGTCCGGAAACCTGCTCCGTCAGCGAGGCCGCGTGGCAGGATCGAGGCTACTACCTGGTGGACGTGGACACCGAGCGCGATCCCAAGCACACGGCCCGGCTCAAGGCCAACAGCCGGCGCGCGTTCTATCGCCTGACGCTGGCGGTCGATCATTTCGGCTCGCCCGAGGAACTGGAAACCCACGCGGCGGAATTTCTCCGGCGCAAGGCCCAAGACCTGCACGTGGACCGGCTCTCGGCCAAAGAGCGTCCCGTGGTCGAGCTGCAACTGACTGGCGTCCTGGCCTTCGACCGCACAGCCCTGGCCATCGACCGGCTGGAGGCGTTGATGCAGGAGACGTTCCACCCCCTGCACGCGATGGTCAAGAACCACACCCGGGCCACCGAATACGCGGTGGACGTGGAGGAAGGCATGAGCCGTCCCCAACTGGAACGACAGGTGATCATGGACCTCCTGGACCGGGATCGGCGCTTTCAGGGCAAGAGCGCGGCCTGGGCCAAAGTCGCCATCTCCCTCAAGCAACTGGCCCTTTCCGGCGTAGCCCCCCAGGCCATCCTGGACGAGGTCGCGGACGCGGCGAAGCGACTGACGACGAATGACCAATGATCAATTCTCAATTGTGACTGATCAATGGTCAATGTGCGCGGCGCCGATCATGTCAAGTCCTGAAATATGTTGACACCAATACGTGACTAGGTTACATCAGCCAACCGCTTGAAAATGGACTTCAGCGGGTTTACGATAATCGAGCGAAAGATGAGGTCGTTCATAGTTGTATAACCAGATGGCTTCACG
>JAJRVT010000113.1 GCA_024277175.1 Chloroflexota bacterium | reverse complement strand
GTCGGTGTTGTAGATGCCGCCCAGCACGGGGCCCAGGAACTTGTCCAGCGCCTCCCGCCCCAGACGCCGGGTCACAAAATCGGCCAGGGACTCGTCGCCGTCATCCATGCGCGGCGGGACGAACGGCTCCTGCAGCATGCGCAACTTGCCCCGGGTGGAAAGCAGGGGCGAACGGATGAAAGCTCCGGGCGACATGGGCAGGTGTACGGGCTTGCCGCCATCCAGTACGTAGATATTGTGGGTTTCACTGCCGGGATCGATCACCTGATCCTGCAAGCCCAGCTCACAGGCCAGGTCCCAGACCGCGCGCTTGCGGGTGACGAAGGATTCCGGCCCCGCATCCACCACGAAGGGACCCACCCGGCGCTCGCCGTCCTGCACATAGAAGCGATCGGTGACGATCTTGCCGCCCCAGCGGTCACCCGCTTCCAGGACGATGCAGTCCACAGGGAACCGCTCCCGTCCCTGCTGCAACTCCCAAGCCGCGCTCAGGCCGGCGATACCGCCGCCGACGATCGCGATCCGCGGCCGAGAGGCGGCGTCCACTGTTGCCGTCTGCTGATGGTCCGTGCGTAAAGTCATGTTGTCACCCCATTCGTGACTGTTCAGTCGGGCTTCGTTGAAACATAGATAGCTATCCCCATGCCAGCCACCCCTGAAGTTGTCGGATGGCCAGATCCGCCAACGCATTCAGGTGATCGGGACGATCGTTGAGTGCGGGGATGTAGTGAAAGTCACCGCCCCCGACCGCCTGGAATGATTCACGCGCCTCGCGATCGATCTCGTCAATGGTCTCCAGGCAGTCAGCCGAGAAGCCGGGGCAGATCACATCCACGCTGCCCAGCCCGGCTGCACCCCATTCCTCCAACAGTTCGTCGGTGTAGGGGCGCAACCACTCGATGGGGCCGAAGCGCGACTGGAAGGAAACGGCCCATTCGCCCTCCTCCAGGCCGAGCCGCGCGGCCAGCAAGCGCGTGGTCTCCTGGCACTGTACGTAATAAGGCTCGCCGCGGTCAGAATACTGTTTGGGAATGCCGTGATACGAGAAGAGCAGACGTTCGGCGCGCCCCTGATCTTGCCAGTGCTCGCGGATGCTGCGCTCCAGCGCGGCCAGATAGCCCTCGTCGTCATGGTAGCCGTTGACGGTGCGCACTTCGGGCATCCAGGGTCGCTGACGGACTGCGTCGAAAACCACGTCCAGGGACGCGGCCGTGGTGGTGGTCGAATATTGGGGATAGAGAGGCAGAACCAGGATGCGCTGCGCGCCGGCCTCTGTCAGTTCCGCCAACCCGTCGGGAATGGAAGGCGAGCCATAGCTCATGCCGATAGCCACCCGCACCCGGGCCATCGACGGATCCAGACGACGGTCCAGGAGGGCCTGAAGGCCCGCGCCCTGCTTCTGGAGCGTGGCCAGCAGAGGCGAACCTTCATCGCTCCAGACGTTCTGGTAGAGCCGTGCCGAGCGCTTGGGGCGGGTCATCAAAATGGGGCCGTGGAGGATGGGCATCCACAGCCAGCGGGGCAGATCAATGATGCGGCGATCGCCCAGAAACTGGGCCAGATAGGGGCGCACATCTTTGGCTGTGGGCGAGGCGGGCGTGCCCACGTTGGTCAGCAGGACGCCAATGGGGGCTGCGGGTTTGCGGGCGGAATCCGCCGGTGTTAGAGATGACATGCAGACAATCAGTCGCTATTTCCAGGTGGTGCGCACAATAGTCGCGTGAAAAAATGCGCAATCTCTGCGGCAATTTTAGCATAATCGCAGAGATTTGCATAATTTTTCATAGGTTTATAACGACAAACCGCGTTACAGATTGAACCGGATCTCGATCACGTCACCGTCCTGGACCTGATAAGTCTTGCCTTCCAGGCGATGCTTGCCCAGCTTGCGGGCTGCGGCCAGGCTGCCCGCGGCCATGAGGTCGTCATAGGCGATAACTTCGGCGCGAATGAACCCCTTCTGCAGGTCACTGTGGATCACGCCCGCGGCTTCGGGTGCGGTGGCCCCGCGGGAGACCGTCCATGCCCGCACCTCATCTTCGCCCGCCGTGAGAAAGCTCTGCAAGCCTAGCATGTCATAGCAGAAGCGAATAGCCCGGTCCAGGCCTGGCTCCTCGATACCGAAGTCGGCCAGGAACTCCTCCGCCTCTTCCGGATCCATCTGTGCGATCTCAGCCTCCAGCCGGCCGCGTAGGGCGATGGTGCGTTCATCCAGTAGGTCGGCGTACTGGGTCTCGTCGCCCTCATCACCCATATTGATCACGATCAGCAAGGGCTTGAGGGACATGAGGCCGAAGCCGCCCAGCATCTTGCGCTCGTCTTCGCTGATCTCCACCTCGCGCAGGGGCGTCTCCTCTTCCAGGGCCGCCATGAGCCGCTGGAGAAGGGCCTCTTCCGTCGCCATGCGCTTACGCTCTTCCGGCGTCCCCCGATGCTTGGTGGCGGCCAGTCGCTCCAACCGGTTCTCGATCGCGGTCATGTCGTTGAGGATCAGTTCGGCCTGCATGGCTTCGCTGTCCTGGGCCGGGTCCACCCGGTCGTTGGGGTGGGGGACGTTCTCGTCCTCGAAGGCCCGCACCACCAACATCAGCGCGTCATTGGCCGCAATGGCGTTGAGCAGCGGCCCGCTGATGCCCGACTTGGCCACACCCTTGCCAAAGCCGGCGATGTCGTTGTAGATCACCTGAGCATAGGCCACCTTTTGGGGGTTGAACATGGCCGCCAGCGCGTCCACGCGCGGGTCCGGCACATTGACGACCGCGGTGTGGACCTCCACCTGGCCGCTGGAAAAGGCCGCAGTGGCCGTGTCACTGCGGGTCAAAGCGTTGAAAATTGTGGTCTTCCCAGCGTTAGGGAGACCAATGATGCCAATCTGCATAAGTTCCTCTACCTTGTATAATTTTTTATAAACATGAGTAGCCCGCGGAAACTCCGGATTGGACGGACACCGGCCGGATTTTCTTTTTGAGAAAATCTGCGCTACCCCGCTAACTCCGCGGTCCAGTCCATCACCCACCGTAGATGTCCACACGCCCGTCCAATCCGTCGATGGCCAACGCAACCGCGCCCAGTAGCCCCACGTCATCCCCCAGTTCTGCCGTGACGATGGAAAGGTCCTCCCAGTAGGCTGGCGATTTGGAGCGCTCCCGGATCACCGCCCACATGGCATCGTCCATGTGGGCGTGGCAGTGAGCCCAGATGCCGCCGCCGATGACGATGCGCTGGGGGTTGAAGACATGAAGCAGGCTGGTGACGCCGATCCCCAGGTAGCGGCCCGCGATCTGAAACTGCTCGATAGCGAATCGATCCCCCTTGTCAGCTTCCTCTTTGAGCAGTTTGGGCGTTACCGCGAGGATGTCATTCCCCACCCGGGTCAGGACAGAACTGGGCACGCCCGACACCAAGGCCCGCTGCGCGCGTCGGGCGATATTCGGCCCAGAGGCCATGCCCTCCAGCGTGCCCACCACGCCCGGCGCCTGATGCTCAGCCTGAATGTCCAGGGTGATATGACCGATCTCGCCGGCCAGCCCCCGCTGACCCAGCAACATGCGATTATTGACGATAACGCCGCCGCCGATGCCCGTGCTGACCGTGATATAGATCATGTGGGCCACGCCCCGCCCCGCGCCGTAATGGTGTTCGGCCAACCCCGCCAGGTTGGCGTCATTGCCCAGGAAGACGGGAACCTGAAAACGATCAGCCAGCGCATTGCGCAGAGGAACATGATCCCAGCCAGGCAGGTTGGGCCCCATCAACACCAACCCGGCAAAGGGATCGGTGGGACCGGACGCGCCGATGCCGATGGCGTCGAAGGGCTCACCGTCCGCGACCAGAAATACCTGCTCCTGGATGCGCTCGATGACCGTATCCGGCCCTTCCCGCGCCAGGGTCAATGTCGCTTTGCGGTTGAGTATTGCGCCGTCCAGATCCGCAGCCACCGCGCGAATCTGCGTCCCGCCGAGGTCAACGCCGATGATGCGTCGGGTCATGCCTCTCTGTCCTCTTCTATTTGCTCCCCCTGCGCACCCTGCGAATCGGGGGCGGAGTTGTCGGGTTCCTGCGCAGGGGGCGGCGGTGGGAAGCCTGCGCCTACCAGAAAGCCGGCGCCCGCGCCATAAAGGGCCGCGGTCAGCGCGCTGATGGTCACCATGGGCAACAGCACCTTGCCAGGGGCCACCAAAACACCATAGATCAGGCCCGCTATCAGGCTGGCCACCCCCATGCGCAGTGCGCCCCTGCGCGCGCCGCCGGCCAATGACGCCAACACACCGCCCGGGATCCAGAGCAAGGAGGCGGGTAGGGCGAGCCGGGCCATCAGCAGGTACGCCGCACTGGGTGCGCCCGGCATGAATTTGTCCAACACTAACGGGTAGATCGTCAATCCGAAGCTGACGCCGGCCAACAGCCCGATCACCGCGCCAAATGCCATCCGAGGAACTCGTCCCATGCGCCGCCTCCAGAGTAGTCAGGGGGTGAACAGATTAGTAGATGGTTGATGGCTGGATTCTACCACAGGCCCGGGTGAAAACTGATTTTTCCTCCCCCACGCGACGTGATATGATGGCCGGATGAACGCTCAACAACGACGACAAGCCCTCTACGCCTTGCTCGGCGATCTGCCGCCCAGGGACCAGGCCATCTCCGCCCGGCTCATCGACCGGCGCGAGCAGGACGGCTACCTGCTGGAAACCCTGGTCCTGGACCTCAACGGCGTGGAGGACGTCCCGGCCTACTTTGTCAGGCCCAGGGAGCCTGAGGGACCGCTCCCGTGCATCCTCTACAACCACGCCCACGGCGGCGACTATGAGCTGGGCAAGGAGGAGCTGCTGGTGGGTCGATCCGCCCTGCAAACGCCGCCCTACGCCCGGGCGCTGACGGCCAACGGCTACGCAGCGCTCTGTATCGATGCCTGGGGATTTGGCGAGCGGCGCGGGCGGACGGAGTCGGAACTCTTCAAGGAGATGCTCTGGAACGGCCAGGTCCTCTGGGGCATGATGCTCTATGACAGCCTGCGCGCGCTGGACTACCTGACGTCCCGGCTTGATGTGGACGTTCAACGGCTGGGAACCCTGGGCATGTCCATGGGCAGCACCATGGCCTGGTGGACCGCGGCCCTGGACCCGCGCCTCAAGGCCTGCGTGGACATCTGCTGTCTGACCGACTTCCAGGCGCTGATCGAGAGCCAGGAGCTGGACGGGCACGGCATCTACTATTATGTGCCCGGGCTGCTCAAGCAGTTCACCAGCGCGCAGATCAACGCGCTCATCGCGCCCCGGGCTCACCTGAGCCTGGCCGGCAATTACGATCGGCTCACGCCCCCAGCCGGGCTGGACCGGATCGACCGCGAGCTGCGCCAGGTCTACGCGCAAGCCCAGGCCCCGGACGCCTGGCGACTCAGGCGCTACGACATCGGCCATTTCGAGACCGCGCAGATGCGGGCGGAGGTCATGGGGTTCCTGGCCGAGTGGCTGTAGGCGGAAGAAGTTTGACGCAGAGGCGCAGAGGCGCAAAGGAGCGCAGAGGCTTTGCCGGCCTTTGCCTGGCTCTCTGCGTTTCTTTGCGCCCTTGCGCCTTTGCGTCGAAAAGATCACAAGGAGCATTATGACAACTAATTACAGCGATAAACTGGCCGGGCGCGCGGTGGTCATCACCGGCGCGTCCACGGGCATCGGCAAGGGCTGCGCGCTGGCCCTGGATGAACTGGGGGCGCGGGTTTTCGCCGGCGTGCGCAAGGAAGCCGACGCCGCGGCCCTGCAAGCCGAAGCCTCCGAGCGGCTGACGCCGGTCATGCTGGACGTGACCAACGGTGACCAGATCCAGGCCGCGGTCCGGCTGGTGCAGGGGAGCATGGGCGACGCCGGCGTGGCTGGCCTCATCAACAACGCCGGCATCGGCGTGGGTGGGCCGCTGGAATTCGTCGACCTGGACGATCTGCGCTGGCAGATGGAGGTCAACGTCATCGGACCCCTGGCCATGATCAGAGCTTTCATGCCCCTCATCCGCCAAGGAAAGGGGCGCATCGTCAACATCAGTTCCATCGCCGGGCGCAGCGCCACCCCGTTCATGGGTCCATACTCGGCCTCTAAGCACGCGCTGGAGGGTCTCTCCGATGCGTTGCGCGTGGAGTTGCGCCCATGGGGCATCCACGTGAGCCTGATCGAGCCGGGCGCGGTCCAGACGCCTATCTGGGACAAGGCCATGGTCACCCTGGAGGAGACCGTCGGGAAGCTGCCGCCCGAGGGGCTGGAGATGTACAGTCCGGTCATCGATTTTATGCGCAAGGTCATCAGCGCCGGCGACGGCATCCCCGTCAGTCAGGTAGTGGACAAAACGCTCCACGCCCTGGCCGCGGACAAACCCAAGGCCCGCTATCTGGTGGGTCGCGAAGCCCATATCCGGGCCATGGTCGAACGCCTGCCGGACAGTTTGCGCGATCGGGTGATTGCCAGTCAGTTGCCGGAGTATGGATAATAACGTATGGCCAGAAGAAAGAAGCTTTACATCGTCGTCAATGGCCACGCGCCGGGAATCTATGACCGTTGGTACGGCGCTGGCGGCGCAGAGGAACAGATCAAAGGCTTTCCCAACCCCATCTACAAAGGATTCTACGCCCGACCGGAGGCCATGGCATGGCTGCGCGCCTTCGATTCCGAGACCCTGGAAAAACTCGCGCCCAACCTGCTGGCGATGCTGGAAGCGGAGCCGCCTGCTCAAACCGAAGACGATCCCAGCGTGGCCGACGAGGTCGCCGCCATCCTGGACGCGGGCAAGGTGCTCATCCACACCGACGGCGGCGCGATCGAGAACCCCGGCCCCGGCGGCTATGGCGTGGTGCTGCGCTATGGAGAGCACAGCAAGACGCTGTCGGGCGGCTTCCGGCTGACCACCAACAACCGCATGGAGATCACGGCCTGCATCCAGGGGCTGAACGCGCTCAAGCGACCCAGTCAGGTGGTCCTCTTCAGCGATTCCCGCTACGTGGTGGATAGCATGACCAAGGGTTGGGCCAGGCGCTGGCGGGCCAATGGCTGGATGCGGGGCAAGAAGAAGCCGGCAGAGAACACCGACCTCTGGGCGCAACTGCTGAACCTGTGCGACCGGCATGATGTCGAGTTCCGCTGGCTGAAGGGTCACGCCGGCCATCCGGACAATGAACGCTGCGATCAACTGGCCACGGACGCGGCCCTGCAGGAAGACCTGCCCGCGGACGTGGGCTATGAAGAACGGTTGAAGATTGAAGATTGAAGATTGGGAGCTCGGCGCCTCCTAGTCGTAGGTGCGGTTTGGAACCGCACGTTCTCTGGTAGCCAGTCCGTGCGGTTCCAAACCGCACCTACGACAGACCGTCCAACCCGGGGCCCGTCAAAATCAACACATACGCAACAGGAGTTCACTTTAATGTCCAATCCCCAAACAGCGCGCTACTGGTACGCGGCCGTGGAGCGCTCCACCGGGCTTCCAGCCCTATCGCTCCAAGCGGGATCAGGTCCCGGCGCGGCTGCAGGGGATCCTGGCGACGTGTAATGAGCTGTATGCGGAGATGTACGCGCAGCGGATTGTTTAAGGCCGCTCCAAGCGATTGAATCCCGCGTAACGTCCCCGGCACGGGCCACAGATTTCGACGCATACCAGAGGACATCTGGCCCGTGCCGGGGACGTTAAATCTCGGAATGGCCTAAGGCGCTACCTTCCTGGAAGCTAATCCGCCTATCGAGTTATCCTGTATACAGCTTCCAGGAAGATCGATCAGCTATTTATTTGGAGCAGAACGCCCGAAAGGAGCGCCCCCGCATGACCCTGATCACCATACGCGAGCAGGCGAAAACCGAGAGCGGTTTCGACGCCGTGGTCAGCTTCGACCACACCGGCGAATACAAGGCCGCCATCGCCAACCCCTTTACGGAGAAAGAGGAGAAGCGCCTGGAATGGTATTATGAGGAGCACCTGCGCTATCCATACCTGGAGCATGTAAGGGCCGAAGCCGCGGCCGCCAGCGTGCGCGACTACGGCGTCGCCCTCTTCGACCAGGTCTTCGCCGAGCGCCGGGCCTTCGCCGCCTACCAGCGGGCCTTGCAGGCCGGCGTCGGTTCCATCACCTTCGAGATCGCGGGGTCGCCCGAATTCCACGCCCTGCACTGGGAGGCCCTGGCCGACCCCGACCTGCCCCAGCCCCTGGCCGTCCAGGGGACCATGGTGCGCAAGAACCTGCGTCCCCAGGTGGTGGAGGCCGACCCCCGGCCCCAGCCCACCATCAACCTGCTGGTGGTGACCGCGCGGCCCGGCGGGCGGCGGGATGTGGGCTATCGCACCATCTCCCGGCCCCTGGTGGAGGGGCTGCGCCGGGCCGACCTGCGGGTGAACGTGGACCTGGTGCGCCCGGGAACCTACCCCGCGTTGGTGGCGCACCTGGAGCGCGCGGTGAACGAGCACGGGCCGGGCTACTATCATGCGGTCCATTTCGACGTCCACGGCGGCCTGCTCACCTTCGCCCAATTCGACGCCGTGGAGAAGGGGCTGGAAAGCGACCGCCATCTCTTCCAGCCCCGGCGCTATGGCCGGAGCAAATTGGCCCTCTATGAGGGCGTGAAGGCCTTCCTCTTTCTGGAGAGCGAACGGGAGGGCCACCCCGACCCGGTGGAGGCCGACGAGCTGGCCGCGCTGCTGCTCAAACACCAGATCCCCGCGGCCATCCTCAACGCCTGCCAGTCGGGCAAGCAGGTGGGGGAAAGCGAGACCAGCCTGGGCGCACGGCTGATGCAGGCCGGCGTGCAACTGGTGCTGGCCATGGGCTATAGCGTGACCGTGAGCGCGGCCGAGTTGCTGATGAAAACCCTCTACCGGGAGATCTTCGCCGGCCGCGAGCTGGCCGAGGCCATCCGCCGGGGCCGGCTGGAGCTCTACAACGACAAGCGCCGCCGGGCCTACTACGACCAGACCATCGAGCTGGAGGACTGGCTGCTGCCGGTGGTCTATCTCAACCGGCCGGTGCGGCTGAGCACGCGCGAGATGAGCGCGGCCGAGCATCGGGCCTATTTCGAGCGCCAGGCCGGGCGCTACCAGCCGCCGCCGCTGGCATACGGCTTCGTGGGCCGGGACCTGGACGTGCTCAACGTGGAGCGGCGGCTGTTGGGCGCTGATGGCCGCAACCTGCTCTTGATCCGGGGCATGGGCGGCGCGGGCAAGACCACCCTGCTCCACCACCTGGGTCAGTGGTGGCAGCGCACGGGGCTGGTGGACCAGGTCTTCTACTTCGGCTTCGACCAGCGGGCCTGGACCCGCCAGCAGATCATGGCCGAGATCGGCCAACGGTTGCTGGGCGAGGTGGACTATCTGCGCTTCATGCAGCCCCTGGACCTGGACGCGCAGCAGGAATTTCTGAGCCAGCGCCTGCGCGCCCGCCGCCACCTACTGATCCTGGACAACCTGGAAAGCGTGACCGGCAGCCATCTGGCCATTGGCGAGACCCTGCCCGAGGCCCAGCGCGCGGCCCTGGCCGGCTTCCTGAGCGCGCTGACCGGAGGCAAGACCCTGGTGCTGCTGGGCAGCCGGGGCGGGGGTGAGGGCTGGCTGACCGGCTCGTCGGCCGCGCCCCTGCGCGCGGCCGACGTCTACGACCTGCCCGGCCTGGACCCCGAGGCCGCGTCCACCCTGGCCGACCGGGTGCTGGCCCGCCATCACGCCACCCAACACCGGGCCGACCCCGCGTTCGAGCGCCTGCTCAAGCTGCTGGACGGCTACCCCCTGCCCATCGAGGTGGTTCTGGCCAACCTGGAGCGCCAGACCCCGGCCCAGGTGCTGACCGCGCTGGAAGAGGGGCTGGCCGCCATCGACACGGGCAAGGCCGGCAAGACCGAGAGCCTGCTGGCCTGCATCGACTACAGCTTCGGCAACCTGGACCCTGGCGCCCAGGACCTGCTGGCCTGCCTGGCCCCCTTCAGCGGCGTGATCAACACCGGATTGCTGGCAGCCTACACCGAACAGTTGCGCGCCCAGCCGGCCCTGGCCGGGCTGGACTACGGCCGCTGGCGCGAGGTGCTGAGCGCGGCCGCGGACTGGGGGCTGGTGGCCGCCCACGAATTGCCCGGCTACCTGCGCGTGCAGCCCATCTTCCCCTACTTCCTGCGCGTGCGCCTGGCCGGCCGGGCGGAGCAGCGCGCGGCCATCGAGGCCGCATTCCAGGCCTTTTACGATGGGTTTGGCGGCGCGCTGGCGCAAATGATGACCTCGAAAAAGGTGGAGGAGAAACAACTGGGCCAGGTCCTGGCCCGGCTGGAGTATGAGAATCTGTATACGGCGTTGAACTATGCGTTCGACGCACAAGTCCCGATTCTGAACCTCTACCATCCGCTGAGCCTGTATCTTGACGCCACCCAAGATCAACAACGCGGGCAGACGCTGGGGGAGACGGTGCTGGAAAAATTCGAGGCCTATTCAGCCGAGAAACGACAGGGGATTGTGGGAGCCACCTTCGCCGGTGTCATCGACAACATCGCTAAACGTCAATTGCTCCAGAAAGATTACCAGGCAGCTGAGGCATCATACAAAAAAGCATTGAATCTGTTGCAGCAATTGGAAGATATTGACAAAAAAAGCCGGACTAGGATGAAAGCTGGCGTTTACCACCAGTTGGGGATCGTGGCCCAGGAACAGCGCCAGTGGGACCAGGCCGAGCACTACTATCAGCAAGCCCTGCAGATCAAAATCGACTTCGACGACCGCTACGAGCAGGCCGGAACCTACCACCAGTTGGGGATCGTGGCCCAGGAACAGCGCCAGTGGGACCAGGCCGAGCAATACTATCAGCAAGCCCTGCAGATCTACATCGACTTCGACGACCGCTACGAGCAGGCCGGAACCTACCACAATTTGGGGATCGTGGCCCAGGAACAGCGCCAGTGGGACCAGGCCGAGCAATACTATCAGCAAGCCCTGCAGATCTTCATCGACTTCGACGACCGCTACGAGCAGGCCGGAACCTACCACCAGTTGGGGAGAGTGGCCCAGGAACAGCGCCAGTGGGACCAGGCCGAGCAATACTTTTTGACCGCGTTACAAATTGGCGTTGAATACAGCGATGAATATCGCATCGCCACACGCCTGCAAAGCCTGGCCCGGCTATGGCAGAACGGCCACACGCCCGACCTGCCGGCCAGGGTGGCCGCGGTCCTGGGCATCAGCCCGGCCGAAGCGGAGGCCCTGCTGGGGCAGGCAGGGGGCGCGGGGGAATAGATATAATCTGTTCAGATAGGTTTCAGTGGAACGCGGATTTTCACGGATGGAGCCAGATTTTCACAGATTTTCACAGAAAATCCGTGAAAATCTGTTTGAATCAGCGAAAATCCGCGTTCCAACGGAGCCTGCCTGAATAGATACGCCTTGAAATCGAATTTCAGGCTAAATCGGGATAGGGGGGAGCCGTGAGGCTCCACCCCTCCCACACCACCGGACATGCGGGTCCGCATCCGGCGGTTCGGTCAGGTCCGACGAAGTTCGTATTCACATACTCTCTTCGTGTTGAGTCATTTCTTCTTCCAGTCG
>JAJRVT010000112.1 GCA_024277175.1 Chloroflexota bacterium | reverse complement strand
GATCCGCCCAATCCGCCCAATCCGCGGTCTATCGGCGTTCTATCCCTCGCGCCACTCGCCATTGATGATCGATTTCAACAAAATTATGTCAACATTGCCCCCACTGACGACCACGGCGATATGTTCGCCCAGGTCCGCGACCTTGTCATGCAGGAGCGCGCCGATCCCCACCGAGCCGCCGCCCTCGACGACCAGGTGTTCCTGCTCGAAGGCGAAGCGCATGGCTGCGGCGATCTCCCCCTCGCTCAGGGTGACGCACTCATCCACCAGCACGCGGTTGAGGGCGAAAGTGTAGCGGTTCTCCTGGCCGATGCCGCCGATGAGGCTGTCGGCCAGGCTCGGCCGCTCGTCCACGGGCACGACATGGCCGGCGCGGATGCTCTCGATCATGGCCGGCCCCCGCTCCATGGCCACGCCCACCGTGCGGATCGAGGCGTCGGCTGACTTCAGCGCCAAGGCAATGCCGCCCATGAGCCCGCCGCCGGAGAGGGGAACGATGGCCGTGTCCAGTTGGGGCAGGTCCTCCAGCAGTTCCAGGCCGATGGTTCCCTGGCCGGCGATGATGTCCGGATCATCGAAGGGGGAGACGGGAACCAGCCCTTCTCGCTCACCCAGTTCAAGGGCGTGCAACTCGGCCTCTTCCTGGTCGCGCCCCTGGACGACGATTCGGGCGCCCAGCGCCTGCATGGCCGCGATTTTATGGGGAAGGACCAGGTCCGGCACGCAGACCACTACGGACACATCCAACTGGCGGCCCACATAGGCCACGGCCCGCCCATGGTTGCCGGTAGAGACGGTGACTACGCCCCGGCGGCGCTCCTCGTCGCTCAGCCTGAGCAATCGGTTGGCCGCGCCCCGTAGCTTGAAAGCGCCGGTCTGCTGGACGTTCTCCAGCTTGAGAAAGACGTTGCGCCCCGTCCGGGTGGAGAGGGCTTCAGAGCGGATCAGGGGCGTGCGCTGGATCATGGGCGCGATGCGCCGGCGGGCGGCATAAATGTCACGCAGGGTGGGTTCAGAAGGCAGCCTTATTTGAGACGACATGAAACATCCTTTCCAGCCGATTCGATGATAGAATAGAATCAAAGTTAAACCACGGTCAGGGGGAGAGAAACGTGCAAGAACGAACTGAATTGTCACACAAAACGGCATCCCGGACAAAGAACGCATCTCGCCCCCGGGTGGGCCTGGCATTGGGCGGCGGCGGCGTGCGCGGCTTCGCCCACATCGGCGTTCTCAAGGCGCTGGCGCGCGCAGGGATTCCCGTGGACCTGGTCGCGGGCACCAGCATGGGCGGCATCGTCGGCGCGCCCTTTGCCGCTGGCCATTCTGTGGAGGAAATCGAAATCGAACTGTTGCGCCTGGTTCAACTCCGCTCCATGGTGCGGCTGATCGACTTGCGCCCCAACCGCCGGGGCCTGTTCCAGCAGGAGAACATCCATCAATACTTCGCTGAACAACTGGGGACCGACCTTCGATTCAGCGACTTGCCCACGCCCCTGGCTCTGATAGCCACAGATATACAAAACGGTAAGGAAATCGTCCTGACCCAGGGATCGGTGATCGACGCCATCTGCGCCACCATGGCCGTGCCCGGCGTCATCGCGCCTGTGGAGATCGACGAGCGTAAGCTGGTGGACGGCGGCATTCTCAACAACGTGCCCGCGAATGTGGTCCGCTCTATGGGTGCGGACGTGGTCATCGCCGTGGACGTGGCCGCGGCGCGCCTGATCACCGATCCGGAGAGCGGCCTCAGCGCGGAGGAGGTGATCCGATCGCCGGTGTTGCCCCGCTTCGCCCTGGAGATGTGGCGGGCCCAGGCGATCATGATGCAGGAGATCGTGCGCCTGAAACTGGACATCGCTAGGCCGGATATCCTGCTCAACCCGCCGGTGCCGCCCGAGATCGGCATGTTCAACGGCATGGGCCGGGCCGCCGAACTGATCGCCATCGGCGAACGGACGACAGAGGCCGCGCTGCCCGCGATCCAGGCCGCGCTGGAGGGGAAAAAGCAATAGAACACGGATTGAGCGGATCAGGCGGAAAAAGCCGGATTTTAAAAAATCCGTGAAAATCCGCCCAATCCGCGTCATCCGCGTTCTATCAAAAACTTGCCCAAATCGACGCCCGTTAGTATACTCTTTAACAGATGTGGAGAGGTCGCATAGTCTGGCCGAGTGCGCGGGCCTGGAAAGCTCGTAGGGTGTCACAGCCCTCGAGGGTTCAAATCCCTCCCTCTCCGCCATAAATGAGGTCCGTGGTTGAATGCAGTTTTGGCCACGGACCTCATCACAATCAGTAGGACAAGCAACGGAGAATTCGCGTGCTTGGATCGCTTCGTCAGGCGCTGGGTCCTGTGCGGCAGAACACTGTGAACTCCGTCAGGACCGGAAGGTAGCAGCGGTAAGCAGCCCGTTCTGGGTGACACGGGATAGCCTGGCGTGCTGGCGAAGCGATCCAAGCACGCGAATTTTTTGATAGACCGCGGATTGGGCGGATTGAGCGGAAAAAGCCGGATTTTTTCAAAAAATCCGTGTGATCAGCCCAATCCGCCCAATCCGCGGTCTATTTTTTTTTGCGCTTTTCCAAGACTCCACCACGAACGAGAGAACCACCATGAGCTATGATTTCGACCAGATCGTCGACCGCCGCGGGAGCGACAGCATCAAATGGAGTCACTATGGCGACGCCTTGCCCATGTGGGTGGCGGACATGGATTTCCGCTCGCCCCAGCCCATCCTGGACGCCATCTGCAAGCGGGTGGACCACGGCGTCTTTGGCTACACGTTCGACCTGCCGCCCCTGCGCGAGGCCGTGAGCGAACGCATGTTGCGTCGCTACAACTGGCGGGTCTCGCCGGACGAGATCCTTTTTCTGCCCGGCCTGGTCAGCGGCGTCAACGTGGTCACCCGGGCCATCGGCGACCGGGGCGACGG
>JAJRVT010000111.1 GCA_024277175.1 Chloroflexota bacterium | reverse complement strand
GGGGCGTGACATGCCCTATGATGGAACGCCTTGGGTGCGGGATGGTTATATCCGCATTCCGGATAGCGAATGGATCAGGATTGACAGCGCTGAATGGTTCGCATGGCTGGAGCAGGTCACCTCCTTTTGCTACAGTTCCCCACGCTCCTGGATGCGCTTGACGGTTCGCAAGGAGAAGCGGGGCGCCAATTCCTATTGGTATGGCTACCGCAAAATCGACTCGAAGTTACACAACGTCTATCTGGGCAAAGGGAAGCAGCTAACCCAGGAGAGACTGGAAGAGGCCTGCGAACGCATTCTTCAACGGCTTCGAGAAAGGAGGATGCCAGCCGCAACCGACAAAAACTCAGCTTGAGCAGTCGTCAGACCAACGGACATTTCAGTTGATGATCAGGGGACATCTTAACCTGATGATTTGAGGACATCTTATCTTGTTCTTGACAGGCCGCCAGCACATCGATCTCCACCAGGGCCTGGCGGCGTTCGAAAGGCGTGCGCAGGGCCACAGCCCGCTGCCAGCCGGGCGTGAGCCCCTGCCAGGGGGAGAGGCGGGGGTCGGAGAGGGTCCACGCGTCCTGGTTGAACGCAGGGTCGTATAGCTCCTCCCAGAGGTCCGCGTAGTGGACGGTGAGGCAGTTGAGGCGAAGAATGCGACTTCTTCCATAAATTTGTACGAGAGGGTGCTTAGGGATTGGTATGAGAGAAAGGATGTTAAGATTTGCGTGTCCCATACCTGTGCTTTTGACTAAAAAGTCCACAGGAAGACTTGATGCCAATGTTTCGAAATCAGCTAGTATTTCATGTGTCTCAAAAATCACACTAAACACAGTGTTGATTTGCCCGGTTTGGCGTGGAAGTATTGCAGAAATGAGGGTTCGTTCAGCTGTCGGTCCAACCATTTCCCGATTTGCATGCCGATAAAAATCCGTCACCGGACGCCCGCGCCATTTGGGCGTGCGGCGCAGGTACTCTTCGGGGGAGCAGGCCGGCGCGTAGACGGTGCGGGGCAGGTAGTCGTCGGGGATAGCGGTGAGGTCGAGGTGGGTGTAGGCGCGATGGGAGCGACAACCCTCGTTAGGAGTCTGAAAAAATGGAGTAGAAATATGGAAATGGGGGCCAGAGACGATCCATTCGTGGAGGCTGCGTGCGGGTTGGCAAACCCGACGGATGGTGCTGTCTTTTTGGGCATTGGTTTCGTTCCACAACTGGGTGGAATAATAATGTCCTTCTAAATCACCCAATTTGTGTTTTTGCAGTGAAAATTTTTCCAGTACAGAGACTATCTCTTCACTATGCACAGTAGGAAGGCGAGCTTGCAAAGGAGGAGTTCCTATCTCATCATATAATTCAGCGAAAAGCCTCAGTCTATTTAGGTTAATTGTCACGATTCGACGACGATGTCCTCGTAGTTCCCAATTGTCGTATTCATCTCGGATCCCAGGTATAGCACCAACACCATCGTGAGCATAGCATCGATCAATAGTCGTTGGGTGATAGAGATTTACAATGTTATCGAATCCTATCTCACAGTCAGAGCCTGCTGTATAAATATTGATACTGAAACGATTTACATTTCCAATGTCTTTGAACAATTTGAGTTCGTTATGAAACTGAAAATGCGCCTTTAGTCGTGGGTAAATTCCTTCCCGCAACGACCCACCCTTAGGATCATCATAGACACCCTCGGGATGGAGGAATCCGATTGATCCGTTCGAAGAACCAATCTTCCAGGATCGAACGATGAAATTTTTATACAGATTGGGCTTCCCCGCCAGTAACGGGTAGTTCTGCGTAGCCCCCAGATAGCTTTTGATGCCGTTCTGTTCCACGAATTCGGCCAGATAGGTCTCGCGGATGTCCGGATCGGCCAACAGTTGCGCCCTTTCCCGGGCCACCTGTGCGGCGGAATGGCTGCGCAGGACCAGCAGAGGTTCGAAGTCGGAGAGCACGCCCTTTTCGTCGAAGGACATGAGCACCCAAGGCGGGTTCCCCAGGATCAGGTCGAAGCCGCCCCGCTCCGCAAAGACCTCGGGAAAGGCCAGCTCCCAGTGGTGAAAGCGTTGCCGCGCGGCCACCTGCCTCACCCGCTGCAGGCGGGGGTTCTCGGCCACGAGCGCGTCCACGTCGGTGACGGCCATCTCCGCAAAGTGGGCCTGCCGGGGCGGTCGGGCCTCCTCCAGGGCCTCGAAGAGCGATATCTGCTCCACCCCCCTCTCGAAGCCGGCGTCCTCGGCCCGGAAGATGGCCTCGATGTCGTTGAGGAACTGGGCCCGGGTGGGCAGGTCGTCCCCCTCCTCCACGGGCCAGAACCAGAGCGCGCTCCACGCGTCCATGGCCAGCTTCAGGCGGCGATAGGGCGAGGTGGGGCGGTGGAGGTGGGCCAGCTCGGTCTCCTTGGCGGAGATGGGGAGATTGGAGATTGGCGGATTGGCGGATTGGGCGAGGGGCAATTGACCCCAGAGGGGGATAGCCGCGCGGGTGCGGGCCAGGACGGTGCGGCGCTCGGCCAGGTGGCGTTCCCACAGTTCATCGGCCAGGTCAGAGAGGATCTGCATGTTGCCCAGTTCGGCCCGGCTGATCTTCTTGGTAAAGCCCTTGCGCCACGCCTTGATGGCCTGCACCTGTTCGGGAACCAACGTCTTGATCACCTTGTCCCGGTCGAACGCGGCCATGCCCTTGTCGGGCAGCAGCCAGTGGTAGACGCTGCCCTGGGGGCGGGGCCGGCCCAGGGGGACGGGTTGGGGCGCTTTCTGCTGATACGCGCCGCTGAGAACGTCCTCGGCCAGGTAGACCGCGCGGCGCGCGCCGATGAGGCTGTTGCCCACGCCCAGCCGGGCCGCGTACCAGGGCGCGGCCGCACCCCGGTAGATGGTGTTGAGCCAGATGGAAACGGTGGCCAGTTCCACCGCGGTGGGGTTGAGGTCCATGCCGTAGACGTTGTTGGCGGCCAGAGTTGCCTTGACCTTCTGGCGCTCCTCCCGGTAGCGGTCAGAGGGCAGCCGCTCGCCCAGCTCCGCCTGCTTGCGCGCCAGGTAGGCGTCGGCCAACTGGTTGAGGGCCTCGTTGATGAACGCGCCCGACCCCATGGCCGGCTCGCAGATGGTCAGCTTCAGGATGTCGTCCGCACCCAGGCCGGGCAGCAGCTCCCGGACGCTATACTTGACCACCGCGCGGGTCAGCACCTCCGGCGTGTAGTAGGAAGCCGACTTCTCCCGGTCCCGGCCGGCCAGGCGGAAGATGAAACGGCCCCGCTCATACTGCTTGCGCCGCCGTCCGCCGCCCGGGTCCTCTTCATAGACGAACTCATCCGGCTCGTAGCGGTCGAGCTGGTCCCCGGTGATGAAGTAGGTCTGCACGTCCTCCCTGGCCGGGTCCGCGTCCGCGGGCTTGACCTCGTAGAGGGGTTCCTGGGCGAAGAAGCCGGAATAGGAGAGCAGCCCTTCATAGACTGCGCCCAACTGGTTGATGCCAAGCTGGGCGTAGGAGATGCGCCCCCGCTTGCTGTTGCGCCCTTTGCCCTCTTTGGAGAGGGAGAGAGACTGGATGATCTCCTGCCAGATACGGTTGCGGAATTTGACGCGCGAGAGCAGCGGCGTGCGTTCGGGGTCGAAGAGGCTGCTGTGCAGGCCCTTCATGCGGAAGCCATAGGCGTCGTAGCTCTCCTCCTGGTCGCCATTGGCCGCGTCCAGGGACATGACGCCCTGGGGGTTGAAGCCCTCGTTGACCAACTGGAAGAGCCGGGTCAGGCTCTCATGGAAGAAGTAGCCGTTCTCGGCCTGGGGCGTGGTCAGGGGGACCTGCTCCAGGTCGCGCAGGCTCTCCAGGCTGTAGGCCGTGCGATAGGCCTCGCTCTTCATGGGCGTCAGCTCCAACTCCGCGCCCCGGGCTTCGGCGTAGAAGAGGAAGAGCAGGCGGTAGAGATAGGTGAGCGCCTCCCGGGTCAGCTTGTCCGCAAGCTGGTCATCCTGGTAGAGCGCGGTCTTGCTCACGTTGCGCACATACCGTACGTACTCGTTGGCCAGCAACTCCACGGCCTTGCGCACGCCATACTTCAGGTCGCTGGAGACCGCGTAGGCGTGTTTGTGGGAATTCTCGTCCAGGGTCTCGTGGAGGGGCGGGCCATCGTCGGGGCAGAGGGCGTCGGCCGCCAGCAGGGCCGCGGTCACGCGCAGCGCGCTGGCCTCCCGGCGTCCGAAGAGTTCGTCCAGGTCGAAGAGCAGGTACTGGCCCCGTCCCCACTTGGTGCGGTCCAGCAGATAGATGTAGCGCCCGGCCAGGAGCATGATCCAGCGGGGCGGGTCGTCGGCGCGGAAGAGCTCGCGGATCAGCTCCTCCCAGGGCTGGTCCGCATACTCCGTCCCCGGGGACGACGGCTCGCCCTCGTCCGTCACCCCCTGGTTGGGGACCAGCCCCTGCTCCAGGGGCGATTCGTCCGGGTCGGTGAAGGGCGTTTCGACGATGTAGAGATAGTCCTGGCCGTCCCGCTCCACTGCGCACAACAGGGGGACGGCGCTGCCGTCGAGCAGGAAGCGGTCGGCCGGCTGGTAGACGTACCCCAGGGCCTCCAGCAGACAGACGTGCAGGCGGTGGGTGATGGGATAGCGGGCCTTGGGGGTGGAGGCCTTGAGCGCGCGGCTTTTGGCGCTGAAAAACTCGCCGGCGCAGCCGTTGAGCCGACGGTCGGGCGTGGGCCCGTCCGCTTCCCGCCAGCGGGCGTACAGTCCCTTCAGGTCCCCTTCCAGCAGGGCGTCCAGGTAATGGTGGCTATAAAATTCGCCGATGTTTTGGATTCCGGTCAGATCGATGGCCATAGGGCAATTTAACTTTATGATCCACTGAAGACCGCGGCCAGCCGGATGTAAGGCGTGGCGTCGGTCGTGTAGGTTTCGTTCAGCCAGCTCTCGCGCTGTTTGTAGAGTTTGCGCGTTTCGTCCAGTTCGTGTTGCAGACGGCTGCGGCGCGCGCCGATGGCGTCGGCCAACAGGGGTTCGATGCGCGCTTCGGTGGCCCGCAGCCATCTTTGCAGCTTGCCCATGTCCTCCCGCAGACGTTGCCGCTCTTCGCCGGCGCGTTTGGTGCGTTGTTCTTTCATATAACGGGTCGCGGCCTCCACCGCGTCGGGCAGCAGATCCCGGATCAGCGGTAGTTTGAGGGAGGTCTTATTCATGTTGGGCACGCCCCGGTCGAAGCCGGTGAAACTCAGCACTTCGGTCAGGGAATAGGGCTGCCAATCATATTCGCCGTCATAGAGCAGGCCAAACCACTCCACGATCACCGGCTGGCTGCGTCTGTTGGAAATGACGCCCTGGAAGAGGAGGAAGAACTCCTTGGGGTCCAGGGTCCGGGTGATGATCACCGGCGCTTCGTGGCGGCCAAAGCGCACCAGCAGCTTGTCCACCAGCCACTCCATGACCGGGTGCAGTTCCCAGAAGAGGTGGACGCCGGGCCAGGCGTTCTCCTCCCGCCGCGCGGCGGCGATGGCCTTCATCACCCGCTGGCGGTCGGTGGTCAGGTTGAAGATCCAGTGGGGCGGCAGGGCCTCATCGGGCATGAAGGCGCAGCGACGGCGCAGGTCATCGGGCGCGAGCAGCTCGAATTCGGGCCGGTCAGGGTGATATTCGGGCGGCTGTCGCAGGGTCCCGGCCTCGTCCAACTCACGGAATGCGGCCCTGGCGAAGCTGAGGTCATCGGGGAAGAGGGTGGGCATCGTCCCCAAGGCCTCTTCTTCCCGCGCGGTCTCCTGCTCCACTTCTTCCATGATCGACAGCCACCATTCGGCCTCCTGGGGCTGGTCGGGCAGGATCTGGTCGGGGGGCGCGCCCTCGGCCAGCCGTTCGGTGATGTGCTTCTCCTCCAGTTGCGCGTTGTGCAGGCCCAGCAACGTGGCGGCGTCGCCGATGTTTTTGTGGGCCTCCTGCTCTTTCTCGATCAATCTTTCCAGAATGCGCAGGTCGCCCTGGATCAGCTCGTTGGCGGAGAGGGTGAGCAGGTAGTGGATCAGGGGCTTTTGGGCCTGGCCATAGCGGTCGATGCGTCCGTTGCGCTGCTCCAGCGTGATCAGCGACCAGGGGATGTCAAAGTGGATCATCAGGTGACAGTAGTAGTGCAGGTTGACGCCCTCAGAGGCGACGTCAGAGGCGAGCAGGATGCGAATCGGGCTGTCCTCCTTGCCAAAGGATTCGACGATCTGTTGCTGGTCCACATCGGGCAGGCCGGCGTGGAAGCGCACGATGGCGTCCGGGCGGGCGTTGAGATCCCGGAGCAGGTTCTCGTGCAGGAAGTCCAGGGTGGCGATGCGTTCGGAGAAGATAATCACCCGTTCGCCGCTCGGTTTGCCGGTCGCGTTCAGCTCGCGTAGCAGGGTGAGCAGGGTCTGGTATTTGGTGAAATCACCCGCGTCAATGGCCGCGGCCAGATCCCGCAGCCGGGCGAGCGTCGCCCGGTCGTCTTCCAGCCCGCTGATGGTCTGCATCGGATTTCGTTCCTCAGCGATCAGGGCGAGCTGGCGTGCGGCCTCTTCCTCTTCCATTTCCCGGGACAGAACGTCGTCGATGGCTTCGATCGCCTGCTCCTGGATGGGCTCCCCCCGCAGTTTGCGCAGGCGCAGGTCGATGCGTTTCAGCCGTCCGTCGATGCTTCGGATACAGGCGGCCGGGCTGGAGAGAAAACCCTTGAGCAGGCCGATGCGGTAGAGTTCGTCGCGGACGCGTCCGCGGTGTAAGCTGTGGAAGCGGGCGCTGGCCAGGGAATCGAAGAAGGCCTCCTCTGCGCGCCCCGCGGCCAGTTTGTGCAGTTTCACCTCGCGTTCACTGAAATAGTCGCCCACCTCGTCTTCCACATCCTTTTTGAAACGGCGGCAAAAGAGCCCCTCGATCTCCTCCGCGGTGTAGCTATGTACATCGGCGATGGCCGTGGGCTCCAGCATGTTCATCAGGTTGGCGAAGCTCTCCGAGCGGCCGTTGTGGGGCGTGGCCGAGGTGAGGATCAGGCTGTCGCACGTGCGCGCCAGCAGGCTGGCCAGGCGGTTGCGTTGGCTGCCGGTGTTGGCCACGTTGTGGCACTCGTCGATGACGATAACGTCCCAGTGGCACTGTTCCAGATAGTGGCGATACTGGGCGTCGTTCTTCAGGGTGTCGATGGAGATGATGGCGCGGTCGTAGTAGTAGAAGGGGTTCTTGTTGGCCGGAATCCGGGCGCGCACCCGTTGCAGGCCGATGGAATCCAGGCGAACCAGGGGGATCGAAAATCTGGCCCAGATCTCCTGTTGAAACTGGGCCAGCATGGAGCGGATGGCGACGACCAGGATGCGATCGCCCCGCCCCCGCTTGATCAGTTCGCTGAGGAGGATGCCCGCTTCGATGGTCTTGCCCAGCCCCACGCCGTCCGCGATCAGGATGCGGGGGCGCAGCGCCTTGAGCGCCATGTGCGCGGGCGTCAACTGGTAGATCGCCGGATTGATGGCGGCGTGGTCACCCAGGTAAATGCGTTCGTCCGTGGGCGGCGTGCGCCTCAGCAGGCTTTCCAGGTAGAGCCGGGTGCGGCGATATCGGGCGCTTTGGTCGGGCACGAGTCCAGTGGATTCCGGTCGCAGTTCCTGGATGTCGTCCAGCTCGCTGAGGAAGAGCGCCTCGTGGTTGCGCACGAGCTCCGACAACCCAATGCAGCGTACAGCCACCCCGCCTGTGTTGGTGGGCAGCGTTGCTTTGACCAGCCATTCTTCGTCACGAATCACCACCCGCGAACCGGCGGCGAACGTCTTCTGCTCAGGCATCTACACCTCTATCCTCAGATCTGGTTGGCCCAGTTGGGTGACGACGTAGTTGAACACGGCGAGATCATCATCCAGACCGAGAATGGATTGGGTGTCCGGCTCCGCGTCATCGTCTGACACGAAATAGCGGGCCGCGCCCACAATGAGGCGCTGGTCTTCCTGGCTGTAGGCTGCCAGACCCTGCAACAGTTGAACCAGTTTATCGGCAAGGCGTTCAGCCAGGTCGATGTCCAGGAACTCGTTCGTGCGCAGTTGATCGCGGATGTGGGTCACATGGGCCAGCACTTGCGCCTGAAGTTCAGGCGTTTCGTCCGGGGTGATCGTTGTACACAGCGCGGAAAAGAGGCGATACGCATTGGGGTCCAGTCCGGGATCAACGTTGGAAAAGAATGAATCGGTCATGGATGTGGGCTCCGGTGTTCGAGCGACGTGAATGCCTCGGGTCATGGTTGAGGAGAGTTCACAGGAGATATAGGGTTATACATCTGAAGAAGGGCTGACAATGCAGTCAGACCCTCTTTCTACATAAAACTCACTTCACCCAGTCTACCGGGATAGTCGGCTGATGTCAACTGGAATCGCCTGAGCGGGTGCATTCTGATCTGGGGGCGGCCCCGACCCCGTATTACAGTCTTTATCGACAGTCACCTCGCCAATCCTTCGCACTCCGTCTGAAATAGACTGCCTGATACAGAATCCACACCAAAAGAGGCCGGCGTAACCCAAATCCCCCTCCATCGCGCCGGCCTCCTGTCTGCCAACCCTCCTAATTTTCAATTTCCCCAATCACCGGCACGCTTTCATTTTTGAACCATGCCGCCATCTGGTCAAGCGTTAGCTCGGCGCGAGCCACTCGCCATGTGAACGTTTCAAGCGCTTGATTATCAGCCACAAGCCGCCATCCGTTTATGACAAGAAAAAGCGTGGCGGACGCAATGCCAACGCGCTTGTTTCCGTCTACAAAGGGGTGATTTTGAACCAGTGATTCCATGAGGGCCGCTGCCTTCTGGTGAATGTCAGGGTAGAGATCGACGCCAGCGAAGGTCGCGCGCGGCCGGGCGACCGCCGATTCCAGCAGTCCGAGATCTCGAAGACCAGGGGCTCCACCGGTTTCGGCGATAAGACGGGCGTGGATAAAGAGGACCTGGGCAGCCGATAGATAGGTCAACGGGCCAATGCCTCAAGCGCGGGGCGATATTGATCGATAAAATCAGCGACCTGCCTGGCGAATTCCTCGTCGACCCCTTCCGCCGGCGTGAGCGCAGGAGAGATCACGATTTGCCCACGCTCAGGATCTAATTCGACGGAGACGTTCTCGCCTTCCCGTAAGCTGAGGGCTTCCAGCGCCTCTCTGGGGAGCGCCACCACGACGCTATTGCCGGTTTTGAAAATTTTACGGATCATAAGGTTCTCCAGATCGAAGCAAGCGTTCGTCTATACGGTGTCTATACCATATTATATCATAGCCGCATTATGGCCAGTCAACCGTCAGTCCAATCTCCCAATCTCCCCAATCTCTTCAATCTCCAATCTCTTCAACCCTCCCCCACCAACCCCCGCACCACCGCACTGGACGCCCCATAACTCACCACCGCCACGTCCAGCCCGGACCAGGCGTGGCTTGCCAGCGCCCGCTCAATCGCGTCCGTGATCCACTCGCTGGCATTGCCGAACGCGCCGCCGCCCAGCAGGGTGAGGTAGAGCCGGTTGTTCCCCGTGGCCCGCGCGTTCAGGATCCCGGCCAGCACCGTGGCCTCGTAGGCCGCCTCCAGCACGAGCCTGGCGAACGGCTCCCAGAGGTGCGCGGGCTGGCGGGAGTAGGCCACGGGCAGGGCCGAGCAATAGGCCTGCGAGACCGTGTGCATGCAGCCGGGGAGGGTCACCTGCGCGTTCCACTGGAGGCCGATGCGCAGCCGCGCGCGCAGGGCGTCCCGTTCATGTTCGCTGGCCGCGTCCAGCCTGCCGGCGATCTCCGTCAGCCCCGCGCTCGACGCCAGCGCGTAGCCGTTCTGCATGGTCCAGAGGCGGTTGTCGGCGTTGCCCAGGGCGTCGCCCAGCCCGGCCAGGCAGTCGATCTGGTTGTCCGCGGTCTGGCC
>JAJRVT010000110.1 GCA_024277175.1 Chloroflexota bacterium | reverse complement strand
CGCACCTACGCATCCACCCGCACGATCTGGTCTGTCGGGAATTGTGCGGTTACAAACCGCACCTACGCATCCACCCGCACGATCTGGTCTGTCGGGAATTGTGCGGTTACAAACCGCACCTACGCATCCACCAACTCCAGGCGTGCGTTCGACTGGCGTTTGCCCTGGGCGAAGATGTGCATGTGCTCAAGGGGCAATTTCATCCAGACATGCTCTTTGACGTGGCGTCCGGTCTGGGCAGGCGCTTTGACCTTCAACGTTTGCTCGCCCACTTGGAGGCTCAACAAATACTGACCGCCGGTCACAACGACTTTATCCTGAACGATGCAGGGGGTGTACGCAGGCGCCTGCTTCAAGCTGATCTTGACCTGCTCCGGGCGGATGCCAAGCGTAATCTGCTGGTCCGCGGCGTCGACGCCCCGCAGCCGGATGGGGCTGGGGAAAAGCGGAGTTTGCACGGTGGCGGTTTCATCGGCATTATCGAAGAGATGCTCAAAAAAGTTCATGCCGGGGTTGCCCAGGAACCAGGCGCCGAAAGCGTCGTCCGGGTAGTTGTAAAGCTCCCGGGGCGCGGCGTACTGGACGATGGCCCCGTCCCGCATCAGGGCGATCTTGTCGGCCAGGGTCATGGCTTCCGTCTGGTCGTGGGTGACGTAGATGATGGTCTGGTTGAGGCGCACGATCAGTTCTTTGAGCGCGCGTTTAAGCTGGAGCTTGGCGTTGATGTCCACGTTGGTGATCGGCTCATCGAAAAGAATGATCCGGGGGCGGCGGGCCAACGTGCGCGCCACGGCCACCTTTTGACGGGTGCCATTGTCCAGTTCGTTCATATTCCTGTGGATGCTGTCGCCCATCTCCAGCAGTTCGATGACCTCGTCGACCCGTTTGGCCCGTTCCGCCTTGGACAGCTTCTCCCGGCGCAGCGGCAGTTCAATGTTCTGGCGCACGTCGATGCCGCGATAGACGACCGGATATTGAAACACCATGCCAATGTTGCGATTGTGGGTGGTGAAGTTGGTGACGCGTTCATCGCCAAAATAAACGTCGCCTCGGGTGGGCCGCTCCAGTCCGGCGATGATGCGCATGAGCGTGGTCTTGCCGCAGCCGGACGGTCCCAGCAGGCAAGTGGTCGTCCCCGCGGGAAAGGTCATGGTCAAGTTGTCCACCGCGACCACGTCGCTTCCAAATTCCTTGTGTAAATTCTCCACTCGAATGTCAAGCACGAGTCTGCTCTTTCTGTATTATGTTATTGCGTTTCCCACGCCAATCCGTTGATCGTTTGCAAAGATCACCATGTCGGACGGCTTCATCCAGATCGGGATGATCTGATCGATATCGACCGACGTCAGGACATCATCGCCACCGATGAGAACGGTTGTGAGCAAAATCCCCTCTGCGTTCAGATAGACGATCTCCTCCCCGCCGAGATCTTCGCGCAGCAGCACCTTGGCGGTGGTGCGGATCGCACCCGGCGGCGCGTCTTCGCCGATCAGGATATGTTCGGGACGAATGCCGACCGTCACCGACTGTCCATCTGCGACTACCTCCGTTTCGTCCGCCGTGAACGTCACCCCCGTCTCGAAGAGCGCGGTCTTGATCCCTGACCCTCCGTCGCCGGGGGAGAGCGTTCCATCGAGGAAATTGGCCTGGGGGAAGCCGATGTGTTTCATACTCTGCGCGCGCATAGGTATGGTGTAGAGTTGCTCTGGCGGCCCGGATTCAGCGATCACGCCGGCGTCCATCACCGCGATGTTGCTGGCCAGCATCATGGCCTCGACCGCATCGGACGTGGTGTAGAGAAAGGTCACGCCCAGAGTTTCCTGGGTCCGTTTCAAATCGTCGATCAACCGCTCGCGCAGTTTGAAATCCAACCCAACCAACGGATCATCCAGCACGTAGAGGTTAGTCTGTTTGACCAGCCCGCGAGCGATAGCCACCCGCTGTTTCTGTCCGCCGCTCAGTTGATCAGGCTTACGTTTGAGCAGGTCGCTGATGCCCAGCAACTCAGACGCCCGCTGCACGGCAGCGTCGGTCTCGGCCTTGGACGCCTTGGCCAGTTTTAGCGGATAGGCGATATTGGCGTAGACGCTCAGGTGAGGATAAAGGGCGAAGGACTGGGGAACATACCCGATGTTGCGCTCCCCCGGAGAAGCGTAGGTGATATCGGTCCCGCGCAGCAGGATCCGTCCCTGGTCCGGCCGCTCCAATCCGGTGAGCAGGCGCACGAGCACGGATTTGCCGCTGGTTGGCCGGCCGAAGACCACCATGAAGTCTCCCGTTTCAACCGTCAGATTGATATCGCTCAGAACGCTGGTTGCGCCATAGCTTTTGGCGATATGCTGAAATTCAACAATGTTCATTGTGAGATCGGCTTCTGTAGTGAATCAGCGCCGGCTTATCGGCCGAGCTGGACCAGAAAAGGCGCCAGCAGGATGCTGATGACGAATAGCGCGACGGTGATGCCGATGTAGATGGCATAGAGCCGCATGGACTGGGCGAAATTGGCCGTAGGCGGGATATTCCCAAAGGCGATCTGGGAAAAGGTGGCGAGCACCAGTAGAATCATCCCGGCCTGATAGATCTTCATACTCATCTGTTGCCCCATCATGATCAGGCTGATCAACAGCAGGATGACGAGTGCAAATTGGACGGCCGCTGCAAATGGGCGTTTGGTTCCACTCATGACGTTACACCTCCCCTCGCACTGTGCCGAAGGTCATGCCAACCAGCAGGAAACGCTGGAAGAGGAAAATAGCGATAATGGGCAGGATCATATAGGCGATGGAGAGCGATGACACATAGGCCCAATCCACGTTGCCGCCGGCATTGACCAGTCCCACCGCCAATGCGTAGGGGATCATCTGGGTCTTGGGGCCGCCGATGATATAGTTAAAGAGGAATTCATTCCAGACGAAAATCAGGTTGAAGATGAAGGCGGCGATGATACCTGGGAAGACCTGAGGCAGCACAACCCGGAAGAGCACATGCAGCCGCGATGCTCCGTTGACGAACCCGGTCTCGTCATAGCGGGGCGAGACGCCATCGATGAAGCCCTTCAGAATCCACACGGAGAAAGGGATACTGAATGAGCCATAGAGCAGGATCGCGCCCAGGAACGTGTCCTTCAGGCCCAGCAGGTTGAAAAGCTGAAAGAGCGGAATCACTGCGGCCGCGCCGGGAACCATGCGCGTCTAAAGCAGCAGAAACATGAGAAAATCGGTGGCCGCAGGCTTAAAGCGCGAAAAGCTATAGGCCGCCAGAAAGGAGACGATGATGGCCACGGCCACTGATATCACCGAAATCAACACGCTGTTGATGAAGTAGCTGACATTGTTCTTTTCGGCGATGATGCGCTTGAAGTTATCCAGCGTGGGCGTGAAGATCCATTTGGGCGGATAGGCCAGGATGTCGCTGTTGGTCTTGAGCGCAGCCAAAATGATCCACAAAATTGGCAGAAAGAAGAGGATGGCCACCAGCCACAGCGCAGCATAATACAGACGGGTTCGAATCGGGTGTACTTGCATGATGGATTATCCTGTTGGCGCCTCGCTGCTACGGCGAAGATTGAGGATGTAAAGATAGACGGACGTGAATGCGATGGCCACGATCAACAACAACACGGCCAGCGCCGACGAGAAGCCGATGTTCAGGCTGGCGAACGCGTAGCGATAGAGGGCCACGGCGATCAGTTCGGTGATGCTGCCGGGGCCGCCGTTGGTCATGAGAAAGACCAAATCCATGGTTTTGAAGGCGTCGATGGTGCGCAACAGAATGCCTAGCATCAAAATAAACTTGGCGTGGGGCAGGATCACATATCGGAAGCGCTGAGGCCACGAAAGGCGATCCACCTCCGCCGCCTCCATCTCCGCCTTGGGCACCGATCCCAAGGCCGCCAGCGTCATCAATATCATAAACGGCGTCCACATCCAGATATCCACGAAGAGGACGGCGGGAAAAGCCCAGCGCACATTGGTGAGAAAGTCGATCTTGTAGCCAATGACATTTTCCAGCAGATAGTTGGCCACGCCAAAGGTCGGATCGTAGATGAGGCGGTAAAAAAGGCCGCTGGCCACGGGCGTGATGATCATGGGCGCAAAGAGCATGGTCAGCGCCACCCGGCGTCCGGGCATATTGGCGCTGCCCCAGAAAAGGAAACCAATCGCCCCGCCCAACACCGTCTCGAAGGCGACGGCCAGGACCATGAAACGGAATGTGCGGCCAAAGCCGTGCCAGAACGAGGGATCATTGTAGATGCGTATGTAATTATCCAGGCCGATAAATTTGGGCGGATCCAACGACATAAGCGTAAATTTGTAAAAGCTTAGCCCAAGCATCCACAGCGTGGGAACCACGTTCAGGATGATAAAGAACAGCAGAACAGGCGTCAGCAACGCGATAGGAAATAACTTATCGCTCGTCCTCATCTTAGGCTGTGCTGCGGTGGTTTGGGTCAGCGCAATTTCATGTTCTTCGATAATACTCATGGAGATCCCTGTACTTATTTGGGTGCGTCCAAAATAGCTACTACTCAGGGGGCGATTGGAACGCGGATATTCCCTGATCGATTTGGAGATTGAGGAGATTGGGAGATTGATGGCTCTCGGGTCGAGCGTCAATCTCCAATCTCCTCAATCTCATGATCTCAAAGCGTTTTCAGTTTAAGCAGGTTGCATGGACTCATACCCCTCCGGCGGAGCGATGTCCGTTGTGCCGGCGTCGAAGAGGATCGCCTGCTGTTTGGCGGCGATGAAATCGAGCACGGCCTTGGCGTCAGTGTACTGCCCGGTGGCGTAACCGTTGAAGGCTTCCTGCTGGACGGCCAGCATCTCAGCGTACTTGGGATGGTGCCAAAAATCCTGGGAGTTGCCGTCGCTGAGCATGTACTTGAACGCGCGTGCGTACGGGGTGCTCTCCTCGAAACCGGGCGCTTCCACCGCCGCCTTGGACCAGGGCAGCCCACCGCGTTCGAGGAACTTCGCCTGGGTTTCATCAGTGTACCACCACTTGAGCAGATCGACGCAGGCCCGCATTTGATCATCGTCGTTGAAGGCGTTGACCACCCACGGCTGGCCGCCCATGGCGCCGATGATGTTCGGGTTGCCGTCCGGGCCGATGAACTTGGGATGGGGAATCGCCAGCACCTTGCCTTTCAGTTCGTCCGGGATCATGAACAGCCCCACGGCCAGCCACTGGAAGGCCGAGAAGACCTTACCCTGAGTAAAGAGATCGATCATGTCGCCGATGCCGTAATCCGCCGACCCCGGCCCTTGGTACTGTTGCCAGCGCTTGAACTCTTCCAGGGCTTTGACGTTATTGTCCGAGTTGAGGATATCCCAGATCTGTTGGGTTTCCGGATCCCAGATCGCGCCGCCGGTGGAGTAGGCGTAAGGATGCCACGCACAGGAGAAGAAGTCGTACTCCTTGCTCTGCATGATGGCCGTGCCATAGAACTCCTCATCCGGTCGGTGGAAATGGGCGACGACTTCCTCGAATTCGTCCATGGTCATGTTTTCGTACTCTTCGTACGTGGTGGGCAGGGGCTTGCCATACTTGGCTTCGAAAGCCGCCTGTTCTTCCGGATCCTCGAGCATGTCCAGACGCAGATAGACGCCCTGATCGTCGGGCATCTGTGGGAAGCCCCAGCGATTGTCCGACCCGTCCGGGTAGATCTGATAGGTGTTGCGCACCAGATCGGAGTAGGGTTCCAGATCGATCTCTGGGTTGAGGGCGTAAATGTCATCCGCCTTGACGATCCAGCCCGGCTCGGCCAAAGCGCCCAGCCATTGGCTGTCGGAGATGAACATGTTGAACTCGGTGGATTTGGCTGCCAACGTTGGGGCAACCTTCTGGAACAACGCGGCGAAGGGCGCTTCAGACTTGCTGATCGTCACGTCGTAGCCAAACTTCTCCTTGGCCCAGGCCGCAAAATCCGGCGCCAGATCGATGGGGATCTGGCTGGGAGGCCAGCCGGCGATGACGCCAATCGTCAGAGCGACTGTTTTGCCCTGCATATTGGTTTCATTGCTGCCAGCCAGCGGGTTGTCAGCGCCGGCATCAGCGCCAGCATCAGAGGCGCTCCCCCCGCCGGCGGGAGCCGCCGCCCCGCCGCAAGCCGCCAGCAGACCGCTTGCAGAAATGCCGACGCCCGCAGCCGCCGCGCTTCTGAGCAGTTGTCGCCGGGTCAGAGACGTTGAGCCGAGCTTCTTGATGGACATGCGTTTTCTCCTTTTTGAAATACACGTACGAAAGAAACGGTATGGTGAATTGTCGAGTTGTCACTGGCAGGCAACCGGTGTCAGCAGGCGGTTTATGCGACTGTAAAAAAAACGCGCTTACAGGCGTCTGGATGGAGGAATGGCCCGTTGCTGGGGATTCAGCGCAATAATAGACGATAGACTCTCTCACTGTCAAGCGAGATTTTTTCGTCACTGTTCGGGTTCTTGGCTGTTTGGAGGTATTTTTGGGTGCATTCTGATTTGGGGGCGCTGGCATGTGCCGGGGAGTTCGGAACTCCCCGGCACGTTCGAAGCAGGTAAATTTCGCCCCCAACTCCGAATGCACCCGGTATTTTTTATCCCCTTGACAACCAATATAGCTTATGATAATGTATGTTTGCAAATTTGTGCAAACCGTTGTCATTTGTGCGTATGCGTGTAATCCTCTACTTGTGACTCACCGACAACTCTCGATCTTCACCGGCTGGACCGGTGTAGGCGATCTGATGGCGCATGACTTAACCTCACCCCGACGCCAGCAATCGTAAACCTGGGCAAATGATGCAAGCAACTGAGAATCTTTCTCCACATGGCGAAAACAAACCGGTTCGCAAGGGTCGGCGCATCCGTTTCTGGTCGCCCGAGGGTCCGCTGATCTGGCTGGCGCCGGCGGTGGCGCTGTTATTGCTATACAGCGTCTATCCCCTCATCTATAACATCATGAACTCCTTCAAGGAGTTCGATCCCATGGTGCGGGGGTTTGTGCCGGTCGGCCTGGAAAACTGGAACTTTCTCTTCCAGGACGCACGCGCCCTCAACAGCCTGCGGGTCACCTTCACCTTCGGCATCGCGGCCCTGATCGTCGAACTGACGCTGGGGATGGCCATCGCCCTGCTTCTGGATACGGGCGTCTATCTGCGCGGACTGTGGCAGACATTGATCATCATGCCCATGGTCATCCCGCCGGCCGTGGTTGGCCTCATGTTTCGTCTCCTGGAGCACAGCGACTTCGGGGTCATCTCCTGGATCCTCTACGGGACGGGCATCCTCAACCGGGCGGAGCCGTTGCTGGGCGGCACCGGGAAGTACGCGCTGATCGGCGTTCTCCTGGCCGAGGTCTGGCAATGGACGCCCTTCTGCATCCTGATCCTGTTGGCTGGCCTCAAGTCCCTGCCCACCGAACCCCTGGAAGCGGCCGAAGTGGACGGAGCGTCGTCTTGGCAGAAGTTCTGGCTGATCAAGCTGCCGCTGATGCGCAATGTGCTGGCCATCGTCGTTCTTTTCCGTATCATCGATCTCTATCGCCTGTTCGATTACATCTACGTCATGACCAGCGGCGGCCCCGGGCAGCGCACGGAAACGCTGAGCTACTACACCTATCAGACCTATGTCTTCATCAAATGGGGCTATACGGCCACCCTGGGCGTGGCGATCCTGGTGCTCATTTGGCTGAGCACATTTTTGTACACGCGCTTCTTCAAAGTGGAATGGTAAGCATTGGAGTTGTAAGCAATGACAACCGCCCCTGCGTCACCTATGACTGACAAACAAATTGCAGAGCTGCCGAAAAGGGCGCGCCGGCGGCGCGCCCAGGGCATGTGGCTGCGCACCATCGTCATGGTTTTCATTATCGCCATTTTTATCTTTCCCATCTTCTGGTGGTTCCTGGCCTCCTTCAAGCCCTTTGGCGCCATTTTCGCCCTGCCCCCCGTTTTCATCTTCAAACCGACCCTCAACTGGTACAGCGTTGTGCTGGGCGGCGTCTCCTACAACGAAATGATGCTACGGCTCACTGGTGCGCTGACCAGCACAGGCGGCGGCTTTTATTACTCGGTCCCCTATCTGATCGACAGCATCATCATCGCCACGGCCAGCACCGGCCTGGTGATCCTGATCGCCACGCCGGCCGCCTATTCCCTCAGTCGCTTCCGCATGCGCCGCCGACATGATGTGGTCTTCTGGATCCTAAGCACGCGCATGATGCCGCCGGTGGTGGTGGCCATGCCCTTCTTCCTCATGTATCGCTCTCTGCGCATGCTCGACACCTACCAAGGCGTCATTCTCGTCCACGCCGTCATGAATCTGCCCCTGGCCATCCTCCTGCTCAAGAGCTTCTTCGATGACGTGCCCTATGATCTGGACGAACAGGCCATGGTGGATGGCGCCACCCGTTTCCAGGCCTTCTACCGGGTGATCATCCATTACATTCTTCCCGGCCTGGCTGCGACCGCGATCCTAAGCTTTATTTTTTCCTGGAACGAGTTCTTATTGACGCTGACGTTGACCCGCACGGCCGTGCGCACCATGCCGGTCGCCGCCTCCACGTTCGACACCTCGACCGGCGGGACGGAGTGGGGATTCCTGGCCGCGCTGGGTACGGCCGCCATGGTCCCGGTCTTCCTCTTTGTGCTCCTGGTGCAGAAGCACCTGGTGCGCGGCTTGACCATGGGTGCGGTCAAAGGTTGATGTCTGGTTGCATTTCACCTCTTGCGTTCGATTGATTGTCTGGATGTCGAAGGAGTCGGTTTCAAGAAAGGAGGCGCCTGGACAAAAGTGCTTGTCAGTGTTCGTAGCATTTGGTTTGCACCGGTGAATCACAGCGGTGAACATGCGTAGCATTCAAGTGGCGAGGGAATAAATTTTCAAGGAGAAGCGGAGGCATAGCCATGAATGAACGTGATCGACAACAACGTCTTTGGGTAGCCAAGCAGGCGGGAAAGCTTCAGCGCGGGGTCATCAACCGGCGGGAATTTATCCGTCGGGCAGCGCTGGCCGGCTTTGGCATTACGAGCATGCGTTATCTGGCGGCCTGCGCCGCACCAGCGGCCGCGCCCACTGCGGAGCAGGTGCAGGCGACCGTTGGCCCTGAATCTGCGGCCACAGAGTTGACCGCACAGCAGCAGTTCCTCAAAGAAGTAGGCGGCCAGTTCGCCGGCACCACCATTCGCGTCGTCAGCGAATCCACCCCGCCTAGCCGCGCCATCAGCGAGATCATGCAGCAGGAGTTCATCCCCCTGACCGGCATCAATGTGGAGTGGGAGCAACTTCCCCTGGATCAGGTGCTGGCCAAAATCAGCCAGGATACGGCCGGCGGATTGGGCGCAAACGACATCTATTACTGGGATCAGGCCTGGGTTGGGCGCTTTGTGAACGATGCGGTCGATCCTTCGGAACTGATGGCCAAGACCGATTTGGCCTACCCGGACTGGAACTTCGACGATTTTATCCCAGAGTTGGTGGAAAACATCGCCACCTACAAGGGCCAACTGGCGGCTATTCCCTACGACATCCCCATTTTTATTATGATGTACCGCAAGGACATCTTCGATGAACTGGGCCTGTCCGTTCCCACCACCATGAGCGAGTACATGGAGGTGATCAAGGCCATCAACGAGGCTAAGGCGCCTGAGGTCTATGGCACCGTTGGCCAGTGGAAATCCGGCCATTACGCGCTGGAGACGGACTGGACGGCTTGGCACTGGTCCCACGGCGGACGCATCTTCGACGCCGATGAGCAGCCTGTGCTCAACGATGAAGCGGGCGTGACTGGGGCTGAATACATGCTGGAGTTGGGCAAGTACATGCCGCCCGGCGTCACCACCTGGGATTGGTCGGGCGAAGGCGACGCCTTCACCCAGGGTCTGGCCGGCGTCTACATCTCCTGGGGCGAGTTCTTCCCTGGCTTCGACGACCCGCAGAAATCCAAGGTCGTGGGTCTGGTGGAGCCGGCCCCCTGCCCCAAAGAAGACGCGCTGCGCACCAAGGCCGAATGCGGCTTCGACGAGACGCCCGGCATCAGCCATCAGGGCGGCAGCAGCATGGCCGTCTCCAAGTTCAGCAAGAACGTGGACGCGGCCTGGGTCTTTCTGCAATGGGCTACCAGCTCCGACATCACCACCCGAGCCAGCCTGCTGGGCGGCGGCGCCACGCCGATTCGCTTCAGCAACTTCACCGATCCACGTATCAAAGCCAACGATAAAGTCGTGGCTGGCACCACTCGCCACTTCGCCGTCACCCTGGACGCGATTCAGAATCGCATGGGCACCGAACCTCACCTGCCCGAGTGGGCCGCGCTCTCAGTAGACAGTTTCGCGGTCGAGTTGGGCAAGATGACCACGGGCCAGCAGGACATCCAGACGACGCTGGATAACATGGCCGCGGCCGCGGCCAAGGCCGTCGGTTAAGAGGATAGAACGCGGATTGAGCAGATTGGGCGGATTTTCACGGATTTTTAAAATCCGTGAAAATCCGCCCAATCCGACGTTTCCGCGTTCTATCAGAGAAAGCAGGTCTCATCATGGCTGGAGGATTGTGCGATCGGATCGCGTTGGTCACAGGCGGCGGCCAGGGGTTGGGGCGAGCCATCGCCCTGCGCCTGGCCGCCGAGGGCGCGCATGTCGCGATCGCAGACCTGAATCCGGTGACGGCGAAGGAGACCGCGGCCCAGATCATGGCGGCGGGCGATCGCCAAGCCCTGCCTATCCAGGTCGACGTGACGGACGAAACCCAGGTCCAGGCCATGGTCCAGCGTACGCTGGACCGCTTCGGTCGCCTGGACATCCTGATCGCCAACGCCGGCATCGTCTTCACGGGCGAAATCACCGAGTTCCCGGCCGAGCGCTGGCGCCAGGTGATCGACGTCAACCTGACGGGCTATTTCCTGTGCGCCAAACACGCCGTCCCGGCCATGAAGGCCCGGGGAAGCGGGGTGATCATTCAGATCAACTCCATTTCCGGCAAACGGGGCAGCTACCGCAACTCGGCCTACGTGGCCAGCAAGATGGCAGGGATCGGACTGACCCAGAGCCTGGCCCTGGAACTGGCCGAGCATGACGTGCGCGTCAATGCCGTCTGCCCTGGCCACCTGCTGGATTCGCCCCTGTGGACAAACAAGCTCTACAAGCAGTACGCAAAACGGTTCGGCGTCAGTGAAGCCGAGGTGCGACAACGCTACATCGATGTAGTCCCCATGAAGCGCCCCTGCACCTATGAGGACGTCTGCAACGTGGTCGCGTTTCTGGCGTCGGATCAGGCCAGCTACATAACAGGCCAGGCCATCAACGTGACCGGTGGGCAAGAGATGAGATAGTCGAAAACAAAAGGATTCTGATCTATGCAGCATAATTACATCGAACGGTTCTCCGTCCAGGGCTTCAAAGCCCTGGTCACGGGCGGCTCCAAGGGCATCGGCGCGGAGGTGGCCATCGAACTGGCCCAGGCCGGCGCTGACGTCGCCATCGTGGGTCGGGACCAGGTGGGGCTGGCCAACACCCAGGCCGCCATCCAGGCCGCCGGCCGCGAATGCCTGGTCATCGAAGCCGACCTGGGCACGTCGGACGGGCCTCGTCAGGCTGGGCAAACTGCGCTGGACCATTGGGGCGCGGTGGATATTTTGATCAACAACGCCGGCATCGCCCGGATCGATCCTCTCCTGGAGACAACCTTGGATGACTGGGACGAGACCCTGGCCATCAACCTGCGCGCGCCCTTCATTCTGGCCCAAACCCTGGTCCCGGCCATGATCGCCCAGCAGCGGGGCAAGATCGTCAACATCTCGTCCCAGGCCGGCGTGGTGGCCATCGAAGGGCACGGCTCCTACGCCGCGTCCAAGGGCGGGTTGAACATGCTCACCAAGGTCATGGCGGCTGAGTGGGGACAGTATAATATCCAGGCCAATGCGGTCGCGCCCACGGTGATCCTGACGCCCATGGGCGAGGAAGTCTGGGGCGATCCCGCCAAGGGCGGGCCCATGCTGGCCAAGATCCCGTTGCGTCGTTTTGGCAAGCCGGTGGAAGTCGCAGACCTGGTGCTCTTCCTAAGTTCGCCGGCGTCTGATCTGATCTGCGGCGCGGTGATCGTGATCGACGGCGGGTATACGGCCGTGTAGGTGTGGTTTGCAGCCGCACAGCCTGTTTACGCAAACAGATACAGGAGTGATTTATGGCGCACGTTGTCAGTCTTGGCATTCATATTGTTGATATTCTGGGCCGTCCCGTCACCCAAATCCCAGACGGCCAAAACGTGGACATTCTTGAGGAGATCCGCATCACCGTGGCCGGCACTGCAGCCGGAACCAGCATCGATCTGGCCAAACTGGGCGCGCAGGTGAGCGCCATGGGCGCGATCGGCGAGGACCAACTGGGCAATTTCATCGTCAACACCATGGACAGTTACGGCATCGACACCGCGCATCTCAAGCGCAAGGCCGGCGTTCAAACCTCAGCCACCATGCTGCCCATTCGCCCCAACGGCGACCGCCCCGCGCTCCACGTGCCGGGCGCCAATGGCGAGCTGACCTTCGACGATATCGACCTGGACGTCATCCGCCAGGCCGACATCCTCCACATGGGCGGCACGGGGCTGATGCCCAAGTTCGACGGTGAGCCCACCGTGCGCATCCTCAAATACGCAAAGGAACACGGCGTGACCACCACCTTCGATCTGGTGGCCATCCCCCGCCCCGACCTGATGGACCTGATCGAGCCTTGTCTGCCCTACATCGATTATTTCATGCCCGGTCTGGAAGAAGCGCGCATGATGTGTGGCCTGGACGACCGCCAGGAAGTGATCGACTACTTCCTGGACCGGGGCGTGGGCTGCACCGTCTTCAAGATGGGCGCAGAGGGGAGCAGCATCGCGACGAAAGCCGCGGGCGAGATCCGCCTGCCCGCGCTGGAGTCGCCCGTGGTCGACTCCACTGGCTGTGGCGACGCCTACTGCGCCGGCTTCATCATCGGCCTGTCCAAAGGCTGGGCCCTGGAACAGGCCGGGCGTCTGGGGACAGCGGCTGGCGGGCTGGTCATCACCGGCCTCGGCTCGGACGCCGGCATCGTCGATCTGGATGGAACCATCGAATTCATGAACGCAGCCAGCCCATTGCCCATGGCCACAGATTAACCCGGAGAAATCGCATGGAAAGTTTGCTGGTCACTTATCAGATTCGCGCCGACGCTGACGAAATCGAAGCGCGCGCCTTGGGCGTGGCTGTCGAACAGAGCATCGAAATGCCGCTTCAGGCCGTGCGCGACCCCGCCATCCTGGATGAGATCGTGGGCAAGGTCGAGTCCATCCAGGAGGAAGCGCCCGGCCTTTTCCGGGTGGCGATCCGTTTTTCTGCCGCCATCACCGGCATGGAGACGACTCAACTGCTTAACGTCCTCTTTGGCAACACGTCCATGCAGCCGGACATCTCCCTGGTGGACGCAGAGTTGCCGCCCAGCCTCCTGGCCGCGTTCCCCGGTCCCCGTTTTGGGCTTCCCGGCCTGCGAGCCTTCACGGGGGCCTATGACCGGCCCCTGACCTGCACCGCCCTGAAGCCCATGGGGTCTTCGCCCGAGGAACTGGCCGCGATCTGTCGCGCCTTCGCCCTGGGCGGCATCGATATTATCAAGGACGACCACGGGTTGGCCAACCAAGCCTTCGCCCCCTTCGCCGAACGGGTGCGGGCCTGCCAGGCCGCGGTCGACAAGGTCTACGCTGAGACGGGCCACCGCGCCATCTACGCGCCCAACCTCAGCGGCGGACCAAGCGCGCTCTGGGAGCAGACCGACATCGTCCGCGAGCTGGGCGTGGGCATGGTCATGGCTTCGCCCATGCTGATCGGGTTGCCCACCTACGACGAGCTGGTGCGTGAACACATCGACGTCCCCATTCTGGGACACCCGGCCCTGGGCGGATGCCTGCACATCGCGCCGGAACTGCTCTTCGGCAAGCTCTACCGCCTCATCGGCTCGGACGCGGTCATCTATCCCAACTATGGCGGGCGCTTTGGCTACAGCAAGCAAATGTGCCTGGATTTGGCTGAAAATTTGCGCACGCCTTGGGGCGATCTGGCGCCGGCCGCGCCCGGGCCCGCCGGCGGGATGACGGTGGATCGGGTGGATGAAATGGTCGACTTTTACGGCGTAGACACGATCCTGCTCATCGGCGGCGGGCTGCTCATCGCCCGTGAGCGGTTACAGGAGCAGAGCGCCGCCTTTGTGGCGCAGGTGAAACGCAGCGCCGGCTAAACAGTCCGTTCAATGGAGGGTTTATCAATTGTTGACGCCATATCTGGGGAACTACCGCTGGAAGGACCTGCCGGTCAAGGAGTATAAAACCGACGGCACGGGCTTCAAGGACATCACGCGCCAGGTGCTCTTCGACGACCCGGACCTGACCTGCCAGTTGCGTTATTTCGAAGTGCAGCCGGGCGGCCACTCCTCCCTGGAACGCCACGAGCATGTACACGCGGTGTTGATCCTGCGCGGGCGGGGGCGCTGTCTGGTGGGAACCCGGGTGATCGAGATCGACACCTTCGACCTGGTGAGCGTGCCCGCCTTCCAGTGGCACCAGTTTCAGCCCGTGGGGGAGGAGCCGCTGGGCTTCCTCTGCCTGGTCAACTGTGACCGGGATCGGCCCCAGTTGCCCACGGAAGCCGATCTGGAACAACTGCGCCAGATCGAAAAGGTGGCGGAATTTATCAAAGTTTGAGTACACGCTGAAAGTTTGACGCAGAGTCGCAAAGGCGCAGAAGGGCGCAAAGGTTTTTGTTTTTCTCTGCGTTCCTCTGCGACTCTGCGTCAAAAAGACGTCACAGCGTTGAACATCACCTGGAACCGGACATGACAAGACTCTACAACGACCCGACCCATTTCAAAGAGGAGTTAATCGACGGCTTCGTCAGCGCCTATGCACGCTTCGTGCGCCGCATCCCCGACGCGTCGGGCGTGATGGCGTTGGACACGCCCCGGCCCGGTCGAGTGTCGCTGCTCACCGGCGGCGGTTCCGGACACTATCCGGCCTTCTGCGGCTATGTGGGACCGGGATTGGCCGCGACCGCGGCCATGGGCGAAGTCTTCGCCAGCCCTTCCCACGAGCAGATCTACCGCTGCACCCGGGCCGTGGCCGGCGATGCCGGTGTGCTCTATGTCTACGGCAACTACAGCGGCGATGTGCTCAACTTCGACATGGCAGCGATGCGCTGTCAGGCCGAGGGGATCGACGTACGTTCGGTCCAGGTCACCGATGACGTGGCCTCCGCGCCTCCGGGCGAAGAGGCGGACCGCCGGGGCATTGCCGGCGATTTCTTCGTGCTCAAGGTGGCTGGGGCCAGCGCGGCCCGGGGCGATTGCCTGGACGACGTGGAAACCATCGCCCGGCGAGCGAACGCACGGACGCGCTCGTTTGGCGTGGCCTTTGGCGGCTGCACCCTGCCCGGCCAATCCGAACCCCTCTTCACCGTGGGGCCCGATCGCATGGAACTGGGGCTGGGCGTTCACGGCGAGCCAGGCGTCCGTTCCTCCGAGATGCGGCCGGCCAGGGAGATCGCCCAACTACTGGTGGACGCCATCCTGGCAGACGCACCGCCGTCCGCAGGCGACCGGGCGGCTGTGCTCCTCAACGGCCTGGGCAGCACCCAGTACGAGGAAATGTTCGTCCTCTATGGTGACATCCAGCGCTGCCTGGCCGACGCCGGCATCGAGATCTACCGGCCCATCGTCAACGAGATGGTGACCTCCCTGGACATGGCCGGCTGTTCACTGAGCTTGATGTGGCTGGATGATGAGCTACAGGCCCTGTTGGACGCGCCCTGCGCGTCCGCGGCCTATACCCAATGTTGATTGGATAGATCACGCGTAGGTGCGGTTTGGAACCGCACAAACTGGCCGGGCGAGGGAAGTGCGGTCTATCATCGGCGAACCTGGAATCGCGGGGATCGTGGAAATCGTGCGGTTTGAAACCGCACCTACTAAACCACAAATCATCTGTTAACGGAGTGGAAATCCATGGAGCAGGCGCAACAGATCATCCGCATGAGCGTCCAACGCGCGTTGGCGATCATCACGGCCCGCGAGGCGGAGCTGGGCGCGCTGGACGCGCACGCGGGGGACGGCGATCACGGCAGCACCATGGCACGCGGGCTGCGGGCGGCGAACGAGGCCGTGGCCGCGGCCGATGACGGCCAGTCCCCGGGACAGTTGCTCATGACCGCGGGGAACGCCTTTTCCGATGCGGCCGGCGGCGCGTCGGGCGCGCTCTATGGCATGTTCATGCTCACCGTGGGCCAGCGTCTGGACCCGACCGCCTGCGACGTTCGCTCCGTCCATGACGCGCTGGCCGCCGGGCTGGAGATCATCTCCCGCCTGGGAAAAGCCAAACCGGGCGACAAGACCATGGTCGATGCGTTATCCCCCTTCGTCGATGCGCTGGGCCGGGCCGGCGAGCAGGGCGCGGGGCTGGCCACAGCCTGGAACGAAGCGCTCCCCGCGGCCGAAGCCGGGGCCGACGCCACCGCACAGATGATGGCCCGTCGAGGGCGTTCCGCGCGGCTGGGGGAACGCAGTATCGGCCATGTGGACCCGGGCGCGCGCTCCATGCTCTACCTGTTACAGGCGGTAGGGGAGGCGTTGGAGATCGTGGGGTTGGCGGGATAGACGAGCGTATACAAGCCCAATTGCGAGGGAGCATTATGGCGAATGAACTCATCATCAGCATCGACAGCAGCACCACAGCCTGCAAGGCCATCGCCTGGGACCGGAGCGGGCGGGCGGTGGCCGAGGGGCGAGCGTCCTATCCCCTGATCACCCCCCAGCCCGACTGGGCCGAGCAGAACGCGGAGGACTGGTGGGCCAGCGCCTGCACCGCCATTCAGGCCTGCGTCAGCCAGGTGGACGCCAGCCGCATCCAGGCCCTGGGGATCACCCACCAGCGGGAGAGCTTCGTGCCTGTGGACGAGGCGGGACGCCCCATCCGCAACGCCATCCTGTGGCTGGACTCGCGCAGCCAGGCCCAGGTGGACGCGCTCTCCGAACGCTTTGGCCGCGACGAACTCCACCGGCTCACCGGCAAACCGCCTTCCATGACCCAGTCCATCTCCAAGATCGCCTGGCTTGTCGACCACGAGCCGGAAATCGTGGCCCGCACGGCCAAGTTCATGGACGTCCACGCCTTCCTGGTCCACCGATTCACCGGCGAACTGCGCACCAGCCTGGCTTCCGCCGATCCCATGGGGCTGCTGGACATGGAGCGCCAGCACTGGGCCGAAGACCTGATTCTCGACCTGGGGCTGCGTCTGGATCAGTTCGTGGAGCTGGTCCCGCCGGGCGCGATCATCGGCCATGTCACGCCCCAGGCCGCGGCCGCCAGCGGGCTGCCGGCCGGGCTGCCGGTGGTGGCCGGCGCGGGCGACGGCCAGGCCGCGGGGCTGGGGGCCAACGCCATCGACGGCAAGCGGGCCTATCTCAACCTGGGCACGGCCGTGGTCAGCGGCGTCTTCAGCCCCGAATACCGGGTGGACCGGGCCTTTCGCACCCTGGACGCACCCCTGGCTGGGGCCTTTTTCCTGGAGCACGTGCTGCGGGGCGGCGTCTACACCATCGGCTGGTACGTGGACAAGTTCGCCTCTGACCTGCGCGATTCCTGGCTGCCCCTTTCGCCCGAAGAGATGCTGGAAGCGGCCGCGGCCAAGGTCCCGCCCGGCGCGCTTGGGCTCATGGCCGTCCCCTACTGGAACAACGTCATGAACCCCTACTGGGACCCGCTGGCCTCGGGTGTGACGGTGGGCTGGACGGGTGCGCATGGCCGCGAGCACTTCTACCGCGCCATCATGGAGGGCATCGCGTTCGAACAACGACTGGTGGGCGACGCCATGATGGAAGCCATCGGCCACCCGTTTTCGGCCTACGTCACCATGGGCGGCGGCAGTCGCAGCAAGCTCTGGCGCCAGATCGTGGCCGACGTCACCGGCGTGCCCGTGGTCGGTGCCACCACCACCGAAGCCACCTGCCTGGGTGCGGCCATCCTGGCCGCGGTCGCGGTTGGCTGGCACGCGGATGAAGCCCAGGCCGCCGCGGCCATGACCGGCGAGGGAGAGCGCCTCATGCCCAACCCGGAGACCCAAGCCTTCTACGACCGGCTCTACCAGGAAGTCTACCGGGAGCTGTTCCCCGCGTTGCAGCCGTTGCTGGATCGGCTGACCCGGTTGACGCGTGGGGCGTGAAGACGTGAAATATGAAATTGTCCGTGGATAAATATGGCGAGAAGGGGAAAGCCTGTTAAAATTTATGATCTTGAAATTTTTTTGACGCAGAGAGTCGCGGAGACGCAGAGAAACGCAGAGAAAAACAAAAACCCTTTGCGTTCCTCTGCGTCTTTGCGCCTACTAAGAAACTCACTCCCCCAGTTTCTTTTAGGAGGAATTGAACCGATCAGGTTCAACTGGAGGCTTTGCGTCAAACGTGCGCCTTTGCGTTGTAATGATACCGGAAGGTGGTGATTGCGAGTGAACGGCCCCCACGACGCAACCTCGGAGAGCGTCCGCGATGATCTGTTGGTCACCGTGGCCAGCCTCTATTACGAGCACAACCAGAACCAGCAGCAGATCGCGGAGCGGCTGGACGTCTCGCGCTCCAGCGTCTCGCGCATGATCAAGGAGGCCCGGGACCGGGGCATCGTGGAGATCCACATCCACAAGCCGGCCTACCGGGACTTCGATCTGGAGTACGCGCTGGTGGAGCGCTTCGGCCTGCGCGACGCCCGGGTGTTACGGGGGTATGAGATGCAGAGCGACGGCGAGCGCCTCCAAGCCGTGGGGCGGCTGGCGGCCGGCTATCTGGACCGGGTGCTGGAGATGCTGCCCGATCACGCCTGCATTGGCATCGCCTGGGGCACGGGCGCGTACGCGGCTGTGGCCTCGCTCTCGGAACACCGCCACAAGCAGATCGACGTGGTGCAGATCATCGGCAGCGTGGGCGCGCCCAACCCCCTCATCGACGGCCCTGATCTGGCCCGGGTGCTGGCCGGAAAGCTGGGCGGTCGCCACTACTACCTCCACGCGCCCGTGCTGGTCGAGCAGCCTTCCCTGCGCGATATGCTCTACCAGGAGCCGACGGTGAGCGAGGGGCTGCGGCGAGCCAGCGGGGTGGCGCTGGCCGTCACCGGCATCGGCACCGTGGAGGTCGAGATGTCCAGCTTTTTACGCGCCGGCCATCTGACCAAGCAGGACCTGACCGACCTGCAGGCCAAGGGCATCGTCGGCGAGACCTGCGGGCGCTTCTTCGACGACCAGGGGCGCTGCGACGGCTACGCCATCAACCAGCGGGTGGTGGGCATCGAGTTGGAGCAACTGCGGGAGGTCCCCCGGGTGATCGCGGTGGCCCTGGGCCGGCCCAAGGCATTGTCGATCCTGGGCGCGCTACGCGGGCGCTACCTGAAAGTGTTGGCCACCGATGACCTCACCGCGCGCGCTGTGTTGGATCTGGATCAGAAAAACAAATAGACCGCGGATTTGACGGATTGAGCGGATCGGCGCGGATTTTTCAAAAAAATCCGCGCCAATCCGCCTGATCCGCTCAATCCGCGGTCTATCCCCATCCTCGATAAGGAGGGTAGCGATATGGCGAATGTTGTGATTCTTGGCGCCGGCGTGATGGGTACGGCGTTCAGCTTTCCCCTGACCGACAACGGACACCGGGTGCGCCTGGTGGGCACCCACCTGGACGGCGACATCATCGAAGAGCTTCATGAAAGCGGCGTCCACCCCCGGCTGGGGTCCCGGGTGTCGCCTGATGTACAGCCCTATACCTACGACCGTCTGGCCGAGGCTCTGGAGGACGCAGACCTGGTGGTGCTGGGCGTCAATTCCCTGGGCGTGGACTGGGCGGCGAGTATGCTGGGACCGCTGCTGCCGCCTCACATGCCTGTAGCTCTGCTCACCAAGGGGCTGGTGGGCGACGACGACGGGCTGCACATTTTGCCCCACGCCTTCCGCCAGCAGTTGCCGGCCGAACGTCAAGCCGACGTGCGTCTGGCCGCGATCGGCGGGCCGTCCATCGCCGGCGAGCTGGCCGAACACCGGGACACCAGCGTGGTCGTCACCGGCGAGGACCCGACCTTGCTGCCTCAACTGGCCGGGTGGATGCGCACGCCCTATTATCATGTCTGGCCCAACAGTGACTTTGTGGGCGTGGAAGTCTGCGTGGCCATGAAGAACATCTATGCCCTGGCCGTGGGGCTGGTGGGCGGCTTCCTGGAAAAGGAGGGCAAGGCGGAAAACGGAGCGGTCATGTTCAACCTGGCCGCGGCCATTTTCGCCCAGGGCCTGTGGGAGACGGCCCACCTGGTCGATCTCATGGGCGGGCGGCGCAGCAGCGTCTTCACCCTGCCGGGCGCGGGCGACCTCTACGTCACCAGCATGGGTGGGCGCAACAGCCGCATGGGCCGCTGGCTGGGGCTGGGCGTTCCTTACTCCCAGGCCAAGGCCGAGTACATGCCCGACGACACCATCGAAGGCGCAGAGCTGGCTCAGGCCATCGGTCCCACGGTGGATCGCATGTTGGCCGCCGGCGAGTTGGACCCGGCCGCGCTCCCCCTCATGCACGCCATGATCCGTATTGTCAACGACGACGCCCCGGCCGAGATCCCATGGGATGCGTTCTTCGCCGGGCTGAGCAGCGAATAGAACGCGGATGACGCGAATAGGGCGAAAATAGCCGGATTTTCTTTTCAAAAAATCCGCACAGATCCGTCTCACCCATGCCATCCGCGTTTCATTACATCTTTATCGGTGATCGCCATCGCCGCGGATAGCGCCCCGCCCCAGACGGTCGAAAAGTTTCTCCAGGTTGGCCGCGGCAACCTCTTCCAGGGTCAGGTCCAGTTCAGTGCAGATCTGGGCCAGGTACCAGAGCACGTCACCCAGTTCGTACTTGAGCGCCTCCCGGTCCGCGGGTGAGATGACGCCGCCCCGGTCACGAAAAATTTTCTTGACCTTGCCCGCAACCTCGCCCGCCTCGTTGGTCAGGCCCAGGGTGGGATAGACGATGGGATGATCGGTGTGGATCAGGTTCCACGTTTTGCGCGATTCGCGCTGATAGATGTCGAACGTCTCAGCGTCGATATGACTCATCGATCGGCTCCCTATATTTTTCCACAAGTCGATGCAGAGGCGCGGAGACCTAGAAGATTACAAAGGTTTTCCTTTACGCCGCTCTGCGCCCCTGCGTTGTTTTTGCAACTCAAAGCACAGACATGGCAATACGCACCGCGTCGTCCAGTTCGTCGCGGGTGGCGGCAGTCTTGCTCATCACCCGCAGCCCCTGGATCAGGGTGAAGATGAAATTCGTCAATGCTGCGGGCGTTTCATCGCTGCGGAATTCGCCGCTTTGCTGACCCTGTTCGATGGCCTTGCGGAAGAGAGCTTCGACTGCAAGCCGGTGCTCTTCGATGCGCGCAGCCGCGTCCGGATCATGGGGGGCCAGTTCCACCATAGAATTGGTGATCAGGCAGCCATAGAGCTTCTTCTTTTCCATGGAATCGGTCACGATGGCCGTTAGCGCCCGCTCGATGGCTGTACGCGGCGACGCAGCCTGAGTGAAAACGTCCGTCAATCGTTGGTAGGAACGGGTTCGATAGCGGTCGAGTGCGGCCAGAAAAAGCTCGTGCTTACTGCCAAAGGTAGCATAGAGGCTGCCGCGCTGGATGCCCATCTCATCCACCAGGTTCTGAACCGAGGTGGCGGTATAGCCCTTGCGCCAGAAAATATTCATGGCTCGGTCGAGGACGACATCAGGGTCGAATTCTTTGGTTCGTGACATGGTTTATGGTCCCTTAGTTCGTATCCTGCAAATATAACTATTCACGATGGACCGCTGTCCATCAAAACTTGTCTGAACCGTGGCGCTGTTCTATCACGCAGCGCCCTTCCTGTGGAAGAGGTTGAAAAAGGCTTCTGCTGTCAGCGGCGGCTGCTGGGCCACAGCCAGATCTTCCAGGACGTGGGCTGGCTGGCTCATGCCCACCAGGGTCGTGGTCACGCCAGGCGTGCTGCGGTTGAACTGGATGGCGTACTGGGCGTCTGAGAAGAACTCCCCCAACCCCGCCTTCAGCACGGGTGGCACGCGTCCAACCATCCCGCCCTGCATCAACGTCGAAGAGGTCATCGAGATGAGGCCATATTGGACAGCGGCCGCCAGCAGTTGCATTTTCGTTCGCCGCGCCTGATCCGCATCGCTCCCGGTTTCGTGGTCGCCTCCCCGGACGGCGGGCTGATTTTGCTTCACCATGGCCTCCATCATGCCCATGTTATAGGGAAACTGGAGAAAGCGGAAATGGTGGCCCTCGCCGCTGACCTTGCGCGCCAGCCCCACCAGTTTGAAGAGAGGAATATAGTTGGACGCGGTCTCGTCGACCCGCAGACCGGTCCAGGTGGCGACGCCATAGGCGCGAATGCGGCCGGCCGCGACTTCCTCTTCCATACGCACGAAGGCCCGCTCCAGCCGCCGCATAAATTCATTGAAATCCACATGGTCAAGCTGCACTTCCGGGTTATGGATATAATAGACATCGATAACGTCCAGCTCCAGGTGACGGAGGCTGATGTCGATCTGGTGGCTGAGATAATCGGGAGCGATGCAGTGGGCGTCACCCACGATCTCATCCGCGGCCGCAAAGCCAGGGGCGATAAAACGCGCCTCCAGATTGTGTTGCAGGCTGAGAGGGATGTTGGCGTCGTAGGGAATATAGCCGCCCTTGGTGCAGACGATGACTTCGTCGCGGCGGAGTTCGCCCGCGGCCATCAGCTCACGCAGGGCCTTACCCACATTGCGTTCGGACATCATCATGCGGTAGTTGATGGCCGTGTCGATGACGTTACAGCCGTTGCGCAGCGCAGTTTTAACGCTTTCCACATACTCGACGTTGGCGTCGTGGTCGATCTCACCCAGGTAGGTGCCCATGCCGATGGAACTGAACTGGAGACCATAGCGCTGGCGGAAATGACCGGGTGCGAGATGGCGCATACGGCTGGCGTAACGCTCCGTGCCGGCGCGGGTGGCGTGATCATCAGAGGCGACGTTTTCGCGCTCAGCCATGACAGCTATTTTCCCCGCTTGCCGTAGGATTCGGGCGGCTGTGGCGCCATGCCCATCTCTTGTAACAGCCCGGTGAGCGCAAAATTGGCGCTCAGAGCCAGCATGGCGGGCGTCAGCAGAAAGAGGGGAACGGCCAACGCCACGCTGATAACCAGGAGAGCGATCTGGAAGAAGAGCATCAGGAAGGTATAGAGGGGGTAGCGCAAGGCGAGCAGCAATGCGTTGCGCAGGATCAGGATCAGCCCCCGGTCATCCTGCTGCCAGAAGAGAGGAAAGAAATACTGGCCCATCATCAGGAGAAGAATCAGCACCCACACCCAAAGAACGGCCACGACCCGCATCCAGCCGCTGTTGACGCCATAGAACCAGATGTTGAAAACGATGCCCAGGGGCAGGAGAAAATTGAGGAGGAAGAGAGGCCAGCTACGCCAGAAGTATTGTTTTCCCCCCGCCCAGAAGAAACTGCTGTCGACGCGCTTGTAGTTGGCGATCCGGTTAGCCACCTGATTGATCCCCATGGTGGCCGGCGCGGCTGTGACGATCAGCAGGACGCCAAGCCACCAGAGCACGCTCACCCACACCAGCAGGAACAGTTCGTCATAGGTCGCCTTCAGCACGCGCCCCATCACCCGAAATGCTTTCATCGCCAATCCTTATTTGTTGGTGACATGGATATCAATGCACATACTACAACGTATAGACGTGAAAACGCAAAGTGAACGGGCGTCACACATGGGAAAGGGCGGGTCCGGCCTTTGCTTTCGTTTTCTCATGCCGCTATAATGCCATCCATGCGCCGACAGCGGAAGGGATTCAATCCCCGCCGTTTCGAACAGAGCGGCGAGGTGCAACTGGTGGCGGGATTCTTCGGTATCCTGTTTGTGGTGGGCGGTGGCCTGATCTGGGTGTTCTATGGCCCGGGACCGGCGCTCGTGGGCGCGATGTGTATGCTCGGCGGCCTGATCTTTTTTCTGCTCCTCTTCGGGCTGGTCTGGCTGCTGGGACGTTGGGCTGGTGAATAGATGTAATCTTTGTTGACGACGAAACAGGTGACTTATGAGTGAGGGATCGAAAAAGATTTTAGTGGGCGTGGCCTGGCCATACGCCAACGGTGAGAAGCATATCGGTCAGGTGGCGGGCGCGTATCTGCCGCCGGATATTTTCGCCCGTTATCAACGCATGAAGGGCAATCATCCGTTGATGGTCAGCGGATCAGACACCCACGGCACGCCCGTGACCCTCAAGGCAGCGGACGATGGGATCACGCCGGAAGAGGTGTTCACTAAATATCACGAGTTGTTTGTGGACGCGTGCCTGGAGATGGGGATCGCATTCGATCTCTTCACCCACACCGACACCCGCAACCACTGGGACGTCACCCAGGAGATGTTCCTACGTCACCTGGAGAACGGTTATATCTATAAGGCCGTTCAGAAGCAGCTCTATGACCCAGTGGCCGAACGCTTCCTGGCCGACCGCTATGTGGAGGGGACCTGCCCCTTCTGCGGCTATGAAGGCGCGCGCGGCGATCAGTGCGACAACTGCGGGCGCATCTACGACACCCTGGACCTGATCAATCCCCGTTCCAAGTTGACCGGGACCACGGACCTGGAGGTGCGGGAGACCGAGCACTTCTTCCTGGACATGGGCAAGATGAACGAGCCGCTGCTGGAGTGGATCAGCCAGGATAAGGAGCACTGGCGACCCAACGTGCTCAACTTCACCAAGGGTCAGTTGCAGCTCCACGAACTGCGGGGCCGGGCCATCACCCGGGACATCGAATGGGGAATCGAGATTCCGCTGGAGGGCTACGAGGACAAGCGCATCTACGTCTGGTACGATGCGGTTATCGGCTACCTGAGCGCGGCCAAGGAATGGGCCAAGCTGATCGCGGCTGAGGGCGGCGACCCGGAGGCCTGGCGCGAATGGTGGGACGCCAACGTCAACCCCGACGCGCCCGGCTACTATTTCATCGGTAAGGATAATATCCCTTTCCACGCCATCATCTGGCCGGGCATGTTGATCGGCTACAATGACGGCGAAGGCGGCGACAAGCTCAACTTGCCCTACGACGTGCCCGCCAACGAATATCTGAACCTGGGCGGCGAGCAGTTCAGCACCAGCCGAGGCCGGGTCATCGGCATCAACACCGTGTTGGCCGAGTTCCAGGCCGACGCCTGGCGCTACACCCTCACCGCGCTGGCGCCCGAAACCAGCGATGTGGAGTTCACCTGGCAGGACTTCATGGACCGGGTCAACAACGAGCTGGTGGCCAACTGGGGCAACCTGGTCAACCGGGTGCTGGGCTTCGCTTACAAACGCTTCGACGGCGCCATCCCCGCGCCCGGCGAGTTGAATGAGGTGGATCAGGCCCTGCTGGACGACGTCCGGGCCGGCTTCGAGAGCGTGGGCGCACTTTATGACGCGGTTAAGCTCAAGGCCGCGCTGATCGAGACCCGCCGTTTGAGCCAGCGGGTCAATCAGTATCTCAATGAGCGTGCGCCGTGGACGCTGATCAAGACGGATCCTGAGGCTGCGGCCACCGTGGTCTACACGGCCATGCAGGCCATCGACTGGCTCAAACTGCTCTGGGCGCCTATTCTGCCCCACGCCAGCCAGCAGGTGCACGAGATGCTGGGCTATGACCACCCCCTCTTCGGCCGCCAATACACCCAGCGGGTGAAGGACGATCGGGGGACGCACCTGGTCCTGCGCTATGATCACAGCGGCGCGAGCGGACGCTGGACGCCTGACCCCCTGCCCGCCGGTCAGGCCATGCGCAAGCCCGCCGCGCTCTTCGAAAAATTGGATGCAGATAAGATGGCTGAACGGCTGGCCGCGACCCAGCAGGAGTAGATGACAATTAATTCATGACGACTCAGACCTTTCCCACCAGGGAGATCGCGTCGGAGGCCGTTGAATCTGGCCTGGCCGACGTGCGCGTGACCCTGGCCGGCCACGGATTTGACTACCTCTATGTCAGGCGCACCCGGCGCTGGGTGGGCGCGATCCTGGCCGCTTATCTGATCGTCGCCTTTCTCTATGTGATTCTGACGCCGCCCTGGCAGGCCCCGGACGAACCGGCCCACTACAACTACATCGCCCACATCGCCCACACTGGTTCGCTCCCGGTCCTGCAACTGGGCGACTATGACCAGATGCGCCTGAGCCTGCTGCTCAGCTTTCGCTTTCCGGACGAACTCTCCATTGCGCCCCTGCGCTACGAATCATACCAGCCACCGCTCTATTACCTGTCTGCCGCCCCCATCTATCTCCTGACCGACGGTAACCTGCTTGCGTTGCGCCTCTACAATGTCTTCCTGGGCGCGATAACCCTGCTCCTGCTCTACCGCTGTCTGGCGCTGGTTTTCCCCACCAAGCCGCTGATCAGCGTGACCGCGATGACCTTCGCCGCCATGCTGCCCATGCACGTGGCCGTGACCGCAGCCCTCAACAACGACGTCATGGCCGAACTGCTGTTGATGGCGGTTCTGCTGGCGCTTCTTCATTGGGCGCGTGGCCAGTTCTACGCCGACCTGCACCCCGTCTCTGCACATCGGCAACGGCGTCAACTGCTGCTTATCGGCGTGCTCACCGGCCTGGGTATGCTGACCAAGATCTACGCCTACGCCATGTTGCCCATCAGCGTCATGGTCGTGGGGATGATCCTCTGGCTGCAACCGCGCGTCAATACAGAGCAGGCGATCCGCCCGGACCGCGCCCACTTCTGGCTGGCCGTCAGACGCGTTTTCTGGGTGATCATCCCGGCCATCCTGCTGCCCCTCCCCATGTGGGTCCGCAACATTCGCAACTACGGCGCCTGGGATTTCATGGGCTTACAGTGGCACGATCAGGTGGTGGTCGGCCAGCCGCGCACCGCGGACTGGATCGCGCAGTTCGGCTGGGTGGCCTACGGAGAACGGGCGTTCAACTTTACGTTCAAGAGCTTCTGGGGCGTCTTCGGCTGGATGGGCGTCTTCATGGATGAGCGGGTCTATACGACGCTGCTCATTTTTTCCGGCGTTATTTTTCTGGGGCTGCTCTGGGCCACAGTGCGCCAGATCTCCGGCCCGCCCGACACGGATATGGACCGCTATCAGATTGGCGTCCAGGTCCTGTTCGGCCTGATCCTGCTGGCCGTGTTTGCCAGCTATCTCTGGTATAACGTAAAATTCGTTCAGCATCAGGGACGCTATCTCTTCTGGGGCCTATTGCCTATCAGCACCATGGCGGCCCTGGGCTGGCGGGAGGTCCTGCAACCCATCCAAGGGATCATCACCGGTTTTCTGGTCGGCGTGCTGACGATCTCCCTGGCGTTGGCCGGCTATTTAACCGGCGACATGGCCACATGGTCTGTGGTATTATTGGCGCTGACGTCGGCCATGCTGTTGTTGCAGCCGATCCTGCTGGCCGGCGCCGACCCGATCACCATGGGGTGGCTCCCTCCACCGTTGCAACGCATCGTGCGCCACCCGTGGATCCGACGCGTTTTTGGCTGGCTGCGGGTGATGGCCTGGGCCATCCCTTTTGCATTTCTATTCGCCCTGAACTTGGCCATCCCATTCATCTATATCATCCCTCAGCTTGTGGGAAATTGATCGACATCTTTTCGGAATATCATCCGGGCAACCAACAAAACGGACAATCATGACCAATCGTCAAACAGCCATTCCCACCATCGTCGCCAGCGAGAACGGACGTCGGGGCGCGCGGGCCGCTATGGAACTGCTCATCAACGGCGGCAGCGCGCTGGACGCGGCCGAGTTGGCCTGCCGGGTGGTGGAAGATGACCCAGCTGAACACACTGTAGGCTACGGCGGCATTCCCAACGCACTGGGCGAGGTGGAGCTGGACGCCAGCATCATGGACGGACGCACGCTCCAGGCCGGCGCGGTGGCGGCCGTCCGCGGCTACGGCAACCCCATCACCCTGGCCCGGCGGGTCATGGAGCGATCGCCCCACGTGCTGCTGGTCGGCCGCGGGGCCGAACGCTTTGCCGCCGAAATGGGCCAGTCTCGGGCCGATCAGCAGACCGAAGAGGCCATGCAACGCTGGCTGACCCGCTTCGACGAGCGAGGGCTTTCCCCGGACGCGCCCATCCCCCTGCGCGAGCTGGCCGCACGCCTGACCGGCCCCATCAACCTCCACGACCGAAACGAAGACGCGATCCCGGGGCAGCCCATGGGCGTCAAACCCCTGGACATGCTAGGCACGGTCAACTTTCTGGTGCTGGACAGCCGCGGCGCGCTGGCCTCTGCGGTCAGCACCAGCGGCATCGGCTGGAAGTATCCGGGACGGGTGGGGGATAGCCCCTTAATCGGCGCCGGCAACTACTGCGACAACCATTACGGCGCGGTCGCCTGCACCGGTATGGGCGAGCTAGCCATCCGCGCCGCCACCGCGCGCAGCCTAATCCTCTACCTCCGCCAGGGCCTTTCCCTCCATGACGCCGGGCGCAAGGCGCTGGCCGATCTGGCTCGCCTGGACCCCGGCCCCGGCCAGTACATGAACATCGTCGCGCTCACCCCCCGGGGCGAGCACGCCGGCTTCACCACCGTTCCCGGTAAACGCTATCTGTACATGACCGCGGAGATGGAGGAGCCGGCGTTGGCGGAACGGGTGGCGGAATGACAAGATAACAAGATGACAGGATGACCGTTTGTCACGTTTCACTCGTCACTTATCGTTGGTCGTTAGTCCTTGGTCGTTCGTCAAAATAAGGAAAATATCATGGCGACTGTTGTGAAGATGCCTCAGTTGGGGGAAAGCGTGGTCGAGGGGACCATTGAGCGCTGGCTGAAAGCGCCGGGCGATCCTGTGGAAAAGCTGGAGCCATTGCTGGAGATCGCCACCGACAAGATCGACACCGAGGTGCCCGCCCCGGCCACAGGTGTGCTCCTGGCCGTGCTGGCCCGGGAAGGCGAGACGGTCGAAGCCGGGACGATCCTGGCCTACATCGGCGCGCCCGGCGAGTCTGTCCCTGGCGGATCTTCGGCCGACGCATCCGCACCCGATAACACTGCCACAAACCCCGCTCCGAATGAAACATCCGAACCGGCGCCTCCCGCGCCCGCGGCCGAAAAGCCCGCCGAAGGCGGGACGCCGGGCGGACGAGCGTTCATCAGCCCGGTAGTGGCGCGCATCGCTGCAGAAAATGACGTGGACCTGGGCCAGGTGCCGGGCAGTGGGCTGGGCGGCCGCGTCACCAAAAAGGACATTCTGGCGTATATCAAAAAACGAAGTGCGGTCCCGCCAGGCGGCGAGCCGCCGGCGCTAGCGACGCCTTCCACCCCTCCGGCGGCCACGCCGCCCGTTCCCGCCAGCCCGGGGGAGGACGAGGAGGTGCATCCCCTCTCCACCATGCGCCGCCGGATCGCCGAACACATGGTGCGTAGCCGCCGGACCAGCCCCCACGCCACCACCATCATGGAAGCGGACATGACCGCGGTGGTGCGCCATCGGGAGGCCCACAAACAGGCCATGGCCGCACACGGCGTCAAGCTAACCTTCATGCCCTACTTCATCCAGGCGACCATCGCCGGCCTGCGAGCCGTGCCGGAAGCCAACAGCCGCTATACGGATGAGGGCCTCATGATCGCGCGGCGCATCCACATGGGCATGGCCGCGGCCGTCGACAAGGGGCTGGTCGTGCCTGTAATCCGCAACGCAGATGAGCTCAATTTGCAAGGGCTGGCGCGGGTGGTCAACGACCTGACAGCGCGCGCCCGCGCGGGCAAGCTGCACGTAGACGAACTGCAGGGCGGCACCTTCACCCTCACAAATCATGGCTCCAGCGGCAGCCTGATCGGTGCGGCCATCATCAACCAGCCCCAGGCCGGCATCCTGGGCTTGGGCGCGATCATTAAGCGTCCGGTGGTGCGCAGCGGCGGCCCGTCTTTGTTGCCGGACGCGGACGACGCCATTGTCATCCGGCCCATGTGCTATCTGAGCTTCACCTTCGATCACCGGATTCTGGACGGGGCCGGGGCTGACAAATTTCTGGGCGTCGTCAAATCGACGCTGGAGAACTGGCCTGCCGGGTAAACTAACAGCGGACTATCCGCTCAATCTTAGGAGAGATCATGAACGAGCACAGCTATGACTATGACTTGGTGGTGGTGGGTAGCGGGCCGGGCGGTTACGTAGCCGCCATTCGCTCCGCCCAACTTGGACTGAAGACGGCCATCGTGGAGCGGGAAAACCTGGGCGGCGTCTGTCTCAACTGGGGCTGCATCCCCACCAAGGCGCTGATCCACAACGCCGAGGTGCTGGAGACTTTCCACCACGCCGGCGATTTCGGCATCAACTACGAGAACCTGAGCGTGGACTTCGGCGCGGCCGTCAAGCGTAGCCGCCAGGTGGTGGGCCGCCAGACCAAGGGCGTGGGTTTCCTGATGAAGAAGAACAAGATCGACGTCATCGGCGGCCACGGGACATTCGCCGACGCCCATACCCTGCACGTGGATCCGACCGCGGAGATGGCGGGATCCGTCGCCCGGGAGATCAGCGCCGCCAACTTCATCGTGGCGGTGGGCGCGCGGGCCCGGGGTCTGCCGGGGCTGGAGATCGACCACAAACGCATTATCGAATACCGGGACGCGTTGCTCCTGGATCCATTGCCAGAGCGCATGATCGTGGTGGGGTCAGGGGCCATCGGCATGGAATTCAGCTACGTCTACAGCACCTACGGCGTGGACGTCACCATCGTCGAGATGCTGGACCAGGTGTTGCCCCTGGAGGATCCGGAGGTCGCGGCTGAGGTCGCCAAGGTTTTCAGGCGCAACAAGGTCAAAATGCTCACCAGCACCCGCAGCGAGGGGGTGGAGGTCGGCGATAACGGCGTCGTAGTGACGGTCAAAAATATGCAGACGGACGTAGTGGAGACATTGGAAGCGGACAAGGTGTTGATGGCCGTCGGCATTCGCCCCAACACAGATAAGGTCAACCTGGAGGCCGCGGGCGTGGAGATGGACCGCCGCGGGCACATCGGCGTCGACGAGGTCATGCGCACCAACATTCCCCACATCTACGCCATCGGCGACTGCACGGGCAAATTGGCATTGGCCCACGTGGCCAGCGCCATGGGCGTCGTGGCCGCCGAAACCATCGCCGGCGCGGAGACGGTTCCCATCCCCGATGAACGCTACCAGTTCATGCCTCGCTGCACCTACTGCCACCCCCAAGTGGCCAGCATGGGCATGACCGAAGCCCAGGCCAGGGAGGCCGGGTATGAGATCGAGGTAGGCAAATTCCCCTTCATGCCCAACGGTAAAGCCCAGGCCCTCAACGAGCGCGTCGGCTTCATCAAGATCATCGCCGACGCCAAGTATGGCGAGATCCTGGGCGCGCACATGGTCGGGCCCGGCGTCACAGAGCTGCTGCCGGAGATTTCGCTGGCCCAGTTCATGGAGATCACGCCGGCCGAGATCGCGCGCAACATCCACGCCCACCCGACCCTGAGCGAAGTGATCATGGAAGCGGCCCACGGCGTGGAGGGGCACCCAATTCATATGTGATGCATGGACTGTGTAAGGTAAAATGTAAAGTTTCAGATGTATGATGTATGAGGCGGGGTGGATAGATTGTAGAGGCTGGAAAACAGGAGGCGCCTGTGAACCGATTTCTGGCCTCTCAACCCCTCGTCTTCACGTCACGTTCAGGAAAAGACAACCATGACCAAGCTCGAAAACGGCGCCGCACCGCTGGACGTGGTGGTGCGCTTTGCGGAAACGGACGCGATGGGGATCGTGCACCACAGCAACTACATCATCTGGTTCGAGGCCGGACGGGTGGCGTGGATGGATGCGGTGGGCATGCCCTATGTGGAGGTGGCCGCGGGCGGCAATCATTTTTCAGTCATCGGTCTCCAGATCCAGTATCGGGCGCCGGCCCGTTTTGGCGACGAAGTGCGGGTTATCACCCGCGTGTCGAAGTTGCGTAGCCGTCAGGTGAGTTTTGCGTACGAAGTGCGTAACGGCGAGGATGAGTTGCTGGTCACCGGCAGCAGCGATCATATCTGCGTGGACCTGGAAGGGCGCATGGCCAAGATCCCCCCACATGTGATGGAGCGGTTACAGACCGGCGTGGCGGCAATGCTGGAAGGAGACGAGCCATGATTCATGTCGAGCAACACGGTCCCGTAACCGTCTTTCGTATGGCGCGCGCGTTCCTGGGCCGTCCCATCTATTGGACCGCCGCCTATCTGGTGGACGGCTTGCTGATCGACGCCGGTCCCCGCCGCACCGCGCAGGAGCTTGTGGCCGCGGTGGAGCGCACCCTGGATGGCCAGCCGTTGCGCCAGATCGTGGTCACCCACGGTCACGAAGATCACATTGGCGGCCTGGCCGCGCTGCGACAGCGCTTCCCGGCCGCGCCGGTCTACGCCTCCCGGCGCACACGCACACTGATCGAGGACCCGGACAGGCTGGCCATGCAGCGCTATCGTCGTTTTCTCTGGGGGAAGCCCCGTCCCCTGGACGGCGTCAGACTGCTGGACGAGATCGACAACCGGGTGGAGACGCCCGACTACATACTCCGAGTGGTGGAGACGCCGGGTCACAGCCCGGACCACGTTAGTTTCTTCGAACCGACCCAGCGTTGGCTCTTCGCTGGAGACGCCTTCATCGGCGGGCGGGATCAGGCCTGTTCGCCCGAATTTGATCTCTTCAGCACCCTGGGCACGCTGCGCATGTTATCCGATCTGCGACCGGAACGGCTCTTCCCCGGCAGCGGCCATGTGCGACGCACCCCCCAACCGGAACTACATGAAAAAATCGGCTATCTGAAGCGGCTGGCCAACGAAGTTGTCAAGTTGGACGCGCTGGGCATGACCGCGCCGGAAATGGTCGCCTGCCTCTTCGACGGCGAACCGCCTGTTCGTTTTTGGACGGGAGGGCATTTTTCCGCAACCAATTTCATCAAAGCGTGCCGGAGCTACAACGCCGTCTTTTTCACCGATGACGCCGGCGCGCGGAAGCCGAAGGGGGTTGAACGTCTCCAGCACACCGGGTCTGGCGACTCTGTGGATCGGTCGGCCGGTTCATAGCCAGAAACGGACATCGGAGGTTGGCGCGAGTCATGGCTAAAGCTCCGTCTGTGACGGCCCTCCGCTTCCCCGAGTTGGGAGGACGTCTTGAAAAGAACGATACATGCCGCCCGGTTTGTTATTTGTAGTTATTGTTACTATTGGAAACGGCGTAATCATGTGATAATCGATTACAGCGTTTTGTTTTCCTCGACTATAAAATTTGTCGGAATCATTGGAAGATGCCACTTCTTCGTCGCCGATACTCCGTTGATTGGTCATTTTCCTCTGGCAATAATCGCCGGAGGGCGTGGATGGGTCGCTCTCCCAATTCCAGGAATAATCGATCTTTCGTCGATTAACCGCGGGTTGCGCGGCTTAATTTCGTTTGTTATACGGCGTGCAACCACTTATGACAACTATTTTTGGGAAGCGGCCAGCACTTCCCGCCGTCTGCGAACGAATGAAGAACTGTAACCAGCTCGATTGCTCGCCATGAAATCAGGGAAAGCGCGACTGTCAGTGATTAAAACGAAAGTGTTGCCGCCTCGCCGTCCAGCCAATCTGCTGCGACGGCCGCGGCTGATGTCGGTATTGGATCAATTGTTCACCCACCGGCTGGCGCTAGTCGTGGCCCCGGCCGGCTACGGAAAAACATCACTGCTGGTCGATTGGGCCGCCGATCTGTCAGAAACCGTCTGCTGGTTTACGGTCGATATCCTGGACAAGGATCCCTATCGCTTCATCGCCGGCTGGATCGCGGCCATCGCCCAGGCCTTTCCTGACTTTGGAACCCAATCCACTGTAATGCTTCAGGCCTACGTCTCGGGGCAGGCCACGCTGGACCAGTTGTTGACCACGATCGTCAACGAACTTTACGATACGGCGGAGGAAAATTTCGTCCTGATCGTCGACGATTACCACCTGGTCGACGGCGTCGCAGACATCGACCATTTTCTCAGCCGGTTTATCCAAAATGTCGGCCCCAACTGTCACATCGTTTTAGCCTCGCGTAAACTCCTAGCCCTACCGAACCTGGCCCTTTTCGTCGCCCGTTCTCAGGTGGCGGGCATCGATTATGAGGACCTGGCGTTCGCCGCCCAGGAAGTTCAAGACCTAGTCCAACAACGCTTTGGCCAGACCGTTTCTCTGGAGGAAGCCGCTGCGTTGACGGAAGCCACCGAGGGGTGGATCACAGGGCTGCTGCTGACAGCGCATGGCCCAGGCGCCAGGAAACGTTCGCATCGCCGCCTGACGCGCGGCGCTGGCGTCGATCTCTATGACTATCTGGCCCAACAGGTGCTGGATCAACAGCCAGAGGGCGTACGCCATTTTCTGTTGCGCACCTCTGCGCTGGAGGAATTCGACGCCGGGATGTGCGCCGCGATCTTTGATGATGAATGGCTTCCCCCAGGCAAAACATGGGACGGCCTGGTGGATGAGGTGTTCTCCAAAGGGTTGTTCGTCCTTGCCGTGGGCGAAGATGGCGAATGGGTGCGATTTCATCGCCTGTTTCAGGAGTTTCTGCTTTACCGGCTTCACCAGGAATATCCGGAGGAGGAAGAAACGATTTTACGCCGGCTGGCGGCCTGGCGCGTCGAGCGACGTCAGTGGGAGCGCGCCTATTATCTCTATCAACGCCTACAGGATGAGGCCGCGATCACTGAACTGATCAGGGTCGCAGGGCCGCAATTGATCAAGGCTGGCCGCGCCCAACTTATCGATCGGTGGACGGAAGCGCTCTCCGCCGCCACCCTGCGCCAACACAGTGAACTGCTGGCGGTGCGGGGCGTAGCCTTGGTTCAGATCGGCCAGGTCGCCAGTGGCCTGACGCTCCTGAATCAGGCTATCGACAGCGCAGAGGATGAAACGACCTTGGCCTATGGGCGCGCCCTGGGCTGGCGCGCCGTCGTTTTCCGGCTGCTTGGGCGATATGAGGAGGCTATCGCAGAAAGCCGGCGAACGCTTTCCATCGCGTCGGTGGATGGGGAAGACGCCCACGAATGGATGGAGATTTGCGCCTTTTCCCGGAAAAATATCGGCTTGTGTCATTACCGGCAGGGACGTCTGGACGAGGCGTTGAGCGCCTTGGAAAGAGCGCTCGTCCGCTACAAAGAGATCGATGATGAACTGGGCGCAGCCACGATCCGCATGGATATGGCCGCCGTCCACGGCAGCGGCGGGGCGCTGGCGCGCGCCCAGGCCAACTTTGAATTGGCGGCCGAGACCTGGCATCGATGGGGGCATCTGCAACGACTCGCCCTCACCATGAACAACATTGGCGTGCTCTTTCATCGCCAGGGCGAGCTTGTCCGCGCCCTGGAGACCTTTTCGGCGGCGTTGACCCACGCCCAATACACCGGGCACCAGCGAGTTGAGGCCCTGACTTACGCCAGCATTGGCGATCTGTTGGCCGATTTAGAGTATTGGGCCGGCGCACGCAAGGCCTATGACAGATGTTATGCGATTGCGATTGAGTTGGACGCCGAATTCCTGCTCCTGTACACGGATCTGCAACGCAGTTGGCTAACTTGTCTTGCCTCCGAGCCTGCCCATTCGTTTCAGTTTCTGGACAGGGCGAGCAAGCGCGTGCTCGCCAAACGCTCCGATTTCGAACTGAGCCTCTACCAATCAACCATGGGACGTTATTATCTGCTCATCGGTCAGGCCTCGAAGGCCGTAGAAACGTTGCAAGAGGCGTTCAGGCAATTTGCAGCCGGCGATTACGTCGTGGAGGCGGTGATCACCCGCTTGTGGCTGGCGGCTGCTTATCAGGCGATAGGCGATGCATCCCACGCCCAGGACGAGTTCGACGCCGCACTGGCGCAACTGTCCGTGATGGAGAGTAGTTATCCGGTCGTTATCGCCGCTAAGCCGATTGTAGAGCAGTTGAAGTCGATTCCCCATAGAGAACAACGTGCGAAGTCCTTCGCCCAGTTTTTCGCCTTGGTTGAACGCTGGCGTCTGAAGCAGATGGCCGAGCGCCGTCAGGCGCGCCATATCGGGCCCCAGGGGTTAGCTGATTTTGTAGACGCCGATCCCCCGCTACACATCCGCGCATTAGGTCGGACGGAAACCATTTTTTATGGCCAACTGGTGAGCAACAGCGATTGGAAGACGCTGGTTTCCCGGGATATTCTCTATTGCCTGGTCGCCCATCCCCATGGATTGAGCCGGGAGGAGATCGGCGCCATTTTCTGGCCGGACGCCTCGCCGGGGAAGCTGAAGACCCGTTTCAAGAACGCCATCTACCGTCTGCGCAGCGCGTTGGGACCGGACATCGTCGTCTACGAAGATGGGATCTATCGTTTCAATTGGATGCTCGACTATGAGTACGACGTGGAATCATTTCTGGACAACGTGGAGCAGGCGCGACTGATCGATGACGTCGCCGGCAAGATTCCCGCGCTGGAACACGCTGTTCATCTGTATCACGGCCCCTATTGCCCTGAAATTGAAGATGACTGGGCAAGGATCGAACGTGAAAAACTGGATCGGGTTTACCGGGACGCTCTGTTGACGCTGGGTGAGATCCACTTCGAGCAGGGCGACTATCAGCAGGTCCTGGATGACTGCCGGATTATGTTAGCCCACGATGTATGCTGGGAGGAAGCCCATCGATTGGCCATGCGCACCCATGCCGCCATGGGTAATCAGGCTGAAATCGTACGTCAGTTCAGCCAGTGTAAAGAAACGTTGCAGCGGGAAATTGATGTTCACCCCTCGTCGTTGACCGAGGAGCTTTTTAGCCGCCTGATGGGATGATGAATAATGTCATACGAGATGTTCATTAGCACAAATTTACCCAATGCGACCAGCTCCCAAGCTGGTCGTTTTTTTTGCACCGGATACGGGGGAACTGCCCAAAATCTATGATAGTTGTTGTGATGAGCCTCTTTTGATGCCCCCTTTGCTCCCATCCCCATGCGATGATAATGATAATTCAGCGTTAGAGCGCATGAATTCGGCAGGCACGGCAATACATTCGTCTTTTCGGGGGGACAAATGAAACGGCAACTGTTTGGTTTGAGCATCAAAGTCGGTCGTATCAATGAGAAGCACATTCGCATCGCCATCGCTACTGGCGTGTTGGCGCTTCTGGCTCTGGGCGCAGGAGCCCCGTTTGGCGTCAGCGACTTCTAGAGGCGACAGATGGTTGGACGACAATCTATTGGATCGCTGAGCTTACTGTGATTTTATTATATGCGGTTGTGATCGGCGTACTCGCGGGCATATTACGCTCCCGGGTTGCGAAAGCTCATTTTTCCATTCCTCCTATGCGGGGTGAGTGGTTGATTCTTGTGGCGATCGTCCCCCAGGTTATCGTTTTTTTCCTGCCGGGCGTACGGCGATCCATCCCTCGAGAGGGAGCAGCGGCTGCTCTGGTTTTTTCTCAAGCGCTTCTGCTGGTTTTCGTCTGGTTAAACTGGAGGCGGGCGGGGTTTTGGTTGCTTGGGTTAGGCCTAATTCTCAATTTAGGCGTTATTGTCCTGAACGGTGGATTGATGCCGATAAGCCCCCAAACTGTACTTAAGCTGGCTCCCGACGCCCCCATTGAAGATCTGGAAACAGGAGAGCGTATCGGCGGCTCGAAAGATGTTTTATTACCTGAAAGTGAAACCAGGGCTGCGTTGTTGTCCGATCGGTTTGTTTTCCCCGCCTGGTTCCCCTATCGCGTAGCCTTCAGCCTGGGAGATGGGTTGATAGCGATCGGCGTCATTTGGTTCTTTTGGCAGGCAGGCGGTGCTAGGGGTGACTGAAGATAGTAGCTGTTTCGCCAGCAGGAATCGAGTGTTTGAGGTCCTTTCAGCGAGGTGAAAATGATGAAGTTTGCACCGTTACCGTGGCACACGCCGCCGTACGATCTGCCGGAGGCAGTGAATAGCAACAAACCGACGGACGACTTCAATTGTAGCGATGATTTGAATCGACTATTGTCCGCAGCAATCGTGAACCGGCGTTTTCGTCGTAAATTGCTCCGGTCTCCCCAAATAGCAGTGGTCGAAGGGTATGATGGCTATTCGTTTGACTTGTCGCCACGCGAGTTGGAAGTCATCTATACCATCCGAGCCGCGTCTTTAGCTGATTTTGCACAACAGTTGATAGCGCAACTCCAGCAGACCGGTCCCATAGACATAGCGCCAACGCAACCGGGTAAAGCCATCGAACGTACAACGATTTCCCGACTACGGTTTGCTTCTGAGCTTTTATAGTCGCCAATTGCGCGAACAGATCTTTACTGGTCTACTGGTCGTCAACTTCATACGGGGGAAATCGGTTGCCGAGATGAACTTTCGTCCGTGTGGTTGAACTGGCCGGGAGGGGGCGTCACCCCGAAAGCTTCCTCCCGGCCTCTTTCTTTGGCATAGGAGTCGTCAATTTCATGCAGGCGCAGTCGATCGTCGAGATGGATTTTCGTCTGTATGGTTGAACTGGCCGGGAGGGGGCGTCACCCCGAAAGCTTCCTCCCGGATATTTTTCTGATAGGTGCTGGAATTGCCTGACTTGTAGCGCTTATAACTTTTGACGGTGGAATGGCCCGCCGTTGAAGACCATCTCTTTCTCAACCTCATCCATCTTTCCATCCGTTCTGCGACAAGGAAATGCGAGGTGTTCCCCAACGTGCCGATAAAAATTTTGTTAGCGGATGATCACGCCCTGATGCGCAAGGGGCTGCGGCGGCTGTTGGAGGCGAGGGATGGGTTCCGTGTGGTTGGCGAAGCGGCTAACGGACGAGAAGCGATCGAACTCGCGCACGAACACTCGCCTGACATCGTTTTTATGGACATCTCCATGCCGCTGATGGATGGCATCGAGGCCACGCGGCGAATCCGCCATCAGGACCCCTCTCCTCGCATCATCATGCTTTCCATGCATGTCAGCAATGATTATGTCCAACAGGCCCTGGACGCCGGCGCGCATGGCTACGTGCTCAAGTCATCAATCGGCGCTGATGCGCTCACCGCCATCCAGGAAGTGATGGCGGGACGCCGATTTCTAAGCCCAAAAATTGTCAAGGCAGTGGCAGCGGAGTCCAGAGGGCGTCCACAACTTACTTCGACGGTGTACATGGCCTGAGCCGAGTGTGTTCGGCGCAACGCCTATCAAAACCGGCAACGCCCCCGGTTTCTTTCCTCTCTCATGACCATTCAGTTCTCAAAATTGTAAAGACGCAGTCAGCGCGTTCCGGACCTGCGCCGGGAACGCAGACTCCGACGGAGAAAGCTCGCGCCGCAGGCCAGCAGCAGCGCCAGGGTGGGGATCCACTCGACCCAACGCACCCATTCGAACTCGCGCAGATCCAACGGGTTGACGTAGGTGAGATAGGAAAGGAAGAGCGCGCCGCTGAGATAGAGCCAGGGAGCGACTATCCACCAGCCGCCCCGCCATTCATCTGCACCCGGGGCGAGGAAGGGTGTGAAGGCCAGCAAAAGCAGCAAATACCAGGGGTGCATGGTCGGGGCCAGCAGCACGTAGGCCATCAGCGGAACGGCCATCAGCCGGGTGCGGGCGCGCGTCTGATGGGTGTGACGCGCCCGCAGCCAGACCGCCAGCAGCACCGCCGCCATCGACAACGCCACGATCCCCTTGGCCGCCTGGCCGGCGCCGGCCGGGTCCAGATTCAACGCCCGGCTTTGGGCGAGCGCCGCTTCCAGCCAGTGGAAGAGGCCGCTGTTGAAATTCCACTGATCGCCATAGATGCGCAAGGCCGCGAAGAACCCGCGTCCATCCAGCGGGCCGGTCAGCCCCCAGCCTGCGCGCGAGCCGGCCAGCGCGATGGGAACGCCCACCATGACGGCATAGAGCGCCAGCCTGCGCCAGCGCCATGGCCAGAAGAAGACCGGCAACAGCAGCACCGGCAGAATCTTGGTGAGCGTAGCCATCCCTAACGCGATGGGCGCAAGCCACACGCGCGCGACAGCGTCGAACTGCTGCGAGAAACCTGGCTGCCGGACATTGTCCGTCCTCCGCCCCAAGGCCAGCCAGACGGCCAACAAGGTCAGGAAGATCATCCAGACGTCCACATGCGCGCCGTGCGCGCTCTCGACCACGGCCAGGGGGTTTAGCAGGTAGATGAGGACCCGCCGCCCCGGCAGCCTGGCCGCGGCCAGAAGGGCGACGATCAGCGCGCCGTTGAGCAGATCGATGGCGACCATTGCGATCTGCATGGAAAGGGGGCGTAACGGGGCCAGGCCGGTGACGCCGGCGAAAAGCCACTGTGCGGCGGGCAAATACGGGCTGGCCATCCAGGAATGGTTGACCAGGGAGCGGAGCGGAATATTCAACGCGTCCAGTTGTGGCGAATCGACGGGAAGGGCGTAGGGGCTGACGCCGTTGTTGGCCACGTACCCGTCCCACAGATAGCGATAGACGTCATCGGAGAGGGTGGGCGTGGTGAGTAACAACAGCAGGCGAAAGACAACCGCACCGGCCCAGATCAGGCGCATGTCCACCCTTCGCGCCCGCTCTCCCCAGACCACCATCCCCAGGTAGGCGACGAAGGCCAGGCCGATCCAGGCGATGGATTGGGGGACCGCGGCGTGGGTCAACGTGCCGTTGGTGACATAGACCCCGACCAGGCCCATATAGGCGATCAAGCTGACGGTCAGGCTGACGATAGCCGGTCCCAATCCGTCCAGGCGTATTTTGGCGTCCAATCATTGCCCCCGAATGGGCGTGAGATAGCCCCGTTGTCCATCGGCTCTCTAACTGCCGTCACCGATTGTGTAAGCAATTCCACATCTTATTGGTTTTGTTATAGGTCACAATGCACCCATGAATCTTGTACCATAGTCTCGACTTCTGCAAATTCGAACCTGGAAACGAGCCACCATCCCTTAGCTATGGCGAAAATATTGCTGTGTCACCCCCTCTTCCTGAGCAAAAGCCCGGAAGAGCAGGCATCGAGTAGCCCCTATTTTCCGCTGGGTCTGCTCTATCTGGCCGCGTACGTGCGCCAACAGGGCCATACGGTCATCATCTTCGACGGCACGTTCGAAGCGGACGAATCTTCGTTCGCACGCGCGCTGGAGGCGGAAGCGCCCCATGTCGTGGGCGTCTCCATGCTGATCCCCACCCGGGAGATGGCGTTGACCCTGGCGCAGATGGCCAGCGATTTCGGCGCGACCGTGGTGCTCGGCGGGCCGGAGGTGACCAAAGACCCCTGCGCCTATCTCGCCTATCCGCAGGTGGATGTCATCGTCCATCACGAGGGGGAGCAGACGTTGGCGGCGCTGCTGGATCTGGTGGACGCCGACGATCTTTCTCCTGCCACGCTGGCCCATGAACTGGGCATCGCCTTTCGGGACAGTGACGGCCGGCCCGTGCTGCGCCAGCCGCGACGTCCCATCGACAACCTGGATGAGCTGCCCCTGCCCGCCCGCGATCTGATCGACATGGATCGCTATCTGGAGACGTGGCGCCAATCCAGCGGCTACGCCTCATTGACGATCTCCACCGCGCGCGGCTGCCCCTATGGCTGCGAATGGTGCCGGGACGCGGTGCACGGGACCGAATTCCGCCAGCGCTCGCCCGAACATGTGGCCGCCGAGATGAAGATGCTCAAGGAGACCTACAACTTCGATCGCCTGCGGGTCATCGACGACGTAGATGGCATGAGCCGCGAGTGGCTCGACGCCTGGGCCGAGGCCGCGGAGGCGGCCGACGCCGTGCTGCCCTTCGAGGCGCTCAATGAACTGGAGCGCAAGGACATCCCCATGCTGGATGTGCGCGATTCGTTGTGAAGAAAGCGCAACACCTATTTCCCCACCGTGAGTGAGGACCTGCACGCGCCGCCAGTGGCGTAATCGAAAAGAGAGACTGTTCAGACTGGTTTTGATAGACCGCGGATTGAGCGGATTGGGCTAATTTGCACGGATTTTTTAAAAAAAATCTGCGTTGATCCGCCCGATCCGCCCAATCCGCGGTCTATCAGGAAGTAGTCACGAATCAGGACAACCCATGCCAACACCGAACTTCTTTGCGGACGACTCGCCGTTTTTGCGCCACCCGCTGCTGACGCCTGAACGCACAGCCAGCGAAGTCGATTTCCTGCTCGCCCATCTCGATCTGGACGCGCAGGCGCGGGTGCTGGATGTGGGCTGCGGCTTTGGCCGTCATTGCATCGAACTGGCCCGGCGCGGGATCGCAGCCGTGGGCATCGACCCCTCTCCGGCCATGATCGCGGCGGCGCAGGAGCGGGCGGCCGCGGCGGGGGTCAATGCCGGGTTCGTCTGCGCTGACGGCGAAACGTTCGCGGACGACGGCGAATTCGACGCCGCCATCTGTCTCTTCACCACCCTGGGGCAGATCGGGGAAAATGGCGACAACCTCACGCTGGTGGACAACATCTTTTCGTTCCTGCGCAACGGCGGCGGCGTTGTGGTGGAAACGCCCCAGCGGGACGCGGCCGTGCGCGCGTTGAAAACCACCGAGCGCTTTGGTGACGATAATGACTACACGAATATCGAACGTAGTTTTGATGCCGACGCATCGGTGGTGACGGAGCGGTTTCGCGTCGTCTCGCCCCAGACGGAGCGGACGTTCCTTTTGCGCTATCGCCTCTTTTCCGCCGACGAACTGGCCGGAACCCTGGCGGATGCAGGCTTCCAGGCGATTGAACGTTTCGCCGATTACAGCGGAACTGCGCTTGGCGACGATAGCCCCACTATGATCCTGATCGGTCGCAAGCCATGAGCGGCTGGCTCACAGGCGAGACCATCGACTTGCTGGCCCGCGGGGTTGGGTACACGGTCATGCTGACCGTGATCACGTCAGTCCTGTCGCTGGCCATTGGCATCCTGATGGGCACGTTCCGGCTGTCGTCCAGCAAGCCCCTGCGCACGCTGGGGACGGTCTATGTGGAGATCCACCGCAACATCCCAGCGCTGGTGCTGATCATCTTTTGGGCTTTCGCCGTGCCCAATCTCTTTCCTCCGGAGGCGCGGGCCGCGATCTTCTTCAACAACCCGCTAATGGAGAGACTGAGCAATCTCACCGGCCTGCCGCTGGCCTACTATGGGCTGGCGGTGATCCTGGCGCTGACGCTCAATACCAGCGCCTATCTGGCCGAACTCTTTCGCGCCGGCGTGGGGACCATTGCCAGCGAGCACACCGAAGCTGCACGCTCGCTGGGCGCGTCCGCGGGCGTGGCCTACTGGAAGATTGTGCTGCCCCAGGGGGTGCGCGCCGCCTTTCCGGCTATCTCGACCCGCCTCATTCACAATATGAAGAATACGTCGCTGGCCGCGTTCGTCTCTGTGCCCGAACTCTTCCAGGGCACGCAGACGGCCATCACGCGCACCTTCCGGGCCGTGGAACTGTTGCTGCTGGCGGCGGTCATCTACCTGACGCTGTCGTTGATCTTTTCAGCGCTGCTGCGCTGGATCGAACAGCGGCTGGATCGACGGCCCAAACGGACGACGTCGATCCAGCGGGCGGGCGTGGCCCATGGCTGACCAACTGACGTTTGTGATCGAGAATCTGCCCAACCTCCTCTTCGGCTTTCCCGGCCAGCGCCCCGGCGGGCTGACGCTCAGCGTTCTGCTGGCCATGTTCGCCGTGGGCCTGGGCTTCGTGATCGCCAACCTGATCGGCAACGGCGCGGAATCCCGCTGGCGATCGCTGCGTTGGCTCTGCCTGCTTTACGTGGAAGTGTTTCGCGGGATTCCGCTGCTGTTGCTCCTGTTGCTGATCTACCAGGTGGCCGGCGGTTTGCGCTTCAGCCAGGGCCTCACGCCCCGGGGCGCTGCCCTGATCGCCCTGACGCTCTACAGCGCAGCCTATCAGGCCGAAATCGTGCGCGCCGGACTGCGCAGCGTGCCAGTGGAACTGGTCGAGTCGGCGCGCACCATGGGCAGCAACCCATGGCACGCGCACCGCCGCGTCAAATTGCGCTACGCCGTGCGCGTGATGCTGCCTGCGTTCACCGGCCAGGCCATCAGCCTCTTCAAGGACACCTCCGTGGTCATTATCCTGGGCGTGGCCGAACTGATGACGGTGGCCCGCGTGACCCTCGGCAGCGACGTCACCAACGCCCCCTACTGGGTGTCGCTCTACATGGCGGTGGGCCTGCTCTATTTCACCGTCGCCTTTTCGCTCTCCCGTCTGGCCCGGCGTTGGGAACGGCGCACACAGCGCGGGGATCTGGTTCATTCGCTGGCCAATTATTGAGATGAGATTGGGAGATTGGAGATTGGGAAATCGACGCTCGACCGGAGGGTCCCAATCTCCAATCCCTCAGTCTCTAACTTCACAATCTCTTGAAAGGAAACACACGAGACATGAAACGAAGAACTATCCTGGGCGCACTTGTTCTGTTCGCCATCCTTCTGCTCAGCGCCTGTCAGGCGATCCCCGTGCAGTCGACCGCCGACCGGGTCGCGGAGGAAGGCGTGGTGCGCATCGGCGTGCGCAACGACAACCCGCCCCTGAGTTTTGTGAATGACAGCGGCGAGTGGGTCGGCTTTGACATCGATCTGGCCAACGCCATGGCCGCCCAGCTTGACGTGGAGCCTGAACTCGTGGTGGTGGACGGAACCACGCGCATCGGCTTCCTCCAGGACGGGCGCGTCGACATGTCCATCGCCAGCATGAACCACACCCGCCAGCGCGATGACGCCATCGACTTCAGCGTCACCTATTTCTGGGACAATCAGTCCTTTCTGATCCGCGCCGGCGAGTATGAGGCCATCGAGGATCTCTTTGGCGCCAAGGTGGCCGCCAACGCCGGCAGTTCGGCCATCCCCTCGTGGCGGGAATACTCGGCGGCGGCCAGCGCGCCCGAACCGGAGATCGTCGAGTTCACCGACAAGCTGGCGGCCATGCAGGCCCTGCGCGACGGCGCGGTGGAAGGCTACACAGAGGACAACATCACCATGCTGGCCCTGGCCGCCGGCGATCCTGAACTGGAATTGCTGCCGGGCGGGCATAACCCGGTGCAATTCGGGATCGGCGTGCCCAACAACGATTCAGCATGGCGCGATCAGGTGAACTATGCGCTCCAGGACCTGTGGAAGGCGGGAACGTATCAGGAAATCTATGATCGCTGGTTCACCGGGCCGGACGCCATGATCGTGCTGCCGCTGGGTGGGGAGATGGAGATCTGGCCGGAATGAGGAAGCATCAATGGTCAATTCGCAATTGTTAATGATCAATGGTCAATGGGTGACCCGTCCTGTATATAATTGACACCATAGTGACCATTCAGGACGGAGGAGACCATGAACAACCGCCCCTTTAAAGAAGCAGTTAAAGAACCGGTCAAGCGATATAGCCAGGCATTTAAGCAGCAGGTTGTTCGCGAGT
>JAJRVT010000109.1 GCA_024277175.1 Chloroflexota bacterium | reverse complement strand
GTCCACCGCCACTTTTTCCACCGTCAAGGGGGCCAGCAGGGGCGCTTCCTCTCCAGGAGCCGCGGCGGTGATCCCGGCAGTCTCAGTAATCGGCTGGGTCATGGTCAGCACGCCCGTCTCGGTGACCGCACCCCCCTTGCCGGTTAGTTCGACGGTCTCAGTAATGACTGGGGTGCCGGTGATGACCGTGGAGGAGGTGGGCGAGACAGTCGCCGTCACCGGAGCCGCGATCGTAATGGCTCCCCCGGGACGGGTGGGGATAGCGATGGTGAGCGCGGTGGTGGGCGTAAGTCCTCCTGCGGCGGTGATGGCGGGCGTCACAGTCAGCGCCTCCCCAGAGGTGATAGGCGCGGTTTCAGTAATAGCTTCCGTGGGCGAAATACCGGCTGCAACCGTGATCGCTCCGGCGACGGTGATGGCTTCGGTTGTGGTGACGGATCCGGCAACGGTAATGGCTTCCGCCGGCGAAATGGCGGGCGCAGCCGTGATCGCTCCGGCGACGGTGATGGCTTCGGTTGTGGTGACGGATCCGGCAACGGTAATGGCTTCCGCCGGCGAAATGGCGGGCGCAGCCGTGATCGCCTCCGTCGCAGTGATGGCAGCGGTCTCGGTGATGGCAGCCCCACCGGTGATGGCTTCGCCTGCGGGCGCTGCGACCACGGTGATGGCGACCGGCTCGCTCATCGCGCCGTCGGTCTGGGCGCGCAATGTGTATTCGCCGAGCTTGAGCAAAGTCGCATCCAGGGTCCAGCGGCCCTCCTCGTCGGCCGTGGCCCGCCCCAGAGGTGCGCCGTCCAGGAGGAGGGTCACCTTCGCACCCGGCTCGCTGACGCCGGCGAAGGCGATCGGACCGGTGGACAGGTCCCCCGCCAGGCCTTCCACATCGATGGCGGGCGGCGTGGTTTCAGGCGCGACGGCCTCCGCAGCGGTAATGCCGGGCGCAGCCGTGATCATCTCCGTCGCGGTCACGGGTGCGGTTTCGGTGATCCCCGTTCCACTCGCGATTTCGCCTACAGGCGCGGTTTCGGACGCCACGATCGTGGGCGAAATGGGTTCGAGCGGGGAGATCGCCCCAGTTGTGGTGATGGCCTCGGTCGCGGTGACGGCGACCTCGCCGGCCATCTTGCCCCCGGACGTGATAGCCGCGGTTTCAGTAATCGCCGCGCGCTCAGACACCCGCGTTTCAGTCGCCTCCGCAACGGGGGCCGCGGCCTCCGCGGTTTCGATGGCGCGCGCCGCGGCCAGGGCTGCGGCGTCCACTGTGTAAGTGGGGACCGGGGTCACAAGGGTGATCAGCGCGGCCCGGCCCGGTTCCCCCATGTGCCGCAACATGTTGGCGAGGAAGAGCAGGGTGATGAATAAGACCAGAAGAATGGCAACCACATATTTGGCCCGGTCATACCATGTGATTTGGTCCGGGGTGCGTCTGGACGACATCGCTAAACACCTTTACCGTGGATGGTTGTGATGAATGATTTATGCGTTGCTTTCCCCGTCGTTTTCCTGAGAGGGTTCGCCATCATGTTGAGGAGTGGAGTCAGGCGTTTGGGCCGGCGTTTCTGGCGTCCCTAGGGGCTGGGTAGGGGCTGGAGAACGGCGTTCGCTGCGCGAGCGCCAGCCGAAAAAGTACTCGAATATCCAGCCGGTAAACAGGCCAGCGACCACGCCAAACCAAAATTGCATCTCGAAAACTCCCCAATCAGGTTGTGTAAAGATGAGACGGACATTGGAACGGCTGTTGCTTGCAGATATAGCTTCCCCATTTTTACCACAAAACAGTCTATTCCACCAATCAGCCTAAGATTCGTCACATAGACCACGGGTAAACGAATTGGGTTGGATAGTCTATAGCCCTATTCTCCCCCGACAGCCTGCCGGGATGGCGCGGGTTTGACCACAAACCGGGGCCGGTGCATAATCGGGAAACGAAATTTACCATGACACAACGGGCTAAAACCGATTATGAATCATGAACAGGAAGTGGATCCCCAGCCGGACGAACGCAAACAAGGCGGACGGGAGACGCGTTCAGGCCGGCCACTACGGCCAATCGATGAGGCGCCGCCTTACGGGCGAAAAATCGACCTCTCTTCGGCCGTCGAAGATGTCCAGGAAATGGCGGCAATCAGCGCAGACGCCGGCATGTGGCCGCGGGAGTTGCGGCGCCGCCCTGCATTTCATCAGGGACCATGGGTGCTGATCGCCGGCTTCGCCCTGATCATCCTCATCGGCGGCGCGCTTCTCAAATTACCCTGGGCCGCAGAGGTTGGCGTCCACATCAGCTGGAGTGACGCACTTTTCACCGCCACCAGCGCGGTGACGGTGACCGGGCTGGCTGTGCGCAACACGGCCAATGATTTCTCGTTTTTCGGCGAAATTGTCATTTTGTTTCTGCTCCAAGTGGGGGGCGTGGGTTTTATCGCCTTCAGCGTCCTTCTTTTCCGCCTGGTTGGACGACGCATCAACCTTCAAAACCGCTTCATTATCCAGCAAAGCCTGGGCGTCAACCAGGTCACGGGCGCACTGCGTCTGGCCATCTACATTTTGGGCGTGACCCTGGCCATCGAGGGGACGGGCGCGCTCCTGCTCTGGCTGCGCTGGCGCACCAAGATGCCCGATGGCGAGGCCCTCTGGTACGCCATCTTCCACTCCATCAGCAGCTATTGCAACGCCGGTTTCGATCTATTTTCAGGCGCGGGCAAGGGCGTGCTCTTCGGCTTCGGCGACGACTGGTACACCCTGGCGGTCATGGGCACGCTGATCCTCCTGGGCGGCTTTGGCATCACGGTGCTTTGGGATATATGGAGCTACCCTTTCGACCGCACCCTGGGGCTCAACACCCGGTTCACCCTGATCATGGCCGCGGTGCTGACGTTGGTTGGCATTGCGATCTTCATGGCGGATCCGGTCTTTCACAAAACCGTTTTACAGCACCTGCCCCTGGACCGGCGCTTTGCGGTTGCGTTTTTCTCCATCGTTTCCGCGCGCACGGCCGGGTTGACGATCCTGCCCGTCGACCAGTTGAGCGAGGCCACCCAACTCGTCATCATGCTGTGGATGTTCATCGGCGGCTCCCCGGCGAGCATGGCTGGCGGCGTCTCCACCAGCGCGGTGGCCGTACTCCTCTTCGCCGTTATCGCCACAGCGCGCGGCCATGATAAATCAGTGGCCTTCAGACGCACCATCCCCACCGAGACCATCGCCAAAGCCGTGGCGATCATGACCGTCAGCACGTTGGTGGTGGTGGCGATCACCATGTTCCTGTCGCTGAATCATGAAGGTCAGATATTCACCGTGGGATTCGAGGTCGTCAGTGCGTTCTCCAACACCGGCTACTCGTTGGACTTCACAAGCCGTCTCGATGGTTTTGGTCGATTCCTGATCGCGTTTACAATGTTCTGGGGACGATTGGGTCCCTTGACCGTTGTGATTGCGTTGGCCCAACGCCAACAGCCGAATTTCGTTCGTTATCCCGAAGAGCCGATCATTCTGGGGTAGCCTGGAAGCTGCGTTTACTTATGTCCAACAGTTCACACTCCGTTCGCCAATCACTGTCCAGCCTTGCGCCCCAGACCTCGTCGCTGCACGGCCCACTGCCCATCATCCAAAGCTGCCCCCACGCCGGCTTGGGCGTTCCCCCGGAAGTGCAGCAGAGCTTGGCGATCTCCGAGGTCGATCTCAGCAATGACGCCGATCTGTGGGCGGATATACATTACGATTTCAGCCACCCCGACCTAAGCGATCTGATCCCGCCCGGTCACGAGCCGGGCACGCTGGAAATGGTGACCATGCCCATCGCCCGCGCGCTCATTGATGTCAACCGCCACCCAGATGACCTGGCCAATCCCGATGGCCCGGTGAAGACCCGCACCAGCTACGGACGCCCGATCTATAAGGATCCCATCAGCTACCGGCAGCAGGTGGATCTGCTCGAACATTACTGGTGGAGCTATCACCTGCGCCTGAACACGGCCCAACAAACCTACGCAGGCCGCACCAAACTCTTCCTGGACTGTCACAGCATGGCCCAGCGCGGGCCGGCGGCCTACGCCTATCCGGGCGCGATTCGCCCCCTGATCGGCCTCTCCAACATGGGGGACGCCAACGGCGAGCCTCGAGAGCCCGGCGGCCACACAAGCTGTTCCGGCGAGTTGATCCGGGAGGCGGCCCGCATCGCCGCCGAACTGTTCGACGATCTCTGTCTGCTGGAGCCGGCGCCCGGCGTCATTGCGCCCCGGGTGGCCATCAACTGGCCTTTTCTGGGGGGCTATATCATCCGCGAATATTCCCGCCCCGGATACCTGGCCGCACCGCCCTTCAGCCCCAACGGCGGCGCCTACCCGCCACCGGGCATGTTGATCGAAGTCAACCGCGGCCTTTTCATCGGCGATCAGACCGCGGACACGCCCGTTCAGCCTCCCAACATGGAGCGCATCGCTGACGTGCGACGGCGGCTCTATCAGTGGGTTGTGCGCGTTGTGGCGCTTTTGTGAGAAATTGAAGATTGAGAAAAGGATACCGCATGCCCCAACCGCTAGAGACGACTCAAACAGACTTGACCGGATCGCAACTGACCGCTTTCCATGAATTGGCATTGAAACTGGCGTTGGAGGCCGGCCAATTGGCGGCCGACGCCTTTCGTCACAGCGCCGCGCGGCGCAAGGGAGACGGCACCTTGGTCACCCTTGCCGACGAGCGCAACGACCAGGCGATCACCGAGGGGATCAAAGCGGTCTACCCGGATCACGCAGTTCTCAGCGAAGAACAGGATACGGTCTACGACCCGATCAACGAGTTTACCTGGGTCATCGATCCCATCGACGGCACCACCAACTTCGCGCGCGGTCTGCTGATTTGGGGCGTAAGCATCGCCCTGCTTCACCGTGGCCAGCCTGTGGTCGGCGTGGTCCACTTCCCCCTGCTCCAGGAGACCTATGCGGCCATGATCGGTCATTCGGCTACACGAAACGGCGAGAAAATCCAAAGCGCATCTGACAAAAAAGCTGGTGACCAGCAACTGATCATGCAGTGCACGCGCACCGTACGCCGCTACCGTGTGGAGACGCCTCTCAAGGCCCGCATTCTGGGGTCCGCGGCCTATCACATGACCAAAGTAGCGGACGGCACCGCCCTGGCTGGCATCGAGACCACGCCTAAGATCTGGGACCTGGCCGCCGTCGCCCTTATCCTGTCTGAGGCCGGCGCCCTGCTCACCACCCTGGACGGAGGGCCGATTTTTCCCACGCCGTTCGTGCGCCATGATTATCTTTCCCACGCGTATCCGTCTTTGGCCGCCGCCAATCAAGACATCTATCGGCAGATTTTTCCGGCCATCCTTCCACGTTGACGGATATGGGATGGTTCGGTGATTTTTTGATTTATTTGTTGTTGACTGTTTATGACTACGCGAAATAAATGTAAAGAACAGCCGTTTACTTGCGGACGCACCCGCCGTTCGCCCTGTCCCGTTGGTTATCTGACACTTCCCAAGGATCCCTGAATATATGCACGCTATCGACACCCCCCGCATGACCTTTTACTACCGCACCCATGGCGACCCCGCAGGGTCGCCCATGCTGCTGCTTCACGGCAGCTTCGCCAGCGGCCGCTGGTGGGTCCCGTTCATGGATCTGCTGCCGGCCGATATCCTGTCCATCGCCCCCGATCTGCGTGGCTGCGGCCGGAGTGAACGCGTAGGCGATGAACACGCCTACGCCATCGAAGAACAAGCAGCGGACCTCCACGCCTTTGTGGAGGCCATGCACCTGCGCGGCTTCGACCTGGTCGCCCACTCCAGCGCCGCGGCCATCGCTGTGGAATATACGCTCACCCACCCCGATAGCCCCTCCACCCTTATCCTGATCAACCCGGTTCCGGTCGAGGGGATATTCACCCCCGTGGATGGCGTCGTGGCCCTGGAGAAAATGAAGACGGACCGGGCGCTGTTGGAGCAGGGGCTGATCGCAATGGCCCCCACCTTCCCCCGGGAACGGACGCCCGGTAACGAAGCAGCCGCAGATTTCTTTGCGCAACTGGTGGAGGATGCGGCCGAACAGGCGCCGGCAGCCTTCACAGCCACGGCCGGCGCGCTAAATCAGTGGAATCGCTTCGCTGACGCTCAAGCCCTGACCCTGCCCACCGTCATCATCTGGGGCGACCAAGACGCGCTCGTCAACCGGGATGCGGTGACCCGCACCCTGATCGCGATCCCTGGGGCCAACAATCTGGAAGTCATGCGGGGCGTGGGCCACAGCCCTCCGATCGAGGCCCCCCTGCGTCTGGCGGAGCTGATCGTCGACTTCGTGACCGAAGATTACGCCGCCTACGGGCAGATCCGAGGCCAAACGGAAGAGGACGAGATCGGTCCGGACGGTGACGGGTGAGCGGGCGCATTCTGCTGGCCGCCAGTGCGTTCCTCTGGATGCTGCTGGGCCGCGGGCCGGTGCAAGGGGCTACCGCCCGGTCCGTGGAGGTGACGCTGACCGAGCACCAGTTGACCATGCAGTGCAACCCCGAGTTGTTGGTCATCTCCTGGACGACGTCATATGAGGAAGGCGTGGTCGGTTACAAAGTGCATCGCCTCAGTCTGGACGGCCAACAGGAGAACGGCTGGGTCAACCCCATCCCCCTGACCGCCCACGGCCCGGGCGAATATAAAGTGCTGGACGCCCAGGCTGGACCGGGGCGTCGCTACCTCTACCGGCTCTACGCCTTCGACGCCTCTTTTCGTCTCTCCCTGGCCCAGCAGATCGTTCTGGCTAACCCGGCTAAACCCACTTGCCTCTATCTGCCCCTGATGGCGACCGCACGCGCAAACAGCGACAGGTAACCCCCTCTCGCCCAGAAGAATTTGGGTGGATTTGGGTGCATTCTGATTTGGGGGTCGCAGGCATGTGCCGGGGAGTTCCGAACTCCCCGGCACGTTCGAGGCACGGGAATTTCGCCCCCAACAGAGAATGCACCCGGTGGATTTTTCCCGGTTGAACATCCCAATTGTCCCAATTGAATGTGCTATACTCCGCCCACGGATTTTCCCTGAAAAAAAGGAGGCGCTTGTGATCTGGACGACATTCTGCGCAGCGTGGCCCGGGATCACCCCTGTCAGCCGAAAACGCTGCCCAAAAATCTGTCCGGATTGCAGGCCTCCACCCTGATCGTCCGACACAGAGAAAGCTCCCAGTTCCGCAAAAACGCGCGTAAGCCAGTCCGCTCCACGCGCGTTCTCTATCGTAGTTCCAAGATTATCGACAACATGAACAAAACATCAAGCCCGGCGATGCCGCGTGGCATGACGTCCGCCAGTGCGCGGCGATCATGACCTGGGACAAAGGAATGGCCGCGCCGGATCTCATCGGATTCGCCCACTGACATCCGAACGGGAACGCCTGAGCCATGGACAATAACGCATACACCGCAATGCACCGCTTTTAGCGCATCGTATTCCGTTTCCGCCCCTGCTCCCCCCTACTCGTGAGGAGAAAAAATGAGACGAATGAAACGAACCTGGCTCCTGATCATTGGCCTGACAGCGCTGCTGATCCTGGCTGGCTGCGGCGGCGGCGCCCCGGCCGAAGAGCTGCCCCGGCGGCAAGTCAGGAAGGAGCGACGACGACTGAAGCCGCGGCCGACGGCGGTTGCCCCACGGTGACCCTGGCCGATCGCATGGACGTGGCCCCGGGCGAATATCTCCGCCAATACGAGTTGGCCGAGTTCCAGGACGCGGCCAGTTGCGAACTGAGCTTCAGCGAGAATCCCGCCATCAGCGACCTGAACGCCCGCATCACCCGCAACTCCGAACTGCCGCCGGTGGATGAACGGCTGCCTGAAGAGCCGCTGGTCATCGTGCCCTATGAGGCCATCGGAACATACGGCGGCCAGTTCCACGCCCTCTCCAACGCCACGGAGGCCGGCACATCCGACTTCCTGAGCACGCGCCACGTCAACCTGGTGCGCTACGGCGAGGATTACCGACCATCGAGCCAAACGTGGCCAAGGGCTGGGAATGGAACGATGACTTCACCGAAGTGACCTTCTTCCTGCGCAAAGGACACAAGTGGTCCGACGGTGAGCCTTTCACTGCCGCCGACGTGGAGTTCTGGATGAACGAGATCATCCTCAACCCCGACGTCTATCCGGAGACGCCTGGCTGGGCCACGTTCGGCGACGGGACCATGACCGCGGAAGCCATTGACGACGCCACCGTCAAATTCACCCTCCCCACGCCGACGCCCGGCATTCTCAGCTTCTTCGCCACCACCTATATCCAACCCTTCCAGCCCAAACACTTCTTCGATCAGGCTATGGAGGAAACGGGTATGAGCCTGGGCGAGAATGAGGAAAACGGCGGCTACAGCGTCGCCCTGGGCAATGCGGTGGGCCAGACCATATTTTCAGCGATGCGCTGTTGCGCGTCCGCAACTTGAAGGTGGCCTTTCGCACCGACGAGGGCGTGATCACTGCGGTGGATGGCATCGATTTCGACGTCCATCGCGGGCGCACGCTGGGGATCGTGGGCGAGAGCGGCTCCGGCAAAAGCGTGAGCGTCAAGACGATCATGCAATTATTGCCGGACACCGCGATGGTGAACGAAGAGTCTTCCATCATCTTCCAGCGCCGCAACGGCCATATCGTCGATATCGCGACGCTGGACCCCAAAAGCGAGATCATCCGCGAGATTCGCGGCGATGAGATCGCCATGGTCTTCCAGGAGCCCATGGCCTCCTTCTCGCCGGTCTACACCATCGGCAACCAGATCATCGAAGCCGTGCGCGAGCACCGGGACATCGGCAAAAGCGAAGCCCGCGTCCTGGCCATCGGCATGCTCAAGCGGGTGGGCATCTCCAACCCGGAGGTGCGCGTCGATCAGTACCCATTCGAGCTGTCCGGCGGCATGCGCCAGCGCGCCATGATCGCGCTGGCGCTCTCCACCGAACCGTCCCTACTCATCGCCGACGAGCCAACTACCGCCCTGGACGTGACCATCCAGGCCCAGATTCTGGACCTCATGCGCCATCTCAAGAACGAGTTCGCCATGGCCATCATTTTCATCACCCACGACCTGGGCGTCATCGCCCAGATCGCGGACGAGGTGGCGGTCATGTACCTGGGGCGCATCGCGGAGCGGGGGACGACGCGCGAGATCATCCGCACGCCACAGCACCCGTACACCCAGGGGCTGCTCAAGGCCATCCCCCGGCTGGATCAGTTGGACCAGCGCCTCACGCCTGTGGAGGGCGATATTCCCAGCCCGTTGGCGCGCCCCCGCGGCTGCCTTTTCCACACCCGTTGTCCGCAGCGCATCATCGGGGTCTGCGATCAGCGCGCGCCCGGCGTGACCGAGGTCTCCCCCACCCATAGCGTCAGTTGTTTCCTCTACGAACCGGAGCCAGCGACCTGAACCATGTCGAATCAACAACTACTGGTGGAAGTGAAGAACCTCAAAGTCTATTTCCCCATCCGGGGCGAAGGGATCTTCGGCCGCGTCCAGGGATACGTGCGCGCGGTGGACGATATCACCCTCACCATCAACCGCGGCGAGACCCTGGGGGTCGAACTGGTGAAGAACCGCATCGACTTCGCGGCCAGGCTGGGGGCTGATGTAGTGATCATGCACGTCTATCCGGATACGGTTGCACCGGCATACGCGCCCTTCAACGCCGTGGCCTGGGATCAACTACGCCGTAGTCTGGATGAACTGGAGCCTTACACCCGGGCGCGCGGCGTCTGCATCGCGGTCGAAAACCTAATCGACTCGCCCGCGCTCCAAGCAGGGGTGGTCACCACGACCGAGTCCGGGGACAACTTCGCCAAGATCGGACGGCTTTTTGCGCTCTATTCACCACCGGCTCATCTTTTCAGACGCGATAGACTGGGAACGGTTGGCAGGCCTCATCGCACAGTCCGCCTATCACAAACCCATCAGCATGGAGGTGGTGATCAAAAACATCGGCATCGAGACGGAAGAGGCGTTCCTGAGACAGGCGTATGAGACCGGAGCGCGTTTCACGCGCATGGTCGAAGAAAAACGGGGATGAAACGCACCCATGAACGAACAATTACCCGGCTGGAAGGCAACGCGCGCAGCCTCAGCCTGGATCTGCTGGCGACGGCTGGCGTTCCGGGATGCGGTCCACCCCGTTGAACATCCCGTCCGGCTGTGCTATACTCCAGCCACGGCATTTTCCCCTGATGCAGAGGAGGCATCTATGAGTGAGCAAGCTGGCCAAGTGACCCTCGATGAAGTCTGGAAGCTGTTCAAAGAGACTGACGAACGATTCCGCAACGATAACCGCTTTCAACCACGGGATTTCGGCCGCCCGGCATCACCATGACGACGCGCGCAAACCCCTACCCCGGTCCCATGCGGCCCTGGCCGCCGTTCGAGCCATATGTCCGCGAAATAAACCTGTCTGAAAGCGGAGCGCGCCTCTTCCTTTACGACACCGGACAGGCGGACGTCGCGCCCCAAACCGAGACGCCCATGCTCCTCATCCACGGCCTGGGCGATGAGGCCGACGCCTGGCGCTATGTGCTGCCGCCCCTGGCCGCGGACCGGCGGGTCGTCGCGCCGGATCTGCCCGGCTTCGGGCGCAGCGACAAGGCCAAACGCGCCTACACCCTGGCCTTCTACCAGGATGTCCTGTTCGAATTGCTGGATGCGCTGGCCATAGACCGGGTCATCCTGGTCGGCCACTCCCTGGGCGGGATCATCGCCCACAGTATGGCCCTGGCCCGGCCCCAGCGGGTGGAGCGCCTGATTTTGCTGGACGGCTCCCTGGTCTCGGTCGGCGGACGGCCCAGCCTGGGCATGCTCCTCTTCCTGATCCCGGGTGTGGGCGAGTGGCAATACAACCGCCTGCGCAAGGACCCGGAGGCCGCCTACCGCAGCCTTGCCCCCTTCTACCAGGACCTGGACGGCCTGCCCGCGGCCGAGCGTGAGTTCCTCTACCAGCGGGTCAACGAGCGGGTCTGGGACGATGACCAGCGCCGGGCGTTCTTCTCCATCCTGCGCAGCATGGCCCGGGAACTCCCTCGCCGGCAGAAGACCCTGCCCCAGGATCTGGCCGGGCTGCAGGTCCCCACCCTGGCTATCTGGGGGGAGAAGGACCCGCTCAACCCCGTGGAGAACGCATACAAACTGGTCCGGCTCCAGCCCGGCGCGCGCTTGGTCATCATCCCCGACGGCGGCCACAACATCCATCAGGAGCAGCCGGGCGCGGTGGTGGATGCGATCATGGAATGGAACGCGGATATGACGGATTGAACGGATTTTCGCGAATTTTGAAAAACCTGTGACGATCACGTAGTGGGCGCATAGCGCCATCCGCCCAATCCGCGTTCTATCGTAGTTTAAAGGCATCGATAACATGAACGAGAACGTCAAACGCATTAATGCAGACTGGTGGGACGCCCGCTATCGGGACGGGACCACCCCTTGGGATCGCGGAACGGTCGCGCCGGAGATCATCGAGTTCGCCCGCGAGCATCCGGGAAAGGGAGCCTGGGCCATAGACATCGGCTGCGGCACGGGGACCCACGGGCGGGAGCTGGCCCGCAACGGCTACCGGGTGGCGGCCATCGATCTCTCCCTGGTGGCCATTCAGAAGGCCCGGGACGCAGCCCGCCGGGAAGGCCTGCCCTGGGTGGGCGTCCAGGGGAGCGTGACCCATCTGGACCTCTTCCGGGTGAAACTGGCCGCGGCCCTTGATGTGGGCTGCTTCCACGGGCTGGACGGAGAAGATCGGGAAGCCTACGCGGCCGCACTGGATCGGCGGTTGGCAGTCGGTGGCTACTACCTACTCTACGCCGCCCACCCCCGACCCGCAGGCGAGGAGGACGGCCCGCCGGGCGTGGAGCCGGACGCCATCATGGCCCTCTTCAGCGCGCGCTTCCACCTGCTCGAACGCCAGCCTGGCTTCCACGGCCAGCGCGGCTCGGATTGGTGGATCTGGCGAAAGGAAGAATAGAACGCGGATGTACCGGATTGGACGGATTCACACGGATTTTTTCTAAAAAATCTGACAGTTTCCGTCCAATCCGGTACATCCGCGTTCTATTGCATTTTGTTCTTATCTCAACATTCAGCAAAGGAGCATGCCCATGACCACTGATCTCGATGCCCGGGTGGCTGAATTCGTGCCCGCGGCCTATGCCGCAGCGCCGGGGATCAAGCGTTGGCTGGACCAGGCCGGCGTCGCGCCGGAGGACATCAAAAGCGTGGCCGATCTCAATCGCATCCCTGTGCTCACCAAGGACAAGCTGGTGGAGTTGCAGGCCGCGGACCCACCCTTTGGCGGCTTCCTGGGCGTCCCCATGAGCCAGGTGGCGCGCATCTTCATCTCGCCCGGTCCCCTCTACGAGGTCCACTGCGACGAACGCGACTGGCAGGAGACGGGAGCGGAGATGCTGCGCCAGGCCGGCTTCAGCGCCGATAGCGTGGTGCTCAACGCGCTCAACTACCACCTGGCCTCCGGCGGCTTTCTGCTGGACGGCATCCTGCGCCAGCTCGGCGCGGCCGTGATCCCGGTGGGGGTGGGCAACGCCGATCTCCAGATCAAGATGATGGTGGACCTGAAGGCTACGGGCTACGCGGGCACGCCAAGTTGGCTACTCACCCTGCTGCGCAAGGCCGACGAGATGGGCGTCCCCCGGGAGCAGATCGGGCTTCGTTATGCGTTGGTCTCGGCCGAGCCTCTAGCCGCCAGCGATCGGGCCTATCTGGCCGATGAGTACGGCATGAAGGTCATCAACGCCTACGCCACCGCGGAGCTGGGTATGCTGGCCTATGACATGGTGGGCGATCCCGCCATGCGCCTGGTGGAATCGCCTGTGGTTCAGATTGTGGACAGGGACACGGGCCAGGAGGTGGGTCCCGGCGATGTGGGCGAGGTGGTGGTGACCAACCTGAACATGACCTATCCGCTGGTCCGCCTGGGCACGGGCGACCTGGCCATGAACATCGATCCCGCACCCGGCGAGAGCCGCCAAGGCGAGCGCTCTATCCGCCTGGTGGGCCGGGTGGGCGACGCCATCAAGGTGCGGGGCATGTTCGTCCACCCCAACCAGGTGCGCGCGGCCCTGGCTCCCCTGGGCGTGAGCGACTTCGCCGCCATCGTCGAGCGTCCGGACGTGCGCGACATCCTCACCCTCCAGATCGTGGCCCCCGCGGATCAGGTGGGCGATAAAGGGTATATCGAAAAGGTGCAGGCCGCTTTCCGCCAGATCTGCCGTCTCAAGCTGGATGCATTGACATTCGTAGACTCTGTCGGCGATGATGCGGGGAAGATTGTGGATAGGCGGAGCTGGGATTAAAAACAATAGAACGCGGATTTACCGGATTTGGCTGATTTTTACGGATTTTCTTTGAAAATCCGTAAAAATCAGCCAAATCCGGTAAATCCGCGTTCTATCCTTCCTCCGCTCCGGGAAATCTTACTTCCCCAGGTCAAACGCCCGTTGATAAACCTTGACGTAGCCGGCTTCATCGATGTCCCGGGGGTTGCCGATGGTCTGGGGATCGGCCGCGGCCAGCTTGGCCAGCAGTGGGATCTCCGACTCGTCGAAGCCCAACTGCTGCAAGGACGGGATCTCCAGGTCCCGGATCAGTTCGTACACTCCTTCCACCGCCAACTCAGCCGCCTGCCAGACGGAGAGGCCGCGGGTCTCCTTGCCCAGGGCCTTGGCGATGCGCGCGAACTTCTCAGGCTCGCCCATGTAGTTGTACTCCATGACCGGACCAAGCAGCCACGCGGTCAGCGGGCCGTGGGGGACGTTGTCGCGTACGCCGCCGGCGGTCTGGCTCATGGCGTGGGCCGCGCCCGCGCTCTCTGTGCCGTAGGCCATGCCGCCCAGCATCGCGGCCATGGACATCTTGTAGCGAGCCTCCTGATTGTGGCCCTGGGCGTAGGCGATGCGCAGGTAGTCGCTCACATACTCCATGGCCATGAGCGCCACAGCGTCGGGCCAGGGCTGGGCGTAGGCGCAGGTGTAGCACTCCACAGCGTGGGCCAGCGCGTCCATGCCCGTGCCCGCGGTCACGTGGGCCGGGAGGCCCAGGGTCAGCAGCGGGTCGATCAGCGCCACCTTGGGGCCGATCAGGGCCGTGCCGCCCACGTTGTACTTGATGTGCCGGTCCGGGTCGGTGATCACGGCCCACAGAGTCACCTCGCTGCCCGTGCCCGCGGTGGTGGGGACCGCAATCATGGGCGGGATGGGCTTGACCAGGGGATTCGGGTCATCCCACTCGTAGTCGCGGATGGAGCCGCCATGGACCGCCACCACGCCGATGGACTTGGCCGTATCCATGGAACTGCCGCCGCCCAGGCCGATCAGCCCGTCGCAGCGCTCCTCCCGATAGATGTCTGCGGCGCCATCCACCAGGGAAATGGGTGGGTTGGCGATGACGCTGTCTAAGAGAACGTAATCCAGGCCATCGGCCTTCAGCACGTTGGTGGCCTCGTCCACGATCCCGGCTCGGACCAACCCTTGATCGGTGACGATCATGGGGCGGGTCATGCCCAGCTTGCGGGCCTCGTCGGCCAGGTTGGCGATGGCGCCCAGACCGTGCTTAACCACGGTTGGCACTTCGAACGAACGCAGATCGATCATTTCTTTCTCCTTCTATGATGTGGCTGGTTGAGTAGGTTCCAGTAGAACGCGGATCTGCACGGAGTGAGCCGGATTTTTACGGATTTTTCAGAAAAATCCGTAAAAATCCGGCTCACTCTGGTAAAATCCGCGTTCCACGGATAATCGCTGAGATCAATTCTAGCCGTTCCGGCGCGCGGAAGCAAACGAAGGAGTATTCATCCGCTGAGCATGGCCCGCACCTCGTCCAGGGGCAGGGCGTAGCGAATGTGTCCGTCCCGCCCCGTCATGGTCACGGCCGCGCAGAGGGAGTTGAGCACAGCCTCTTCGATGACTTCCACCACCGCGGGCAGGAGCCACTGCATGGCCCGCGGCTCGTCCAGGATCGTAGGCGCGTCCGCGACCAGAGGAACCGGCTCGTCGCCAATGCGGTGGGGAAGAAGATGCGCTGTGCTGAAGGCGATGACGAAGTCGCCGCTGCCGTGGCCGATGTGGCTGCCGGTGCGGGCGATGCCGGCCGCGGCGCGCACGCACAGCCGGCGTAGCTGGCGGGAGGTCAGGGGTGCGTCGGTGGCCAGCACCATCATGATGGAGCCCCGTTCAGGCGATGGGGAGGGCGGCGCGTCGGGCGGGCGCAGGCGCGCGCCCACATGCACGCCGCCCACCATCAACTGCCAAGGCCGGCCGAAGTTGGACTGGACCAGCGCGCCCACGGTGAAGCCGCCGCCCTCCCCCGGCAGGACCCGGCTGGCCGTGCCGATGCCGCCCTTCCAGCCGAAGCAGGAGGTCCCCGTCCCCGCGCCCACCGCGCCCTCGGTCACCGGACCGTCGGAGGCCGCGTCCAGGGCCGCCCACACGTGCTCGGCGTGCACGTGCCGCCCCTGCATGTCATTGAGATAGCCATCGTTGCACTCGCCCACGACCACGTTGACGCTGCTGGTGCGGACGCCGATCTCCGGGTTCTGCGCCACCATGCGCTGAGCCACGGCATCGGCCGCCAGCCAGACGTTGAGGGTGTTGGTAAGGACGATGGGCGCTTCGATGACGCCCAGCTCCCGCACCTCCTCGAAGCCGCAGGCCTTGCCAAAGCCGTTGATGGTGTGGACCGCGGCCCGCACCTTATTGCGGAAGAGGTTGCCGCCATGGGGCAGGATCACGGTCGCGCCCGTGCGCACCGGACCCCGCCCAGGCCGCAGCGGTCCCTCTCCGTCGATGAGCGTCACGTGACCCACGCGCACCCCGGCCACATCGGTGATGGCGTCGAGCGGGCCAGGGGGGAGGGTCCAGTGGTGGAGATTGAGAGATTGGGGAGATTTTTTCATTCCCCTAAACCGACGATCCCCCTCGATCAGAGTCAAGCTGTTGCCACCCGGCCACAACCGCAGCCGTAACAATGACCGCGATCACAATTTCGGCGAACGCCTGGGGCAGGACGGCGGGAATGATCACGGCGGCGGGGAACCAGCCGCGCACGATCAACATGCCGACCACCAGGATTGTGTTGGTCAGGGTGCCGACGATGGCCGCGGTGCTGACCGCCAGCATCTCAATCTTATCCTGCTGGACGAATCGGATCAGCACGACTACGACCGCGATCCCGATGAGACCGATGATGACCGCGATGGCCTGGTAGGCGCGCACGGCCGCCGTCCCCTGCAAGTTGATGAGGCTGCGCGACGTCACCGCCGGATCCGGATTCGGCGGCGGGTAGACCAGCGACGCGTCCGCGGCGCCGGGAATGTTGGTGAACGAAATATAGAGTAACACGGCCACCAACGCCGCGATGATGGCAGCGAGCGTATAGCCGGTGTTGCGATTGATACCGCGTAGCGACCGATAAGAGTAGTAGGCGGTCACGCCGATGAAAAGACGGGGCAAAATCGCGACCAGCGGATCCTTGAAGAAGGGGGTCACCGAGGTCAGGAAACTGTACAGGCCAAAAATTCCCCCGACGATGAGACCCGAAATCGGACCGGCGATGATCCCGGCGATGATGGCCGGGACATGCATGATCGTGGCGTTGCCAGACGGGTTGGGCACGGGGAGAAAGCCCAGCCGGGTGGCGCCTAACAAAATCGCCACCGCAGCCAGGATGCCGGTAATGACGATACGACGTACGCCAAAAGCAGGTTGGTTCGCAGTTTGCATGATGAATCCTCCTTGTGAATGGAAAGAGACGGACGACGATGAATTATAGTTGGGAGAAATTGAAGATTGAAGATTAAAGATTGGTTGGCGGGTCATAGCGACCAGTCGGGTATGCGGACCAATCCTTAATCTTCAATCTTCAATTTCCCAATCCCCCAATATCTTAGATAACCCCCAATGAACGGGCCGACGGAATGCCATGCAGCGGCTCCGCGGCGTGGACGGCGCGCACGACGGCGGTGGCCAGTGCATCCGCGCCCAGTGCGCCAACCAGGCTGAGATCGGCCTGCTTCTCGCCATAGGAGAGGGCAAAGATGGTGTCGCCGTCAAAGTGGGTATGGGAAGGCCGGATCGTGCGCGCCAGTCCGTCCTGGGCCATCTGCGCCACCTTGGACGCGCCGGCCTTGTCCAGGCGGGCGTTGGTGGCGATGATGGCCAGGGTGGTGTTGGTCCCGGCCAGTTTGGCCAGCGTCTGCCCCATGATGCTCTGCGCGAACTTGACCGTGTCCGCGAAGCCGCCGCCGGGCTTGCGCGGGCCGGCGATGATGCGCCCTGTGGCCGGATCGACGATCTGGCCGAAGGGGTTGGCTGCGACCAGGGCCGCCACCACCACGCCGCCATCGATGCGGATGCTGGCCGTACCCAGGCCGCCCTTGGTGGCGCGGTTGAAACCCATGACCTTGCCCGCGGCCGCGCCCGTGCCCGCACCCACGTTGCCCTCGGCCACAGGTCCCTCGCAGGCCGCCTCGCAAGCCGCGTAGCCGGATTCGGCCGTGGGACGGATGGTCGGGTCGCCCAGGGGCAGATCAAAGAGGATGGCGGCCGGCACGATGGGCACCCTGGCCACGCCCACATCGAAGCCATAGCCCTGTTCATCCAGCCACTGCATGACGCCGTCGGCCGCGGCCAGACCGAAGGCGCTGCCCCCGCCCAGCAGGATGGCGTGCACCTTGTCCACCATGCAGACCGGGTTCAGCAAGTCCGTTTCCCGGGTGCCGGGCGCAGTGCCGCGTACATCCACGCCGGCCACGCCGCCCTCCGGGCAGAGTATGACCGTGCAGCCGGTCCCGCCCGCTAAATTCGTCCAGTGCCCCACGGTCAGGCCGGGCACGTCAGTCAATGCGTTGTACATGGTTCGCCGTTTCAGAAAAAACATAAAATTGAGGATTGAAGATTAAAGATCGGTCCGCACACCCGACTGCTCATAATAACCCGCCAACTCCGCCACCCAATCTTTAATCCTCAATCTTTAATTTCCAAGTACCGCATGGCCGCCAGCACATACATCCGCGCCGCGGTCTTGATCTCGTCGATGCTGACCCATTCGTCGATGTGGTGGGGGATGTAGATGTCGCCCGGGCCACAGGTGACGATGGGGACGCCTTTGCGCGCGTTGAGGATGGTGCCGTCGGTGGAGCCGGGCACGCCGCCGTAGATGGGCGGGTCGCCGGTCAGGTCCATATAGGCCCCGGCCAGGGTGGTGACCACGGGATCGTCCCGGTCCGTGGCCGTGGGGTGGCGCACCTCCAGCACGTCCATCTGATAGCTCAATCGGGGGTCCACCGCGGTGACGGCCTGGAGCATGGTCTCCACCTGCTGCGCCAGCCAGTCCGGGTCCTGGCCGGGGATGAGGCGGAAGTCCAGGGTCACATCGGTGGAGCCGGGCATGACGTTGTTCTGGGGTTCGCCGGAGACGGGCGAGCGCAGAATCGTGGGCGTGATGCTGGGCTGGCCCAGGAACTCATCGCGGCCATGGCGGACGATCTCCCGTTCCTCCAGGCTATGGACCAGGGTCAGGAAGCGAGCCATGGGATAGGCGCTGTTGACGCCCGTCAGGGGCATGGCGCCGTGGCTCATGACGCCCTCGATACGCGCCCGGATCCACATGACGCCCTTTTGGGTGATGCAGAGGTGGTTCTCTTCCGGCTCGCAGATGATGGCCCCGTCCACCCGATCGGCCCAGCCCCGGTCCACGAAGTCCTTGATGCCGATCATCTGCTCTTCCTCATCGCAGACCGCGCCGATGAGGATGTGACCGCCCAGTCTGACGCCGCTTTCGACGATGGCCTTGGTCGCGATCAGGGCGCAGACCAGGCCGGCCTTCATGTCGTTGGCCCCGCGACCATAGATGCGCCCGTCGCGGATGGTGGCGCTGAAGGGCGGGTCGGTCCACAGATCCGGGTCGCCGGCCGTCACCACGTCGGTGTGGCCCTCGAACATGAGCGTGGGGCCGTCTTCGTCCGCGCCGGCGTAGATGGCCACCACGTTGGGTCGCCCCGGCTGGACCACCTCGAAATGGGTTTCCAGGCCCATTTCCAGGCAGCGGGCCTCCACCCAGCGCGCGGCCTCCTCTTCGCCCAGCCCCTCTTCCGGTCGCCAGACGCTGTTGATGCGGGTCAATTCCTGCACCCAGCGGATCAGTTCCTCATCATCGATGCGGTCCAGGACCGCCTGTTCCTGCGCTGTAACCACGGTAGTTGCATCCTTCTGATCGAGGCTGAAACTGAGTCTTTGACAAAAATCCGGTTCCTCCAATCATCTACCCGTTGTCCGCCGACTAAACTGACACTGAGTTGAAAGCATGGGTTTCTTTGACGACCGCATTCCGGGAATGGGACGCAACAACCTCGGCACCCAGACATTTCTGTCCCATTCCCGGAATGCAGAACTTGTGATCTCGTCGAGATTCCAGTTTAGAGCTAGAGCCAGTCAAAACCGTAGCCAGCCAGGACCGAATGGAGGGAGGGCCATGGATAGAACATCATCAAGAGCATGAAAGCAAACGTCGCGGCGATGACCGCATAGTCCACAACGGAGTTATGGAGTTCCACGTATTTGGTGCGCCCCTCACCACTCACATAGCAGCGGGCTTCCATGGCCAGGACCAGGTCCTCGGCGCGACGAAATGCGTTCATGAAGAGGGGAACGATCAAGGGCAGAATGTTTTTAGCCGCCTTGTCCGGTCGCCACATGCGACGGGTTCCAAGATCGGCTCCCCGGCTGGCCTGGGCCTTCATGATGCGCTCCATCTCCTCGGCCAGGGTGGGCACGAAGCGCAGCGCAATCATCATGACCAGGGCCAGTTCGTGGGAGGGGAGGCCAATACGCCGGAACGGTTCAAGCAGTCGCTCCATGCCGTGGGTCAACTCGGTGGTGGTCGACGTCATGGTGATCAGGCTGGTCAGGAAAATGAAGGCGACGACGCGGATCAGACTGATGACCATCAACTGAATGCTATATCGCGTCACGCGGATGAAACCCCATTCGAAGTAGACCCGGCCCGAAGGCTCCACCCACCCCTGGAAGAACAACTGCATCACAAAGATCAGGATCAGGATGGGCAGTCCGAGAATAAAGCCGCGCATGACATACTTCAACGGAACCCTGGAAATCAAGGCGATGGCCAGAACCGCCAGCAAAAAAATAACGTTGGCGATGACGGCGGAGTTGAATGAAATGCCGACGATCAAGAAGGTGGCGGCCAGAATTTTGGTGCGCGGGTCCAGCCGGTGGATCGGCGAATCGATGGGAATATATTGGCCGATGGTGACGTTGCGCAACAGTTCAAAGTTTTGCATCCACAAGGCCTCCCAACAATTCGATGGCGGCGGCCACCGTGTAGACCGCCGTCTGCTCCCGATCGATCAGCCCGGCCTCGGCCAGCGCATCCAGGACGGCGGTGACGCCGGGCGCATCCAACCCCATCTTGCGCAGATCATTGCGATGGGCGAAGACCTCATCCACAGAGCCGTGCATGTAGGTCGTGCCGTCGGCGATGACGTAGAGGCGATCGCACATCTCGGCCAGCTCTTCCATGTTATGGGAGATGATGGTCAGGGTCGTTCCCTGGCCATGCAGATCGAGAATCTGGCTCATCAACTGGCGGCGTCCCTGGGGGTCCAGGCCCGACGTGGGCTCGTCCAGCACCAGGACCTCCGGCTCCAGGGCCAGCACGCCGGCCAGGGCCACCCGCCGCATCTGCCCGCCGGAGAGGCCAAACGTCATGCGGTCCTTGTACTCCTCGAAGCCCAGCCCCACCCGCTCCATGGCCCGCCGCACCCGCTCGCGCACCTCCTCTTTGGAAAGCTTCAGGTTGCGGGGTCCAAAAGCAATGTCGTCGCCCACATAGCGCTCGAAGAGTTGGGCTTCCGGCTGCTGGAAGACCAGCCCCACCCGGCGACGCACCTCGCGCACGTCCGTGGTGGAGGCGGACGTGTCCTGGCCGAAGACGGTGACCACGCCCTCGTGGGGGCGGAGCAGGGCGTTGAAATGCTGGATGATGGTCGATTTCCCGGAACCGGTGTGGCCGATCACGCCCACCACCTCGCCCGGATAGATGGCCATGTTGACATCTTCGATAGCCTTGACTTCCAGGGGCGTATCGTGCATGTAGTTGTAGCCCACGTCCCGCAGTTCGATAACCGCCGCCGTCTCTCCCCGAGGCGCGTCAGCCGTGGCGTCATTCCCGTTCGGCAGAGAGGGCGGAGCCTGCGCCGGTCCCACGTGCTCGGCGAAGGCGTCAACGAATTCATCCACGGTAAGGATGTCAGGCGGGAAGGCCGGCATGCGCCGGTGAAGAGCCTGGGCCACCTGGGTGATTTGAGGAACGCCCAGTTGCAGGGCTTCCAGTTGCTCCACCTGGGCGAAGATCTCGTGGGGCGTCCCCTCCATGGCGATGCGCCCCTCATCCATGACGATGAGCCGGTCGGCGTGGACGGCCTCGCCCATGAAGTGGGTGATGGCGATGATGGTCACGCCTTCCTGTTTGTTGAGGCGTTGCGCGACCTCCAGCACCTCCTTGCGCCCCAGGGGATCGAGCATGGCCGTGGCCTCGTCCAGCACCAGCACATCCGGCTGCATGGCCAACATGCCGGCGATGCAGACCCGCTGTTTCTGCCCCCCGGAAAGGAGATGAGGAGCGCGGTGGCGGAAAGAAGTCATATCCACCTGCTCCAGCGACCAGTCGACCCGGCGGACGATCTCGTCCCGGGGCACGCCCAGATTTTCGGGGCCAAAGGCTACATCCTCCTCCACAATGGTGGAGACGATCTGGTTGTCCGGCGTTTGGAAAACCATGCCCACGGTAGAGCGAATCGAACGGAAATTCTCGGCATATTTGGAGTTCCACTCCTTCACCCAGACGTCGCCCTCGGTGGGCAGGAGCAACGCGTTGAGATGTTTGGCCAGGGTGGATTTACCGGAGCCGTTGTGACCGAGGATGACCAGGTACTCGCCCGGATACACGGTCAGGTCGATGCCGTTCAGGGCTTTGACCGGATGATTGCTCTCTGGTTTGTAGGTATGATGAACGTTCTCAAGGCGGATGATAGGTTGCACGCGCCTGTCCTTGCAGCGATGTTGTTGAGGTTATTGCCAGACTGGAGGGGAAGTGAGGAATATCTTAGCAGGAAAGGGCGTTTGAATGCAAATCGCTTTTTCGCGCCCAGGCCGCCCGCCCGAAAAACAGGAGCGCAGAGGTCCGCAAAAGACCGCACGGAGAGCCAGAGAGGGCATCCAGGAGACGTCCCGTCACATTTTCACGTAGCCCGTCTTACGCTTCCGCCCAGGACTCCACCACCAACCGAAAAATATCCGATTCAGTGATGACGCCGACCACCTTGCCCCCGCCTTCGATCACAGGCAAACCGCTGACCTGGTATTCCAACATCCGCTCCGCAGCCTCCTGGATGGTGTCGTCCGGCGCGATGGTGACCGGCCCCCAGGCCATGACATCCCGCACCTTGCGCGCAGAGAGTAGCAGCCGGGTCTCCACGTCCGTCTCGGCCAGCATGGTGGGGATGCTCCCCAGAATATCGCTGAGGGTCACCATGCCAACCAGTTCCTCGGTCACGACCGGCAAACGCCGCACTTCGTTATCAACCATCAGGTCATAGGCGTCAGCCAACGTCGCGTCCGGTGACACCGTGACGGGATCGGGCGTCATAATATCCTGAACGAGCGTTTTACGTCTTCCCATTTTTCCTCCACCTACCACAATAGAAACACAGAGTCAACCGCTTGCCACGCGCTCTACTCCGTTCGCGTACGCACGACCAAAACCGACTGCCCGGCGAAACGCACCACGGCATTGGCGACGCTGCCCAGAAAGTGGCCCGGCCCGGACTGGCTCCCCACCACCACCAGGTCGTATGCGCCCCGGTGAAGCGTTTCCAGGATGGCCTCAGGCGCGCCGCCCCGCCGAATGACGATGACGTCCCGGGAAAAGCCTTGGCGAGCCAGGCGGTCGATCCAATCCTGGATGACGGCGGATAAACGGCTTCCCTGCGCGAGGGCGTCGTCCAGGGGGATCACGGCGGCGTCAGGCGCACCGGCGCGCGCCGCCAACGAGAACGGGACGGCGTGGAACAGTTCCAACTGGGCGTCCAGCGCCCTGGCCAACCCTGTGGCCACATCCACTGCGACGGTGTCGTCCACCGCGGCGCAGGCCAGAATACGGCGGATCTTCGCGCTGCGGCCCTTGGTCAGAAGCACGGAGGTGGGCGCGTGTTGCACCACTCGCTGGGCGGTTGCGCCGATCGCCGTCATAGATCCAGCTCCCCGATCGCTGAACGCGCCGATGACCAACAGATCGACCGGATGCGCAGTTACATAATGCAAAATCTCCTCGTCGGCATAGCCCACCAACGGTTCGGCTTTGGGGCGCGGCTCCAAACGCTGGACGAACTTACAGGCCTCCTCCATCACCTTCTGTGCATGGACCGCGCCTTTGCGCTCGTCGGCCACCACCAGCAAAGTCAGATCAGCGCCAAGCGCGCCGGTTAGATCGCTGGCAAGGGCGATGGCCTGTTTGCCGAAAACGGAGCCATCGGTGGTCACCGCGATATTAAGTTTGTCGCCGTTGCCCAGGTTTTTGGCCAACAGTTCACCGGGCGTCAACGAACGCTCCGCCTCCTCAGAGGCGCGCATCAGGAGCACAGGCACGCCCACGCCCCGCAGGACCCGTTCGGCCACGCTGCCCAGGACCAGCCGGCCCAGGCCACTGCGTCCGTGGGTGGTCATGGCCACCAGGTCTACATCGCTCTCGCGCACATAGTCGATGATGGCCTGAGCCGGGTCGCCGAAGCGGACCTCGATAGCAACGGTGTAGCCATCCACCCGCAGGCGGTCGGCCTCGATGCGCAGTGCGTCCCGGAGTTCAGTGCGATAGCGCTCCCGCTCTTGGCTGATGACGTCTGCGTCCGCTTCCTGCGCAGGAAGGTGTGTTCCATACACGCCGGTCATAGGCATGCCGCCCACAAAGACGTCCACATCCTGAACAGGAGCGCCAGCCGAAGAAGGAGGTGGAAGGGCGGCGCGAAAGAGGACCAATGTCACATCCTCGTGGGCAAGGAAGCCGCGCACCACCCGCACGATCTGGCGGCTGAACTCGGAGCCGTCGAGGGGAATCAACACTTTTCGTTTCTTCACCGCAGCCTCCTTTCGCCACAAATTCGAGGTTCGAGATTGAAACAATAGAACGCGGATGAGCGGATTGGGCGAATTTTCACGGATTCTTTCAAAACCATCAGCGAGAATCCGCCCAATCCGTCAAATCTACGGTCTATTTCGTGGCCAATGCCGGGGACATGAATCTCCCAGCAGCGCCTCAACGAATCAAGCGGCCAGTAGGATCGTGTCGCCAGGAATGAAGGACCTTCATATAATTGGCGCGTTCGAAAGCAGCCGGTTCGGCCACATTCTGCTGGCACATGCTTCCCTGCATCTGGCGGACCGATTCGTACTCGTGCTCTTCCATCCACGTCGTCATACCATCTACGATTTCGCCGATACGGCCTACGCCGTTGCGCAGCAACTCAGACGCCACCATCGCCACCTTAGCGCCGACCATCAACGCCTTGATCGCCTGCTCATGGGAATCAATGCCGCGAGTGATGGCAAAATCCACAGGAACCTTGCCATAGAGAACGGCGACCCAACGTAAGGGTAAACGCAGATCATATTCGCTGCTCAAGACCAGGTTGGGCACCACCTCCAGCCGCTCCAGATCGATATCTGGCTGGAAAAAACGGTTGAAAACCACCAGACCATCGGCCCCGGCCTCCTGGAAACGCATGGCCATGTTGGCGAAAGAGCTAAAGAACGGCCCCGTTTTCACAGCCAGGGGAATCGAAATCGACTGTTTGACGTCGCGCACCACATCCAAATACATCCGCTCCACCTCAGCGCTGGTCATGGCGGGATCGGTGGGGATGTAGTAGATGTTGAGTTCCAGCGCATCAGCTCCGGCTTCCTGGATGCGACATGCATAGTCGATCCAGCCGCCGGTGGAGACGCCGTTCAGGCTACCGATAATAGGGATGTCCAGCGCTTCCTTGGCCTGCCGGATCTGCTCCAGATAGGATTCAGGACCGACATCGAAGCTATCCATCTCCGGGAAATAGTCCAACGCTTCGGCGAAGCTGTTGACGCCGTAGGTCAGGTAATGATCGAGCAAGTGACTTTCGCCAAGGATCTGTTCTTCATAGAGCGAGTGCATCACCACCGCGGCGGCGCCGGCGTCTTCCAGCCGTTTGATGCCATCCAGGTTCTCAGAAAGCGGCGAGGCTGACGGGACGACCGGGTGTTTCAGTTCCAGCCCCAGATAAGTCGTCGTAAGGTCAATCATGGGTTCAACTCCTTTAGATTAAGACGTGAGTCCTCTGTAATATTCGACCCGACAATGCGCAATGCGTAATGGACAAGGGCGTAAAAACACACCGAACGTCTGTGTCGCTTCACGTTTCACGTTTTCACGCCCTGCGCCTCACGTCTCACGCCTGCTCTCGTTTCGCCAGCGCCTCATACTGATTCCAGCGATCCCATACAGCCTCTTGAGCCTTCTCCATCAACATCTTAGCCCTCTCTGGATCGGTGATGGTCAAAATACGATACCGATTCTCGTTGTAGGCGTAATCCTTGAGCGGGATGCGGGGCGGCTTGGAATCCAACTGCATGGGGTTCTTCCCCTCGGCCTTGAGGCGCGGATCAAAGCGGAAGAGGGGCCAGTAGCCAGAATCCACCGCCAGCTTTTGTTGATCCATGCCCTTGGCCATATCGATGCCGTGGGCGATACACTGGCTGTAGGCGATGATCAGAGAAGGTCCATCATAGGACTCGGCCTCCTGAATTGCATGCAGTGTCTGACGATCATTACTGCCCATGGCGATCTCGGCCACATAGACGTTGCCGTAGGAAATGGCCATCATCCCCAGGTCCTTGCGAGGCAGCGGCTTGCCGGCGGCGGCGAACTTGGCCACCGCGCCCAGCGGCGTCGCCTTGGACGCCTGGCCGCCCGTATTGGAGTAGACCTCGGTGTCCAACACCAGCACGTTGACGTTGCGCCCGGAGGCCAGCACATGGTCCAGACCGCCATAGCCGATGTCATAGGCCCAGCCGTCGCCGCCCACGATCCAGACTGATTTCTTGACCAGCTTGTCGGCCAGGCTGTAGAGGTCCAGCGCCTGGGGATCGTTGTTCCCCTCCAGGGCCACCCGCAGTTGCTCGACCCGCTCCCGCTGGGCCTGGATGTCGGCGTCGGTCTTCTGCTCAGCGTCGAGGATGGCGTCGGCCAGTTCGCCGCCGATGCGGTCGCGCAAGCGCTCGACCAGCTCGCGGGCGTACTGGACCTGACGATCCAGGGTGACCCGCATGCCCAGGCCGAACTCGGCGTTGTCCTCGAAGAGGGAGTTGGACCAGGCCGGCCCCCGCCCCTCCGGGTTGGTCGCCCAAGGCGTAGTGGGCAGGTTGCCGCCATAGATGCTGGAGCAGCCGGTGGCGTTGGCGATAATGGCCCGGTCGCCATAAAGCTGGCTGACCAGCTTCAGATAGGGCGTCTCGCCACAGCCGGCGCAGGCCCCGGAGAACTCGAAGAGGGGCTGCAGGAGTTGCACGTTCTTCACGTTGTTGAAATTCAGGCCATTGGTGTGGGAGGTTTCGGGCAGGTCGACGAAGAATTCCCAATCCTTGATGCCCTGTTCACGGGCCTCCAGCAGCGGGGCCATGTTGATGGCCTTGCGTCCAACCGCCTTCTTGTCCTTGGCCGGGCAGACCTCCACACAGAGGGTGCAGCCGGTGCAGTCCTCCACTGAGACCTGCAAGGTGTATTGCTTGTTCTCGCCCCGGAACTCCCGGAAGCGGGCGTCCGCAGTCTTGAAGCCTTCGGGGGCGCCGGCCAGATCAGCCTCATCCACCACCTTGCCGCGGATGACGGCGTGGGGGCAGACCAACACGCACTTGCCGCACTGAATGCAGAGGTCCGGCTCCCAGACGGGGACTTCCTGGGCGATGTCGCGCTTCTCCCAGCGGGTGGTTGCAGTGGGGTAGGTGCCATCGTTGGGCAATTTGCTGACCGGCAGGAGATCGCCATGGCCGGCGATCATCATAGCCGTCACATCTTTGACGAAGTCGGGGGCGGCGTCCGGCACCACGGGCGGCATCTGGATGTCGCTAGTCACGGTATCCGGCACCTCGACCTTGTGCAGATGAGAGAGGGCGGCGTCGACCGCAGCATAGTTTTTACGCACCACGATCTCCCCCCGCTTGCCATAGGTCTTGCGGATGGCCTCTTTGATCTTCTCAATGGCCTCATCCTGGGGCAGGATGCCGCTGATGGCGAAGAAGCAGGTCTGCATGATGGTGTTGATGCGTACGCCTAACTCAAGGTCTTTGGCGACCTTGTAGGCGTCGATCACATAGAAATCCAGATCTTTGTCGATAATCTCCTGCTGGACGGCCTGGGGCAGTTGATCCCAAATTTCATCGGGACCATAGGGCGAATTGAGCAGGAAAGTGGCCCCCTTCTGAGCCGGCTCCAGCACATTATAGCGCTGAAGGAAACCGAACTGATGGCAGGCGACGAAATTGGCCTTATGAATCAGATACGTGCTGTGGATGGGGCGAGGGCCAAAGCGTAGATGGGAGATGGTGCGCGCGCCCGATTTCTTGGAGTCATAGACGAAGTAGCCCTGGGCGTAGTTATCGGTCTCTTCGCCGATGATCTTGATGGAGTTCTTGTTGGCCCCAACCGTGCCGTCGGAGCCGAGCCCCCAGAAGACGCCCCGCACCACATCATCCGGCTCGATGTCGAAGTTCGGATCATAGTCCAGACTGGTGTGGGTGACGTCGTCGATGATGCCCACGGTGAAATGATTCTTGGGCGCGTCCTTGGAAAGTTCGTCAAAGACGCCCTTGATCATGGCCGGCGTGAATTCCTTGGACGAGAGGCCGTAGCGACCGCCCACCACCCGCGGCATCTGGCTGAAGGGGGCCATCCCATCGGCCACGCCCTCGGACAGTGCAGTCACCACATCCTGGTAGAGGGGTTCGCCTGTGGCGCCCGGCTCCTTAGTGCGATCCAGGGCGGCGATGGTCTTGACCGTGGCCGGCAGCGCAGCCAGCAGATGTTTCACCGAGAAGGGGCGATAGAGTCGCACCTTGATCATGCCCACCTTTTCACCTTGTGCTGTGAGGTAGTCAACCGTCTCCTCGGCAGTCTCAGCGCCGGATCCCATCAGGATGATGACCCGCTCTGCGTCGGGCGCGCCCACGTAATCGAAGAGGTGATACTGACGCCCCACCTGGGCGGCGAATTTATCCATGGCCTGCTGGACGATCTCAGGCGTTTTCAGATAATAAGGGTTGACCGTCTCCCGGGCCTGGAAGAAGACGTCGGGGTTTTGGGCCGTGCCGCGCATGACCGGCTTATCAGGCGTCAGCCCCCGGGCGCGATGGGCGCGCACCAGGTCGTCATCGATCAAGGCGCGAATGTCCTCGTCGGTGAGTTTCTCCACTTTCTTGATCTCGTGGGAGGTGCGGAAGCCGTCGAAAATGTTCAGGAAGGGCACGCGGGCGCCCAGGGTGCTGGCCTGGGCGATGAGGGCGAAATCCATCACCTCCTGCACGGAGTTGCCGAAGAGCATGGCAAAGCCGGTGGAGCGAGTCGCCATAACGTCGGTGTGATCGCCAAAAATGGAGAGGGCCTGGGCGGCGATGGAGCGGGCCGCGATGTGAAAGACGGTGCTGGTCAGCTCACCGGCGATCTTGTACATGTTGGGTATCATCAACAGCAGGCCCTGGCTGGCGGTAAAGGTGGTGGTCAGCGCCCCCGCCTGCAAGGCTCCATGGACAGCGCCTGAAGCGCCGCCCTCGGACTGCATCTCGACGACCTGGGGCGTGGTTCCCCAAATGTTCTTCTTGCCGCGCGCCATCCATGCGTCCGCATATTCACCCATGGGCGACGAGGGCGTAATGGGATAGATCGCGGCGATCTCATTGGTTTTGAAGGCGACATAGGCGGCGGCCTCGTTGCCATCCATCATTACTTTTTCACGTGTCATAACAGATTCTCCTGGCGGAGCGAAAGGCTCCTGATTTGACATGCATTGCTAGGTGGGCATTCATCCCACAATCCATTGGATGGCGGGTTGTGGATGATTGAGGACAAAAGTGATATGTGGACCGACCTCAATAAAAAGACGGGCCGGGGACAACGCGCGCAGAATCGATCTAACCGATCGATTCTGTATCGGGGCGTTAGCGTCCCGGCCCGTCTGGCCGGACGCATGGACCATAAAATGTCAGACTTCGCTGACGTCCACCACATGGTCTCCCAGGGCTTCGAGCGCATCGACCAACTGATCTTTGCCTACGTTGCGCACCTTGATCAGGATGCGGCGACGTTCATTGGCCTCCGAATCCCAGGAGCCGACGCTCATAATGACGCCCCCTAGCGCATAGATGGTCTGGGAGAGCTTGGCCAGAACGCCTGCACCCGTCGGGACATCCAGGGAAAGACGCACCCCCTTCTCGCCGCTGCCCAACATCTCCACAAAGGCGCGGAAGATGTCGGTTTCGGTAATGACGCCGACCACATGATTCTGGTCGTCGACCACAGGCAGGCCCCCCACTTTGCGATCCACCATCAGATGGGCCGCTTCCTCAATGGGCGTATCCGGCGACACGGAGACGACCTTGTGGGTCATCAGTTCATCGATTTTGAGTTTCCACAACAGGTAATTCATTTCCCACACGCTCAGTGACGTGGCCGGCGAGGGCGCAGCGTGGAGAAGATCGCGCTCGGAGACGATGCCAACCAATTCTCCATGCTTGCTGACGACAGGCAAACGGCGGAAGCCATGCTCGCGCATCAACTTCACCGCATCCTGGAAAGGCGTGTCAGGCGCGATGGTCACCGCCGGCGAAGTCATGCGATCACGTACCAACATAGACATACCTCCTTGGTGTGTTCACCATTCATCCAGAGACGGAATTCTTCTTCTTCACTATAAAAGAAAATCCCCCCTGATGCGCCCGACATCAGGGGGGATTTTAAGCTGGTCGTCAGATCGGTTTTTCACCTGGCCAGATGGCCAGTTTATCCTCCGCCTTCCTGATCAGGGGCCGGCGGGATCGTCCCCGGCCCGTCAGGAGGCGTGGTGGGCGATGCCAGAGGTTGGGGCTGCTTGGCTGCGCCCGTCACCTTGAAGGTGGCCGTCGCCTGGGTCTGAAAGTCATTGGTCGCCACCAGGATCAACAGGCGTCCATCGGTCACGGGGGAGCCGTCGGGCCAGCGATCCGGGATGATGAAGGTGACGCTGTAGGCCCCGCCGCCGTCGGACGTGGTGGTGGCGTAACGTTCCGGCGCGCCGGCTCCGCCGGAAGCGTCGAAGCGGGCCAAGAAGACGGTCAGGCTCGCATTGGCTGGAAAGCCGTCGCCGCTCACCGTCACGCTCACGCCGGGGGCGCCCGAGCCGGGGCTGATCTGCGCGCTGGGTGCGGACGCGGGCGGGGCCGGCGTAAAGGTGGGCGTGGGCGCGGCCGGTGTATTTGTGGGCGGCGGAGGCGTGTCGGTCGGCGCGACCGGGACGAAGTCGAAGACCGTGCTAGCGGTCACGCTGTAGTCGATGGTCGTCACCACGATCACCAACTCGCCGGCCCCGATGGGCGACCCATCCGGCCACTGATCGGGCATGGTGAAGACCATGGCGAAAGCGCCGTTGCGGTCGGTGGTGGTTGTGGCGTAGACCTCCGGGTTGTCACCGGAGCCGATCTGCTCATCCAACGTGGCCAGGAGCAGGTTGATGTGGACGCGAGCCGGGAAGCCTTGGCCCCGCACCCGCACCTGGGTCCCCGGGCCGCCGAAGAGAGGCGTGACGTCCAGAGACGGATTCGGGCGTTCGGTGAAGTAGTCGAAGAAATCGCCGGCCTCCACGCCGAAGTCATCCGTAGCCACCAATACCGCCAGCTTGCCGGTCTGGATAGGCGAGCCGTCGGGCCAACGGTCGGGCATGGTGAACGAGACCTGATAGTCGCCATTGGCGTCAGTCGTGGTGGTGGCGTAGCGGGCAGGTTCGGTCTCCCGGGTCTGGGCTGCGTTCGCCACCCCGGCCAGATAGACGTTGATCGTGACGCGGGCCGGGAAGCCGCCGCCGCTGACCGTCACCTGGGCGCCGGGACCGCCCCGGTTGGGATCGATCCGAGCAGAGGGAACGGGCGCAGCCGGAGTCTGGGTCGCAACCTGGTAATCAAAAAGGGCTGAGGCCGAGGTCACGAAATTGTCTGTCGCCACCAGGATCAGCAACTGGCCGGGTTGGATGGGCGAGCCGTCGGGCCAGGTCGCGGGCATGGTGAAAGTGGCCACATACTCGCCCTGGCCATCGGTGGTTGTGGTGGCGTAGCGCCGGGCATTGGCTTGGTCGCGCTGCGCGGCCCGAACCGTCGCACCCAGGTAGACCGTCACCTGGGTATTGGCCGGGAAGCCGCCGCCGCCCACCGTCACCTGGGTCCCTGCGCCGCCGAAACCGGGCCGCACCTCGGCATAGGGGGCGGTGGGGCGCACGGGCGTGGGCGTATTCGTGGGCGTCGCCGTGAAGGTTGGCGTCGCCGTGGGCGTATAGGTGGGCGTGGGCGTAGGTGTGCCGGACGCGATGCGCTCGAAGTAGACGTGAATCAACGCCCCGCCAAGATGCTCGTAGTATTCCACCTTGACCTGCTCCCGCCGGTCGAGATAGATGTCGCCAGTGTAATAGAAACCAGCGCGGTTGTCATGCCACTCGTCGATAAGCAGCGTATTGCCCACCCAGACGCGCACGCCGTCATCCGCGCGGGCGTAGAAGCGATAGATCCCGGGGCTGAAGTCGAAGGTGCGGGTCCAGCGGGCCGAGAAGTTATCCGCGGGGATGCGGGGATCGGGCGATCCGGTCCCCCAGTTAAAGTTGATGTTCCGATCGTTGCGCGCCAGGCGCGGGTTGCCGGAGAGGCTGGGGTTGGTCCAGTATTCGCCCTTCCAGTCCGGGAAGTGGTCAGGCTGATCATCCACCCGTTGCCACCAGGCCCTGGCCTGAGCCTCGCCCGTGTTCTCGAAGTAGTCCACCTGGAGGTTGTGGCTGCCGCGCGAGAGATAGATCTCGCCTGAGCGCTCGCGCACGCTGCCCACGGTCCAGTCGTCCACCACCAGGTGGCCGTCCACATAGATGCGCATGCCGTCGTCGTAGCGGCCGCTGAAGCGATAGCGCCCCTCGTCGAAATAGAGGGTGCGAGTCCAGCGCACGGAGAAGTAGTCGGACGGGATCGCCGGCGCGGGCGAACCGTAGCCCCAGTTGAAGTCGATGGCCGAATCGTTGCGGGTCAGCGCCGGCGCGCCAGACAGGGACTTGTTGCGGTAGTAGTCGCCTCGCCAGTCGGGATAATAGTCGGGCTGGCCACCGCCCACATATTCCCACCACACCTTGATCTTGGCCACCTGCGTGGCCTCATAATATTCTACGATCACGGTGTGGGGGCCGACGCTCAAGGTGCGGTCCACGCTGTAGGTGCGCCCGGTGGCCGGATGCCACTGATCCAGGATCAGCTGGCCATCCACCCAGATGCGCACGCCGTCATCCGCGTTGGCGTAGAAGCGATAGGTCCCGCCGCCGAAGTAACTCGACTGCGTCCAGCGCACGGAAAAATTGTCGGCGGGGAAGCCGTAAGCCGGCGAGCCATAGCCCCAGTTGAAATTGATGGCCGGGTCGTCGCGCACCAGCGCCGGCGCGCCCAGCAGGTCCATATTGGCGTAATATTCGCCCCGCCAGGGGCTGATAGACGGCGTCGAGGTCGGATAGGGGGCCACAGGCGTGGCCGTATAAACGGGCACAGGACGGGTGGCCACGGGAACGACCGGAGCCTGCCCGCGATAGTCGGTGTAGGGGCGGGCCACCCAGCCTTCTACGCCGCCATCCAGACGCACCAACAGCCAGTAGGCGTTGGCGCTCTGGCCCAGGACCAGCATGCGGGTTCCCCGGGGCAGGGCGCGGATAATGGCGTAGCTGCTGCCCGGTCCGCTGCGCAGGTTGAGGGCCGAAGAGGTGACGCGGGCCACATTCGCTGGCTGGCCAGCCGGCGGCGTGGCCACGGATGTGGCTGCGGGCATAGCGGACAGGGTCGGCGTGGCTATAGGCGTGACCGTCCCCTCTTCCACGACCAGGAAGGAGGCCACGGCCGGCTGCTCCCGTTTCAGCGATTCAGCCAGGATCTGGACGGCGCTCTGCTGGGGCCAGACGCCGGTGAGGGGATAGAGGAAGGAGGTGGCGAAACGTCCGTTCTCGCCGGCGGTGGCGACCGCGACCGTGGCTTCCTCCACCTGCTCATCCACCAGCGCCTCTAGCTTGATATAGACGACCTCGTCCGCCCGCCAGCCCGCGCCCGAGACCTCCACCGTGGTCCCGGGGCCGCCGGAAGTGGGCGCCACGGCGATGACGGGTGCGTTCACCGGAATGAGCGCCGGCGTCGGGTTGGGCGGAGCGGCCGCGATGGGCAGGTTGCAGCCGGCCAGCAGCAGGGCAAGCAGGCCCAGCGTGGCGACGAGCAGCCCGGTGCGAGAAAGCGATTGGAAATTGGCGATTGGAGATTGGTCGATTTTCATCGTAACACTCCGAATGATGCGTGAAAACGTGATGTGTTAAAGACGTGAAACGTAAACCATGACATCGGGTCCACATTGGTGACGTCGCTCTGGGTGGTTTTGTTGCGTTGATGTGCGTGATGATGGTGGCTGGCGCTGGCGTGACAGATGGTCGATCCTGGACGCGCCAACTCCGGCCGCCATGCACCCTATTGAAATTATAACAGAAGATGAATTTAGAAGTCGGACCGTTTGTCGATGAAGTGGGAAAAGAGTGGATTCCCTCAGACGGAAGCCAACGCGCGGCGGCAAAACTGGAACTATATACCGTTTTTTTCGTCAATGTTGAAGATGCATATCAACAAATTCAGCAGTCGAAGGAAAAGACAATATGATGAGCGAGACAGGGCGACGCAAGAGCGCGAGGCTGACCGCCATGCTGGCCATCTCGGTGGCCTTGTTCCTGGTGACTGGCTGTGCTTCTGCGCGCCTGTTTTTCACCGATCAACAGACATACGCCTATGCTGATTACAAGGCCGCCCAGGCGTCTGACATGATAGAACGGGGCTGGATTCCCGAATATCTGCCCGAATCAGCCTCGGACATCAACCTGAAGTATGACATCGACACCAATGAAATCATGCTGACGTTTCAGTTCGACCCGGCGGAGATGGATGACTTTCTGAGCCAATGCGCGCCGGCTGATCTGACCGCAGCAGACTTTCCCCAGCAGCTATCGGCATCCTGGTGGCCCGACGATCTACAGTGGGCTGATACGGCCGTTCCGCGTTACGTCTTCTATGGTTGCAACTCCGCCTATCTCGCCGTCGATGAAGCCCAAAATCAGGTCTTTTTCTGGTCACTGGGCGACCTTGGTGGGGGGCGGTGAAATCATAGTCGACCTGATGCGTATTCCGGTTCAGCTTCCTCTGCCCATGCTTTGAGAGAAAAATACCCAAAACCCGCTAACTATGCTATACTCTTCTTCGGCCATCCGCACATGCGGGGCCAAATCGTATATTCATTTTGTTTTGTGTACTCCAGATCGGCGCCCGGACAAAATATGTCGGGCGTTTTTTGTTGCATCGGACAGGTTCCTACAGATTGAACGGGATTGGGACGGGTCTGCTGCCGCAAATGGGGCATGACCATAGCCAATTAGGAGCTATCTGATGACAACCGAATTTACCCAGTTAGGCCTGCACCCGTTGCTGGTGCAGACGGTGACCGCGCGCGGTTACACCGACCCCACACCCATCCAAACCGAGATGATCCCGCTGATGCTGAGTGGCCGCGATGTGATCGGCCAGGCCCAGACCGGTACAGGCAAGACCGCGGCCTTCGCGCTGCCCATCCTCCAGAACCTGACCGTGGGGCTGGGCCATGTCCAGTGCCTGGTCCTCGCGCCCACGCGCGAGTTGGCCATGCAGGTGGCCCGGGCCATGGAGCAGTACGGGCGCTCCCTGGGCGTGAACGTGCTTGCGGTCTATGGCGGCCAGTCGTATGGCCGCCAGATCGGCCAGCTTCGCCAGGGCGTGGACATCGTGGTCGGCACGCCCGGCCGGCTGATCGACCTGATCGAAAAAAAGGCGCTGGACCTGAGTCAGGTCAACACGGTGGTGCTGGACGAGGCCGATGAGATGCTGAGCATGGGCTTCATCGAGGACATCGAAACCATCCTCAGCCAGACGCCCACCGCCCGCCAGACCGCGCTCTTCTCGGCCACGCTGCCCTTCGCGATCCGCAAACTGGCCGACCAGTACATGCACGAACCCGAATCCGTTACCATCCAGCACAAACAGATGACGGTGGCCGCCATCGACCAGCGCTACTACCTGGTCAACGAGACCGACAAGCTGGCCGCGCTCACCCGCCTCTTCGAGGTCGAAGAGATCAGCAGCGCGCTCATCTTCGTGCGCACGCGCGCCCGCACCGGCGAGCTGGCCAACGCTCTCTCCGAGCGGGGCTTCGCGGCTGAGCCGCTGAGCGGTGAGATGAGCCAGGACGCACGCACCCGGGTGCTGGCCCGCTTCCGCAACAAAAAGCTCAACGTGCTGGTGGCCACCGACGTGGCCGCGCGCGGGCTGGATGTGGACGACATCTCCCACGTGTTCAACGTCGACCTGCCGCCGGAGCCAGAAGTCTACGTCCATCGCATCGGGCGCACGGGGCGGGCCGGCAAGACGGGCGTGGCCCTCACCCTGCTGACGCCCTCAGAGCAATGGCGATTGAACCGCATCGAGGGCTACACGAAACACAAGATCGCGCTCGCTGTCCTACCCACAGTAGAGGAGATCCAGGCCCGGCGGGATGAGCGCCTGCAAGAGCAGGTCATGGTCTGGCTCCAGCGGGGACGGTGCAGCCGCGAGCGGGAGATGGTGGCGGCGTTGATGATGGAAGGCCACGATCCGGTGGAGATCGCGGCAGTGGCGCTCAAGCTGGCGCGCGTCGACGATCGGCAGCGCCCGATTGCGCCCATCAGCGAGGTGCGCCCCGGACGTCAGCGTAAATCAGCATCGTACAAGGGAAAACGAGACGACCGGCGGGGATCGGCCCAGCCCGGCCGCGGCCAGGGTCGGAAGTTCCAGGACAAGGACATGGTGCGGCTTTCGCTCAGCCTGGGCCAGATCCATGGCGTGCGCGCCAATGACATCGTGCGCACCATCGCCCGCCACGCCAACATCCCCGGCTACGCCATCGGCAAGATTCGTATTCAGCAGGACCGTACGCTGGTGGATGTGCCCGAACGCTTCGTGGGTCAGGTCCTGGCCCGAAACGGCGCCTACCGGATCGGAAAGCAGAGCGTCGCTGTCGAGCGCGCCTGAGCCGATGCGTTTGTAGTGTGCGCTCCCATACCTTTGCCACCCTTAACAGCAAATCTTCTATTTCTTTCGTTTTTTTACGAAACCCCTTGACAATGAAGGTTTTCCATACTACAATAGCTTCAATTCCCTTTCGTTTGACAGTTAACCATGCGCATACCCGCTAAAGCCAACAGCATGCCAGGAGACCCGGCTTGGGGAAAGAACACCGGCTCGCCCAACGCAGACAGGCCATACTGACCGCCTTCGACGGGGCCGGGCAGCTTTCGGTCGCCGAGTTGAGTTCCCATTTTGGCGTCTCCGAGGTGACGATCCGCACCGACCTGCGCGCGCTGAGCCGGCAGGGCTTGCTGGTGCGCACCCGGGGCGGGGCCACCGCGGTCATGGCCCAACCGGAGCTATCCTTCGACATCCGCCAACAGCAACAGGCCGAACAAAAAACACGCATCGGTCGCGCGGCCGCGGCCCTGGTTCAGGATGGCGACGCCATCGCCCTGGACGCCAGCACCACAGCCATCGCCATGATCCCCTATCTCGAAAACCGACGCGACCTCACGGTGGTCACCAACAGCCTGAAGGCGGCTATGGGTCTTCTGCGCAACCGCCACGTCAACGTGATCATGCCAGGCGGTCGTCTGCGGCGGGATTCGATCTCGCTGGTCGGGCCAAACGAGCATAAGGAATTGGCGCAGATCCACCTGCTCATGGGTTTTTTCGGCGCTCGGGGCGTCACCCTGGAGCAGGGACTGACCGACGTCAATTTGGAAGAGGCGGAATGGAAGCGACGCATGGTCGCAAGCTGTCGGAGCGTGATCACGCTGTTGGACGCTACCAAATGGGGTCAGGTGGGCGTGATCACCTTCGCTCCACTTCAACAGGTAAGCCAGATCATTACCGATCGGGACGCGCCGGCTGAGTTGGTCGACGCCGTGCGCCGGCAGGGCGTGGAAGTGACGATCGTTTAAGGGTGAGCAAAATTAGAACGCGGATTTCTGCTGATTAGAGCGGATTTTCACAGATTTGTAATCCGTGAAAATCCGGCTCCATCCGGGAAGATCCGCGTTTCAATCGCACTCGCAAAAAAGTCAAGTTCAGGATCACGTAAAGGAAGGCCAGCATGACTACAGGGCAGACGCCCGTCATGGAAATCCGACATGTCTTCAAGCGTTTCGACGCCACCCAGGCCCTGGACGACGTCTCGCTGACCCTTTATCCGGGCGAGGTCCACGCGCTCATCGGCGAAAACGGGGCAGGGAAGTCCACCCTGATCAAGATCATGACCGGCATCCACCGGCCGGACCAGGGCGAGCTCCTGCTGGACGATGAACC
>JAJRVT010000108.1 GCA_024277175.1 Chloroflexota bacterium | reverse complement strand
TCCCCTTTTTCAAGACCGAATCGCTGAATTTGTGACGCTGTAGCGGTGGCCTGCATAAACTCAATGCGACTATCGATTTTTTCATTGTAGTACACATCAACATAATTGCAGAGTCGAACCGGTTTTTGCCCTTCAACAGATTTTTTGTCAACACTACTGACTCGAATTGACGCAATGGTCTTCAACCGCCGCACTTCCCAATGCGCGGGAATTTCTCCCAGCCATTCGATGCCGGAGTCTTTGTAGGTGGGGTAGGGGCGGGGGGCGGTCATGGCGTCGTGTCCTCCGCAAAGAGGCGGATATAGGCGTCATAACGAAAACTGCGGCCGCGCCGCCGGCCTGTGATCTCGGTCAGCAGACCGTGATGGACGAACCGCTTCGTCAAATCGTTGGCAGTCGGATAGGCGACGCCTGTCAACTCCGCAATCGCCTTGACGTTGGTAATGGGATGGGAATAGAGCGACTCCAACACCTTCAAACCGTTGGCCGTGACCCGTCCAAATTGATCGACAATCAAGGCCCGGTGCGCTTCGCGCAAATCAACGATGCGTCTTGCCGTTTGGGTGGCTTCTTGCGAAACTTCCGCCATGCCGCGCAGGAAAAAAGTCAGCCAGGATTCCCAGTCGCCCCTGTCTCGAATCGCTTGCAAGCGCTCATAATAGGCCTGGCGGTGGCGCTTGAAGTAATGGGAGAGATAGAGGACCGGCTGTTGCAGGAGGCCCCGTTCGCAGAGCAGAAAGGTGATCAACAAACGTCCCACACGGCCGTTTCCATCCAGAAAAGGGTGGATCGTTTCGAACTGGGCATGGACCAATCCCACCTTGAGCAAATAGGGGATGACGTCATCGGCATGGAGGAAACGTTCCCACTGCGCGAGGGAGTTGGAAACCTCGTGGGGAGGCGGCGGCACGAATGTGGCTTCATTCAGGGTGCAACCCGCCGGCCCGATCCAATTCTGTGTGCGCCGCACCTCACCTGGCTGGTGTTTACTCCCTCGGACATCACGCAGCAAGCGTTCGTGGATCTCCCGGATCAAGCGCACCGATACCGGCAAAGTCTGCAAACGCTCCAGCCCGTAGTTCATGGCATGGACATAGTTGAGCACCTCATCCACGTCGCGAGGGCGCGTCGCGGAAAAAACATGCGCTTCCGCTTCCAGCACATCATCCAGCGAACTTTGGGTTCCCTCGATCTGGCTGGAAAGCACCGCTTCCTTGCGCACATACATGAGAACGAACAGATCCGGGTCAGGCAAAGTCTGGATCGAACCGTCCAGTCGCCCCAGGGCGCGGTCGGCATCCGACAATAGCGACTGGAGTTCCAGACTGAGTTGAATCGGCGGGTCAGGAGGCAGTGGCGCAGGGGAAAAGGCGCGGTAACCTTGGGGTTGCGAAATATAGCGGCCCGCTCGACCGCTGGACATCTGGGAGGTATTCATAAGCGTCTGTTCATTATTCATGGTTTAAGGCCAAAATACATTGTTATATTATGGGTCACCCTTAATATAACTCATTTCACCAATTTATATTAATGGCTACCATTAATATAAACCCGTTCTCCACTTTATATTCAAGCTAACGTACATAGCGTTGGTGCTGTATGTCAAATGCCCAGAATCCTCGAGGATTCCAGGAAGACCGGGATGTACACCTGTGCTGTTCCCTCTCAGGCCATCACCTCCCGTAGCAGTTCCATGATCTCCTGCTCCAGCGTTCGAATCTCCCCCTCGATCTCCTCCAGGGGCCGCGGCGGCTGGTATTTGTAAAAGTAGCGATTGAAATTGATCTCGTAGCCGATGCGGCCCACCCGGCCATCCTTGTGGTCGGTGAAATCCAGATCGATGAAGGCGTCGGGCACGTAGGGCAGCACTTCCCGCTCGAAATAGGCCTGCACCGTATCCGTCAAGGGCACTTTCTCATCCAGATAAGAGTCGCCCGTGGCATCATCGGGGTAGTCGTCCTCGCTCAAAGGCACATTCTCATGGTCCCGCAGGTCCACATCCGGCTCCATGCCCTCGCTCGGCTTGTCCTTCTTGTAGCAGATCTCCGCCGTCTCATCCTTCTCCGACAGCGCCGTCAAAATGGCCCTGAGCAGCGGCGCCTTGAGGGTGACTTCCTGCCCCCGCGCGGCCTGGCGCAGCGCTTTCACAAAGGCCGGGCGGGATTTGTAAAGGGCGTCGGGCATGTCCGCCAGCATCTGGCGAATCGCATCCTGCTGCGCCCGACCTTCCTGCTCCTCCCGCGCTCTGCTTTCCTCGTCCTTTTTACGGCTTTTCGCCAGATTTTGAAACGCCTTTTGCTCCTCCAGGCGGGCGATGCGCTCCGGGCTGGCCTGGAAATTCAGGCGCAACGGCCGCTCGATGCGCACCTTGCGGTAGCCGAAGAACCGATTTTCGTAAATCCGACTGTACTCGCCGTCGCTGAACGCCTGGAAAATGCCGGTGATCTCCTTGATCTGCTCACCGCTGATCTCGTGGCGTTTATCGCCCAGGCTCTTGCGCATCTTCACATAGAAATCCACGGCGTTGATCAGCTGAATCTTGCCCTTGCGCCGTTCATCCTTACGGTTGGTGAGAATCCAGATGTAGGTGTTGATGCCAGTGTTGTAAAACAACTGGTCGGGCAAGGCGACGATGGCCTCCAGCCAGTCGTTTTCGATGATCCAGCGCCGGATTTCGCTCTCGCCGCTGCCAGCATCGCCGGTGAACAGGGGCGAGCCGTTGAAGATAATGGCGATGCGACTGCCGACTTGATTACCATCCATCTTATGCAACATGTGCTGTAAAAAGAGCAGCGCCCCGTCATTGATACGGGGCAAGCCAGCGCCAAAACGCCCGGCGTAGCCCCTGGTCTCGTGCTCGCGTTTGATCACCCACTCCACCTTTTTCCAGGAAACGCCAAAAGGCGGATTGGACATCATGATCTCGAAGCGATATTTACTGCGGTCGGCATAGCCATCTTCGCTGAAGCTGTTGCCATACACAATCCGCTCCGGGTCCTCCCCTTTGAGCAACATGTCCGATTTGGCTACGGCGTAAGCCTGGGGATTGAGTTCCTGGCCAAACAGCCAGATTTGCGGCGCTTGCCCGTCCAGCGTCTCTTCGAGATGGCTCTTGGCCTCGGTCAGCATGCCGCCAGTGCCACAGGCCGGATCATAGATTTTCAGAATCACATTAGGGTCGGCCAAGCGTTGCTGTTGCTCGGCAAAGAGGAGATGCACCATCAAGCGGATCACCTCGCGGGGCGTGAAATGCTCGCCCGCAGTTTCGTTGTACTGCTCGCTGAAACGACGGATCAGATTCTCGAAGATCAATCCCATTTCCCGGTTGCTAACCCGGTCGGGATGCAGGTCCACCCGATTGAACTCCTGAAGAACGGGGTAGATCAGATGGGCGGCTTGGAGACGGTTGATCTGACGCCGAAAATCGAATTTCTCAACGATATCCTGCACGTCCGGGCTGAAGCCATTCAGATAGGTGACCAGGTTCTGGGCGATGTCGTCGGGCGCTTCCATAAGTTTGCGCCAGTCGTAAGGCGATGTGTTGTAAACCCGGCCATATCTGCGCTGCAAAAACCCGTCGAGGTTCTTCAATTCGCCACGATAACGTCTGTGATCATTCCACACAGCCTGACGATTTCCCTCCATGGCCTGATCCAGGCGTCGGAAAACCGTCATGGGCAAAATCACATCGACGTATTCCCGCGGTTTGTAATCCCCACGCAGCAGATCGGCTACATTCCAGATCAGGTTGGCTGACTCATTGATTCGTTCAGAACGGGCCATGAAATACTCCGATAATTTAATCTGTCCAGACGGGTATTTGACTGAGGCGAAGAGAGGTTGAAGTAAAGTCAAACATCCTACATGCATCGATTGTACCCGATCGCCGAAAGCACACAAAATCAACTGTACGCCATTACAGTAGCACAGATATCTCCGCCAGTCGGCTTGTAGCCGACTTCAGCTTTCAGCCTGAACTTGCAGTTCAAGGCGCAGGTTTGTAGGACAACGGCAACATACGCTTTAATTTGCGCGTCACATTTTCCAATTTAAGTCGCGCAATGCTCTTTATGCGACAACGATGGTACACAACTGCTTTTGTTCGTCAACCATTCCAAAACGCTCATATTAGAATAGAATGCGCAGGTCCCTTATCCCGCACTGAAGATGGGCAGGGTGTAAAAATACGAACGCGCTCACCCTCACCACACAACGCCCGCCGCCCATCCAGCCGCTGAGGCCCATACTCCGTTTGCTCAGAGGACGCGTTTCCTTGCCCAAATTATACTCAAGTTGCATTAAGCAGCAAGCAATTATACATTACGAACCAAAAGTATAATTCCTCTATCCCACATCATCTTCTTCAATGATGTTCAAAATCTCTCTGGCAATGAACGTCTTGTTGTACGAACTGTCACCAAGCTGTTCCAGAATGCCAGCATTGACCAATTTTTCCACGTTGCGCTGTGCGCTGGGATAGGTGACGTCCAACACATGTTGCGCCTGGGTAATTGTGAGAATTGGAGAAACAAATAGCTCATCAGCCAATCGAAGCAGTAACACCGAAGTGCGAGCCTGACTCAACCGTTGTCGCCATACCCGCTGCAAGTCTTGTAAGGCCCGGACCTTGCCCCCGGCCTCATTCGCCTGCTCGGCAACGCCGCGGAGGAAAAACTGCACCCACTCCTCCCACGCGCCATGCTGGCTAACGGCCATGAGCAAATCATAGTATTGCTCGCGATGACGATGGAAATAGGCGCTGAGATAAAGCAAGGGCAGCGGCAACAGATCTCAATGACTCAACAGCAGGGTGATCAGCAGGCGACCAATACGCCCGTTTCCGTCCAGGAAAGGATGGATCGCCTCGAACTGATAATGGATGAACGCCAGACGGACGAGCGGCGGATAGTCGGGTTCTCGATGCAGGTATGATTCCAGGTCGGAGAGCGCGTCCATCAGCAAATCGGGCGGCGGCGGCGTATAATCGGCGTCGTCCAACGTACAGCCCGGTCGCCCGATCCAGTTCTGGGTGCGGCGAAACTCACCCGGCGTCAATTGATCCCCGCGCACGCCGGTCATCAAACGCTGATGCAACTCGCGAAAAAGGCGCAGGCTCACGGGCAACGTCTGCAAGCGCTCCAAGCCATATTCCAGGGCATGCACATAGTTCATCACCTCGCGCACATCCGCATCAACTCATCTCTTCCAAAACGCCCGCCGCCGATCCAACCGCCGGATCCCCATCTCCTTCGCCATCTTCAACGCGTCATCGAACTCGCGGCGGGCCAGGGGGCGGCTGAGGTCCGGGTAGTGGTGGGCCTTGTACGCCGGCCGGTATTGGTCCATGAGATTGACGTAGGTGTTGGGCGAGATCTCCTCGGCCAGGAAGCGCAGGATCTCCCCGGTCCCGGCCAGGCCGTTGGGCAGGACCAGATGCCGCACCAGCAGGCCCCGCCGGGCCAGGCCCTGCTCGTCGATCTGCAAATCCCCCACCTGGCGGTGCATCTCCCGCACCGCGGCCTGGTTCACCCGCGGGTAGTCCCGGATCCTGGAGTAGCGGCGGGCGATGGCCGGGTCCGCGTACTTCATGTCAGGCATGTAGATGTCGATGACCCCGTCCAGCAGGCGCAGCATCTCCAGGGAGTCATAGCCGCCCGTGTTGTAGACCAGGGGCAGGCGCAGGCCGGCCTGGGCCGCGATGAGGACCCCGGCCATGATCTGGGGCGCCACATGGCTGGGCGAGACGAAGTTGATGTTATGGCAGCCCATGGCCTGTAGCTCCAGCATGATGACCGCCAGCTCCTCCGGCTCCACCTCACGGCCCACGTCCGCCTGGCTGATGTCGTAGTTCTGGCAGTACTGGCACCTGAGGTTGCAGCGGGAGAAGAAGATGGTCCCCGATCCCCGCCAGCCGCGCAGGGGGTCCTCCTCGCCCATGTGGGGACCGTAGCTGGCCACCCGCGCGCGCACGCCCGTCTTGCACACACCCAGCTGGCCGGCGCGCCGGTCCACGGAGCAATACCAGGCGCAGCCGTGGCAGCCGGACAGGAGCTCGTAGGCGGCTATGACCCGGCGTTCGAGTTCGCCGCTCTCCAGGAGTTGTACATAGGTCGGAGTCCATTCGGCCATGACGGTTCCCTCTTGGGTGAAGCCTTGAACTGTAAGTTCAGGCTCAAAGCTCAAGTCGGCTACAAGCCGACTGGCGGAAATGGCGCCTCTCTGCGGCCAGTCCGCTTTAGCGGACTTCAGCTATCAGCCTGAACTTGCAGTTCAAGGCGGCCCGTCCCCAGAAACGCACCGCCCATAAGACCCACCTCGCCATCAAAATCGTCCAGACGCTGCCGGACAGGGCGCTACACCAACAAGCTTCCCTCGTGCCTCAGCAGCCACTCCTTGCGCCACAGCCCGCCCCCATAGCCGACCAGACGCCCGTCGCCGCCGATGACGCGATGGCAGGGGACGACGATCGAAATCGGGTTCCGACCGTTGGCCGCGCCCACCGCCCGCACCGCGCGCGGGTTGCCCAGCCGGTCGGCGATCGCCTGGTAGGTGGCCGTCTCGCCGTAGGGAATGGCCAACAACTCGCGCCAGACCTGCTGCTGAAATTCGGTGCCGATCAGCTCCAGAGGCAGGTCGAAGGTCCGGCGCTGACCGGCGAAGTATTCGTCAATTTGACCGATGGCGCGCTCGATGACGGGCGAAGCGATCCCGCCCTCGCGCCGCTCCTCGACGAAGTAAAGCGACGTGATCGCACGCTCGTCACCGCCGATCTCGATCAGGCCGATGGGCGATTCGTAGTAGCCCCGGAACTCATCTGCCGGCATGGAAAACTTCTTTCTAATGATCAATTGTGAATGATCAATTGTGAATGGGCCGGCGTGCCGACAAGCGGCGCCCATTACCAATTGATCATTCACAATTGACAATTGATCATTCTCCCAATCTCTCAGTCCCGCTAAAACTCGTCCGTCACACACCCTTCCGACGCCGACGAGACCATCTTCATGTACTTGTAGGCCACGCCCTTGGTGTACTTGGGCGCCGGCGCGGACCAGACCGCGCGGCGGCGGGCCAGTTCGTCGTCGCTCACCTCCATATCGATGGTGTTGTTGACCGCATCCAGGGTGATGACGTCGCCGGTCTGCACCAGGGCGAGGCCGCCGCCCACCTGAGCTTCGGGCGTGATGTGGCCGACCACGAAGCCGTGGGTGCCGCCGGAGAAGCGCCCGTCGGTGATCAGGGCCACGCTCTTGCCCAGCCCCTTGCCCGTGATGGCCGAGGTGACCGAAAGCATCTCGCGCATGCCCGGGCCGCCCTTGGGCCCTTCATAGCGGATCACCACTACGTCGCCGGCCTGCACATCGCCGCTCTCAATGCCGGTCAGACACTCTTCCTCCGAATCATAGACCTTGGCCGGGCCGGAGAAGCGCTCGCCCTCCTTGCCCGTGATCTTGGCCACCGCGCCTTCGGTGGCCAGGTTGCCGTAGAGAATCTGCAAATGGCCGGTGGGTTTGATGGGGTTGGAGAAGGGAGCGATCACAGTCTGGCCCTCGTCCAGGTCGGCGGCCTCCTCCAGGTTCTCGGCCAGGGTTTTGCCGGTGACGGTCAGGCAATCGCCGTGGAGCAGCCCTTCCCGCAGCAACAGCTTCTGCACGCCGGGCACGCCGCCCACCGCGTAGAGGTCTTCCATGACGAACTTGCCGGAGGGCTTGAGATCGCCCAGGAGCGGTGTGCGATCAGAGATGGTCTGGAAGTCATCGATGGTCAGGGGCACGTCCGCCGCCTTGGCCATGGCGATCAGGTGCAGCACCGCGTTGGTGGAGCCGCCCAGGGCCATGATCACGGTGATGGCGTTCTCGAAGGCCTCCCGGGTCAGGATGTCCCGGGGCTTGATGTCCTGCTCCAACAGATTCAGCATGGCCTTGCCCGCCGCGTGGCACTCCTCGATTTTCTTGGGGTCGGTGGCCGGGATGGAGGAGCTATAGGGCAGGCTCAAGCCCAGGCTTTCGATGGCCGAGGACATGGTATTGGCCGTGTACATGCCGCCGCACGCGCCCTCGCCGGGGCAGGCGTGCTCGAGCACCCCCTGCAACTCCTCCTCGGTGATGTCCTTGGCCAGCCACTGGCCGTAGGCCTCGAACGCGGAGACGATGTCCAACTTCTGTCCGTGCCAGTGGCCGGCGCGGATGGTGCCGCCATAGACGATGATGGTGGGCCGGTTGATTCGGGCCGCGGCCATGACTGCGCCAGGCATGTTCTTGTCGCAGCCGGGCAGGGAGATGTTGGCGTCGTACCACTGGGCGCGCATGACCGTCTCGATGGAGTCGGCGATCACGTCGCGGGAGAGCAGGGAGAACTTCATGCCCTCGGTGCCCATGGAGATGCCGTCGCTGACGCCGATGGTGTAGAAGATCAAGCCCACCAGGCCCGCGTCCTGCACGCCCTTCTTCACCTCTTCGGCCAGACGGTTGAGGTGCATGTTGCAGGTGTAGCCTTCCCACCCCATGCTGGTGATGCCCACCTGGGGCTTCTTCATGTCCTCGTCGGTCAGGCCCACGCCGTAAAGCATAGCCTGGGAGCCCACCTGGGAGCGGACCTCGGTCAGGTGGCTGCTGTACTGGTTGAGTTTGTGACCGTTCTTGGTCGTGACTGGCATGATTTCTTCTCCTCGGATTTGACTGTTCAACCGTCTCTTTTGGAACGCTGATTTTCACAGATACAGCCGACATCTACATTCTAGCGAAGTCCGCCTGAACAGTCATTTTGAATTTTACCAATTCTGTTGTCATCCCTCTATCGATATGCTATGATGAAGAACAATTCTGCATGATGATATAGCTGCCTGGGAGCGTCCTAACATGAGCACTGCGCGATCCTCCACCGTGTCAAACAAACAAACTGGCGTCGATCCCAAGCATCTGCGTACAGCACAAGAATTGTTACGTCTTTCCACCGACCCATCCCATCGTCACGAATTGCAAAAAGGCATGTTGACCAGCATACCCTTTGCTGGTTATGAACATGGCAATCTGACGATGGCGCTCGGTTCGCGGATTCACCGCTTTGCGGACGAAAACGATCTCGGCGTTACGTTCGCCGCCGGAACTGGCTTTCTTCTCGAAGAAAATCCCGACACCGTCCGCGCACCTGACATCGCCTTTATCCACAAGCAACGTCTGCCGGGCGGCAAGCCGCCTCAGGGCTACTTCCCCGGCGCACCGGATCTGGCGGTCGAGGTGGTTTCGCCCAATGACAGCGCCGCCTACGTTCAGGACAAGGTGCAGGAGTGGCTGCGTCACGGAACCAAGCTGGTCTGGGTAGTGGAACCCAAAACCCAAACCGTCACCATCTACCGCGCAGACGGCTCGGCCACCGTGCTCCAATCCGACGACACCCTGACCGGCGAAGACGTTCTCCCCGGCTTCCGCTACGATCTCAAATCCCTCTTCACGTAGGTCACCCTTCCCTGGGTGACGCACTTCTCGCCCCCCTAGCCCCCCCAATCTGGGGGGGGAACCCTTTCGCCACACGTATCTATTCAGCAATTATCAGGGGAACGCGGATTTTCACTGACGAAAGCAGATTTTCACGGATTTTTCCTGAAAAAATCTGTGAAAATTCGTTTGTATCAGCGAAAATCCGCGTTCTACCGGAGCCTGTCTGAATAGTCACCGCCACGCTAAGTCTCCCCCAGGATTGGAGGCCGGGGGGCCGACCCTACGCCGCCACCGGCTCCTGCTCCCCGGCTTGGGCTGCCTGCAACTCGCCGTCCGTCAGCAGAAAATATTCCACCGAATCGGCCAGCGCGGTCCACGAAGCCTCGATGATGTTGCTGCTCGCGCCCACGGTCGTCCACATGCGCTCGCCGTCGGTGTAGTCGATGAGCACACGCACGATCGCGGCCGTGCCGCTGCGCGAGTCCAGGATGCGCACCTTGTAATCGGTCAGGTGGACGGTCCCCAGGCGCGGGTAGACGTGTTGGATCGCCTTGCGCAGGGCCAGGTTCATGGCGTTGACGGGACCGTTGCCCTCGGCCACCTCATGGAAAATCTCATCGCCCACCTTCACCTTGACCGTGGCCTCGGAGAAGAGACCGCGGCCGGCCCGGTGCTCTACATTGGCCGTGTAGTCGATGAGTTCGAAGGGCGCGTGATAGTCATCCTGCACCCGCCGCAGCATGAGTTCGACGCTGGCCTCCGCGCTCTCGAACGCGAAACCGGCGTTCTCCAGTTCCTTGATGCGTTGCAGCACCACCCGCTCCTGCTCCCGGCTCAGCCCTTCCAGCCCGAACTCCTCACGCTTGACCGCGATGTTGTCCTTGCCGCTCAGCTCGCTGACCAGGAAACGGGTTTCGTTGCCCACCAGGGACGGGTCGATGTGCTGATAGCTCATGGTGTGCTTGACCACCGCGTTGACGTGGGTCCCTCCCTTGTGCGCGAAGGCGCTGGAGCCGACGAAAGGTTGGTGGCTGTCCGGGTTGAGGTTGGCCAGCTCGCTCACATAGCGGCTCAGTTCAGCAAGCTGAGTGATCTTCTCGCCCATCCCCAGCTCATAGCCCATCTTCAGTTGCAGATCGGGAATGATGCTGATCAGGTTGGCGTTGCCACAGCGTTCGCCATAGCCGTTGACCGTCCCCTGGACCTGGGTGCAGCCATGGCGCACGGCCTCCAGCGTATTGGCCACGCCGGTCTCAGAATCGTTGTGCGCGTGGATGCCCAGGATCACGTCCGCGGCCGGCGGGCGCTGGCCGTTCTCCGCGTCCAGGCCCAGCACATCCCGGCGCACCGTGTCCACGGCCTCGCCCACCTGCCAGGGCAGGCTGCCGCCGTTGGTGTCGCAGAGCACGATGCTGTCGGCCCCGCCCACGATCGCAGCCTGAAGGGTGGCCAGCGCGTATTCGGGGTTGGCCCGGTAGCCGTCGAAAAAGTGCTCGGCGTCGTAGACCACCTCTTTGCCATGCTCCTTGAGATAGTGCACCGAATCCCGGATCATGCGCAGGTTCTCTTCCAACTCGGTGCGCAGAACCTCGGTCACATGCAGATCCCACGACTTGCCGAAAATGGTGACCACCGGCGTATTGGCCGCGATCAACAGTTGAATCTGCGTATCGTCCGCCGGGTCCGTCTCCGCGCGACAGGTGGAGCCGAAGGCGGTGACCTTGGCGTGCTTCAGGTCCAACTCATGCTGGGCGCGCTCGAAAAACTCCATGTCCTTGGGGTTCGAGCCAGGCCAGCCGCCCTCGATGTAGTCCACGCCAAACTCGTCCAGCCGCCGGGAGATGCGCAACTTGTCATCGCAACTCAGCGAAACGCCCTCGGCCTGGGTCCCGTCCCGCAACGTCGTATCGTATATCTGTATCTTGGTCGTATTCATGGTTATGCCTCGTTAAGTGACGCGTAACATGAGGGGGGATTGAGAGATTGGGATCTCCGAATCTTTTAATCTCCAATCTCCTCAATCTCTCCAATTACGCCTCACGCACCAAATCATTGATACTCTCTAACACCTGGTCCGGCCAGATGCCCCGCGCCAGGTCTCCCCGGCGGAAGCGACCGGTCTTGACCAGCCAGCCCTGCATGCCCATGCGCTTGGCGCCCTGGACATCGATCTCGATGTCATCGCCGATCACGGCCACCCGTTCCGGGGGCAGCCCCAGATCGTCCAACACCAATCGGAAATAGGACTCGCTGGGTTTCCCCACCACCACCGCGCCCGTCTGAGTAGCGTATTCCAGCGCCACCACAAAGGGACCTGCATCCATAAAAAACCCGTCCTCTGTACGCCAGAAGCGTTTCTTATGGAGGGCAACCAACTGTGCGCCGTCGAGCACAGCGCGGAAGGCCTTGTTCAGCCGCCCATAGGTGAAGCTGGGTCCCATATCGCCCACGACCACAAATTCAGGCGATTCTTCGTCGATCTCCACGTCGGTGAACTCAAGCTGGGCGTCGGGCATCAGCAGGGGATAGTAGGTCTTCGCTCCCTGGCTGCGCAGATAACGCGAGGCGGCATAGGTCGCGGTATAGACCTCATGCAGGTCCAGATGCAGCCCCAGCGCACGCAGACGTTCCAGCAAAGTCAGGCGGCAATAAATGGTGGTGTTGGTAATAAAACGGTAGGGAATGCCGCGGGCGCGCAGAGTTTTAATACTCTCCTGCGCGCCCGGAATCACCTCTGTACCACGCATCAACACGCCGTCGATGTCGATCAACAGACCGTCGACGGTGGCAAGCATGTCATTCATGGGAATATTCCCTCCATTGATAGAACCTATGATGGCTCTACTGCAAAAAGGTCTTCCAGCGTAGAAAAACCGGGTTTCTCTCTCTGGTGGACGGGGCTTTGATGAACAGAAACCCGGTTTTTGCAGTAGACTCTATGATAGACCGCGGATAGTACGGATTGGGCGGATCCACGCGGATTTTTGAAAAATCCGTGAAGATCCGCCCAATCCGCCTAATCCGCGTTCTATTCCAGTTTTTCCGCCACCAGATCGCCCATGACCTGGGTGCTGACGACTTCGACGCCCTCGTGGGCGATATCACCAGTTCGCGCGCCCTCGTCCAGGACCGCGTCCACCGCGTCTTCGATGGCCTGGGCTTCGTCCGCCAGGCCCAGGCTGTGGCGCAGAAGCATGGCCACGCTCAGGACGGCGGCCAGCGGATTGGCGATCCCCTGGCCGGCGATGTCGGGCGCGCTGCCATGGATGGGTTCGTAGAGTCCCAGAGGCAGGCCGTGGCTGTTCTTCAGATCGCCCAGGCTGGCCGAGGGCAGCATCCCCATGGACCCAGCCAACATGGAGGCCTCGTCGGTCAGGATGTCGCCAAACATGTTGTTGGAGACGATGACGTCGAAGGAGGCCGGGCGGCGGATCAGGTGCATGGCCATGGAATCCACCAGCACATGCTCCACCTCCAGTTCCGGGTACTCCGCCAGCACATCGGTGGCCACCCGCCGCCAGAGACGACCCGACGCCAGCACGTTGGCCTTATCCACGCTGGCCAGCTTCTTACGCCGGCCCATGGCCGCATCCGCAGCCAGGCGCACGACCCGCTCGATCTCAGGCCGGGTGTAGAGCATAGTGTCATAGGCCTCGAAGCCTTCTTCGCCCGCTTCCTTCCGGGGACCGAAGTAGAGGCCGCCCGTCAACTCGCGGATGACCAGCATATCCGTCCCCGCCAGTACGTCCGGCTTGATGGTGGAGGCCTCGATCAGCTGCTCGTTCAGCTTGACCGGGCGCAGGTTGGCGAAGAGTTCCAGGGCCTTGCGGATGCCCAGAATGCCCCGCTCCGGCCGGTCGGGCGCGGTGGGGATGTCCCATTTTGGGCCGCCGACCGCGCCCAGCAGCACCGCGTCGGCCGCCTTGGCCGCGGCCACCGTCTCGTCCGGCAGGCTGGTTCCCAGTTCGTCGATGGCGCACCCGCCCATCAATTGGTGGTCGTAGTGGAACGTATGGCCGAACCGCTCGCCCACCACATCCAGAATTTTCACAGCTTCGGCGGTCACTTCCGGACCAATGCCGTCGCCGTCGAGTACAACGATTTTCGCTTCCATGATTCATGCTTTCTGGCAACTATACAGGCTCGTATCCGATAGACCGCGGATTGAGCGGATCGGGCGGATCTTCACGGATTTTTTATAAGAAATCCGGCAGTTTCTGCTCAATCCGCTCAATCCGCGGTCTATTTGGCTCCATGCCTGAACATTTTAATAAACCGGCTGCGCCTCATACGCCGCGATCTCATCCTCCTTGGAGAGCAGATAGCCCAGGTCGTCCAGGCCCTCCAACAGGCACATTTTGCGGAAGGGATCGATGGCGAAGCCCATCTCCTGGCCGTCGGGCAGGACCACCACCTGGTTCTCCAGATCGATGACAATGCGCGTCTCCGGCTCCTCCTCCACCAGGTCCAGGAGCATGTTGACCGTCTCCTCGGGCAGGGTCACGGGCAGGAGGCCGTTCTTGAGCGAGTTGTTGTAGAAGATGTCGGCGAACCCGG
>JAJRVT010000107.1 GCA_024277175.1 Chloroflexota bacterium | reverse complement strand
CTTTGGGGGAACGCCCTGCCAGCCAGCCATTGTCCAAGCCAGCCTCCCCCAGGATTGGGGGCCGGGGGGGCGATAACCAGCCCACCCCCCTGCCCCCCCAACCTTTGGGGGAACGCCCTGCCAGCCAGCCATTGTCCAAGCCAGCCTCCCCCAGGATTGGGGACCGGGGGGGCGACGATCTGGGAAACGTTGTCCTGGAAGTGGGCTGCGGTGACGGCGGGCTGTTGACCGCGCTGGCCGGGCCGGGCCGGGTGCTGATCGGCCTGGACCTGCATCCCGCCGCGCTGGGACGGGCGCAACCCGGAGCCGAGGTGACGTTCGTCCAGGCCGACGCCCAGCGGATCCCCTGCGTCGACGGCAGCGTGCATACGCTCCTGGCCCTGGACGTCTTCGACCAGCAGGGCGTGGACCTGATCGCGGCCCTGGCCGAAAGCCACCGGGTGCTGGCGCCGGGCGGGTGTTTGCTCTTGCGGGTGAGCGCGCATGGCTGGCTCTACGGTCCCCACGACGCGGCCTTCAACAGTGAGCGTCGTTATGGGCAGGCCGAGTTGCTCCATGCGCTGGCCGACGCTGGATTCCACATCCGTCGCCTGACCTATGCCAACACCCTGCTGGCCCCCCTGCTGATCCTCCAGCGGCTGCTCCAGCGCTGGCGTATCCTGCCCTGGAATCCCGCCATCTACCGCGCCGGCTGGAGCAACCGCCTGGTCGCGGCCGCGCTGAAAGCGGAATCTCGCTGGCTGCTGCGGCGCAATTGGGCGTTTGGACTGAGTTTGATTGTGATTGCTGTGAAAAGAGAGAAGGGCGAGAATTGAGGATTGAAGATTGGAAGCTCGGCATAGTGTGCGTCGAATGCAGATACGTCGATGGACGGCGATGCTTCCTCCGTCCAATCTTTAATCTTTAATCTTCAATCTTTCCAGGAGACGACTATGCCCGACCTAACTAATCCTCTCGTCTGCACCGTCCTGCCCACCTACAACGAGCGCGACAACATCGGGCCGTTGATCCGGGGCGTGCTGGCCCATGCCGTCACTAGCCACATGGTGCTGGTGGTGGATGACGATTCGCCTGACGGCACCTGGCAGGTGGTGGAGAAGGTGGCGACCGAACTCAACAGGCCAGGGGAGACGCGGGTGGTCCTCATTCGGCGCATGGACGAATCGGGACTGACGTCGGCTATCCAGCGGGGGATCGACGAGGGCGTTCACACCTACGGCGCCGACATCATCACCTGGATGGACTGCGACCTCTCCATGCCGCCCGAGGACCTGCCCAACCTGGTGCGGGCCATCACCGAGGAGGGAGCTGACGTGGCCGTGGGCTCGCGCTGGATCCCCGGCGGCGCGGACGTGGCCCACGGGACCATGGCCCGCTCGTTGAGTTGGATCATCAACCGTTACGCCATGACGTTGCTAGGGGACCAGGTCCACGACTACACCAGTGGCTTCATCGCCGCGCGTTCGCCCGTGCTGGAGGCCATTCGTCTGCGAGGCGACTACGGTGAATACTGCATCGATCTCCTGGGGCGGGCGGTGCGTCAGGGCTACCGGGTGCAGGAGATCCCCTACGTCTGCGTCCCGCGCACGGCCGGTGACAGCAAAACGGGCGCCAACCTGCTGGATTATCTGGGCAAGGGACGGAAGTATGTGGGCGCGGCGTGGAACGTGAAACGTGAAACGTGAGGGCGTAAAACGTGAAACGTAAGAGCGAGGGGGCCGGAGTTTATGGGAGAAGCGGATGGACGCTGAATCCGCGTTCTATGGCCCTGTCTCAATCTGACGCCTTCATCAATGTGGGTCGGGCGATGGCATAGACGCAACGAGCGTATTCGCGGAGGCGCTCCTTGCCGGCCGGGTCGCGTGCGAGTTCGGCGTAGGGCAGCACGCTTCCCTGCCAGCCATCGGTGAACCAGTGCGCGCCTGGGGGCAGGGGATGGGCCAGTAGCGCTTTGCTCTCGAAGGGCCATGGGTTGGAGTAGAAATAGGCCTCGTTCCCAGCGTCACCCGGGTAGAAGCCCAGGTTGAGCTGGGAGGGCAGACGCTTCACCTGGCCATTCTCCTCATGTTCGACCTCCCTGGATCCAAACCATTCGAAAGCCAGATCGAAGCCGTGGGGCCAAAGCTGAACCGGGCCGGGGTTCCGAGCCAGGGTGGCCCGATGCTCCTTGAAGATGCGATCCACCTGGACCAACACATCCCGGAAGCGTTTGGCCGCGGCCGGATCGTAGACCAGGGGATCATCGTTTTCGAACTTCGGGCGCGCATACTCGCCCTCCAGCCCCAACTCCGCCAGCGCACCCAGCACCTGATCGCCCATCTCTGTGGCTGAGAGGCCTGCCTGCATGTCGAACTCGCGCCATACGCCTTCGGTGGTCTCCACCGTGATGACATGACGGCGCAAGTTCATGGCCAGCCAAAAATCGCCGCCCGCCCTCCCGCCGCCGGCGGGTAAGGGCATGGCGTCTGTGGTCAACCCTTCGGGCGTCACCTTCAGGCTGATGTGCCACCACTGGGGATGAAACGGGGCGTGGGTTCGGGGCGCGACGCCCACCACCCGGCTGTAGAGATGCAGCGTGCGGCGGGTGGGTTCCCAGCCGGTCAGCGGCGGGAAAATGAAGGGTTGTGTCATGATTGTCTCCTGAAAAGAATCACCATAAAGACGCGAAGGGCACAGAGAACAGCCGCCTTCGTATCTTCTCGTCAGCCCTATTCGCTTGCTTCCATGGCGTGGAGCAGGGCTTCGTACTCCTCGCGGCAGTCGGGGCAGCGATCCAGGTGGGCCTGGACCAGAGGCATAGCTTGGGCTGCATCCAGGCCGGCGAGCTGCAACTCCGCGAAGCGATCCACTTCCTGAAAGCACTCATCGCAGCCGATTTCGCCGGGAAGCGTGTTCAGCGCCGACTCGACCAGGTCCTTGGCCGGTACGCCCGGCGGATTTGGCGAGATCGACGCCTCCGGAACGTTTGCCTCCGGTTTATCCGTTTTGGCGGCGAATAGATTTATGATTTTTTTGTACCAGGGCTGCATTGCATTCACCTTCTTTTTGTACAGCAACATTTGTGTTGCCCCGTTTGCGCCTTTCAGATTCTCATCTTGCTAATCGAAAGTCGCCAGGATTTCGTTTGCGTCCAGGCCGGTGGCCATCAGTTCGCGTTTGAGACGCTGGCGGGCGTCGTACAGGAGCTTGTAGAGCGCATTGCGGTTGGTGCCCATGCGCCGGGCCACTTCCTCTAGCGGGGCGCCTTCCACCTTGACCGCCATGAGGGCGATGCGCTGGCGTTCGGTCAACTTCTCCTGAAGCGTGCGCTGCACCGCGTCCATCATTGTACGTTGGACAGTCTGCTGTTCCGGGCTGTGGTCTGGGGCGACCATGATCGCGGGCGTGAAATCTCCTTTGTCGCCCATCTCCCCATCGATCATACGATCCAGCGACCAGTCGCGCCAGCGCATGCGCCGCAGTTCGGTGAAAGCTACCCGCACCCCAATTTTCTGGGCCCAGGTGGTGAAGCGGCTTTCGCCCCGGAACGAGTCCAGCGCGGCCATGATCTTGAGCAGCGCGTCCTGGGCGAGGTCTTCCAGGTCCGCAGGGGCCACATCGCCCCGTCCGGACAGGGCTGCGCCCAGGCCGTGCAGCAGCACCGCGCGCAGGTCGTTCAGGGCGTCGTCGGGGGCGTCGCCGCGCAGATCAGACAGCCACTCCTCATTGGTTCGCTTCGGCATAAGGTGGATCGCCCTCCAGACATAGGTAAGACGTCGATAATGTCCAGAGTATAGCAGAACTCATCCGCATGTAACAGAGATGACGCCTACATATCCTCGAGCATTCGATCTGTAGATTCTCTCTTTGATGTCAAGTCCCTAATTGACGAAATGTGAGAGCAAACGGATAAAGAACAAAGGTTTAGATTACATAACGCATAGGTCATCAGGCACGCATCGCCAACGCCGGGTCAAAGGGACGATCAGAGCGGAAAATGGCCCACGACCAGACCAGGATTTTACGGGCAGAGGCGATGAGGGCAACCATTT
>JAJRVT010000002.1 GCA_024277175.1 Chloroflexota bacterium | reverse complement strand
GATTCCGGCGTCTTGTACGTGATTACGAACGCACGCCAGAAGTCCTACGAGGCCTCCATTTCGTGGCGTTTGCTGTCCTGATGCTTCAGCAACTTATCAACATTCTTGTTTTGACTTTTCAAAGTGCATAACAGGCTCTAGACAGAGAAGTGCAAAGCATTTACCAGGAGACGATCATGCAGGTTGAAATTCCCGGCTATGGAACGTTGACCATCGAGCATATCGTTTTGGATTTCAATGGCACGCTGGCGGTGGATGGTCGCCTGATCGACGGCGTGCGTCCGCTGTTAGAAGCCTTGCCCCCGGATCTAATCCTTCACGTCCTGACCGCGGACACCTTTGGGACGGCGCGCCCCCAGATCGAAGGCGTCAACCGGCCTGGGCTGATCTTCCGCCGCAAGGAGACGCCTGCCGAAAAATTAGCCTATGTGCGCGATCTGGACGCGACGCGGACGGTCGCGATCGGCAACGGCCGCAACGACGAAGCCATGCTGGAGGCGGCCGCGCTGGGCGTCGTCGCCATCAACGCCGAGGGCGTGGCCGTGGAAACGCTACTCAAGGCTGACATTGTCTGCGCAGGCATCATCGACGCGCTGAGCCTCTTCCTCGAACCCCGCCGGATCATCGCCACGTTGCGCAGTTGAGTCCGGCCGGCGACGGTTTTCGTCCGCCCGCGCAGGGACTTGATCAGCGTCTTCTATGGTATACTGCCCCGAATTCAGGCGCAGAAACAGTTTCGTCTTCCTGGCAATTCGACGTTTTTGCACCTCCCCGAAAGTTATCAGCTTCCGGGAAGGTTGCCGTATATCTATTACAATAACGGACAATAACAAGCATGCGTATTCTTCTCTATACAGGCAAAGGCGGCGTTGGCAAGACCAGCATCAGCGCCGCGACCGCGCTGCGGAGCGCGGAACTAGGCTATCGAACTGCTGTGCTGAGCACCGACCCGGCCCACAGCCTGGGGGACAGTTTCGACGTCCGCATCGGTCCTGAACTGACCGAGTTGGCGCCCAACCTCTGGGGACAGGAGATCGACCTTGTCACCCAGATGGACGACCACTGGGGGCGGGTTCAGACCTATCTCAACGCTATCTTCGCCTGGCAGGGCATGGAAGGGCTGGTGGCGGAGGAGACCGCCGTGCTGCCCGGCATGGAAGAATTGGCAAGTCTCATGCAGATCGTCCACTTGGCCGACAGCGGACGTTTCGACGTCATCATCATTGACGCCGCGCCCACCGGCTCCACCCTGCAACTGTTGAGTTTCCCCGAAGTGGCCCGCTGGTATATCGAAAAGGTCTTTCCCTTCCAGCGCAAGACCATCCAGATCGCGCGGCCGGTGGTCAAGCGCTTCAGCGACATGCCCATCCCTGACGAGGACGTCTTCGACAGCATCACCGACTTGGTCAGCCACCTGGAACGTATGAGTAAACTGCTCACTGACAGCAGCGTCAGCAGCACTCGCGTCGTCCTCAACCCGGAAAAAATGGTGGTCAAGGAGGCCCAACGCGCCTACACTTACCTGAATTTGTACGGCTACGCGGTGGACGGCGTGGTCTGCAACCGGGTCTTCCCCCAGCACCTGACCGACAGCTATTTCGATATCTGGAAAGACGCACAGGCCAAAAATCTGCAACTGGTGCGTGAGGCCTTCCATCCGCTCCCCATCTTCGAAGTGCCCCTCTTCGATCAGGAGGTGACCGGTATCGGAATGCTCGAACAGATGGCGTTGACCCTCTTCGGCCCGGAGCCGGTGCAGGGGGGAGCGGGCGATCCCACGCGCCACTTCTACCATGGCAAACCCCAGGATGTCTTCGAACGCGATGGATACTATGTCCTTAGCCTGGCGTTGCCGCTGGTCGATCGGGAAGACGTCAAACTCCATCGCAGCGTCTATGACGAGTTGATCGTGCGCATCGGCAATTGGAAGCGCAACGTAGCGTTGCCCCTGGGGTTGGCCAAACTGGACATCGCCGGCGCGCGCTATGAAGACGATCGGCTCAATATCATGTTCGTACGCGAGCCGGATCAGGAGGTGACGCCGGAAGAATTGGAACCCAGCGCCTGGCGTAACCTGCGCACCCGCTTCAACAACGCCCGCGCCTAAACAGATAGCGCTTGTCCACCAACACAACAGCGCCCGGAATCAGCGGTCAGACGGCCTTACAGGACGTTTTCCCTACGTGGACAAGACGTTTTTATCGTTTAGCGTATCCATAACAACCTTCGCCTCGTATGCCTTAGAAATCGCGGAACGGTTGCATCGTGGACCTCCAACGCAATGCTGTAATCGAAGAATCCGTTCTTGTCGATCTGATCCAACGCGCCCAGGATGGCGGCGACCCCACAGCCCTCGATGGACTTTACCTGCTTTATGTCGACCGAATTTTCCGCTATCTACTGGCGCGTTTGGGCGATGCGCTTATGGCCGAAGAGGTGACATCCCAGGTTTTCCTGCATTTGATTCAAAAAATTGGCCAATATCGCATTGCGCCCCAGGACAATGTCGCCATCTTTTCGGCCTGGTTCTACCGTTTGGCCTACAACAAAATGGTTGACATCAAGCGCAAGCAGAACAGAACCCGCACTGTGCCTATTGAGTACGCCGAACAGATCTCGAGTAAACAGCGGGTGCTGGACGATGTGATCGAACGCATCTCCATCGAGGAGGTGTTACAAAAGTTGCAAGTGCTCAGCGGGCAACAACGTGAGGTGATCCTCCTACGTTTTGTGGAGGGGTACAATATCGCTGAAACAGCCGCTATCATGGTCAAGAGCGAAGGCGCAATCAAGGCCTTGCAGCACAGGGCCCTGGAAAATCTGCGCCGTTATTTTCAGGAATAGATGAACGCCAACCAACGCCGCCACACATCACATCCATGCGCGTTCACCTCTTTCGACTTTGCTGAAAGCCGGAAGCTTTCGGCGAAATGAAAAACAGGACACTGTTTATGGGCGACCCCGTAGCCGATATGCAAATTTGTGGCAGCCTATGTCGTTCGAAAAAATTTTAACCGATTGCCTGGCCTCGCTTGACGCAGGGGCGACCATAGATGAATGCCTGACGCGATACCCCGATCACGCCGAGCAGTTGCAACCGCTGTTACAGATTGCAGAGGGGTTGCGCACCCGGCCTGCGCCGCGCCTGTCGTCGAGAGCATTCGATCGCGGGCGAGCCGCGCTTTGGGCCGAAGCCCAGCGACAGCAAACCCATGCCCATCGACGGGCGACGCCTACGCCCGCACTTGCCCACCGACCAGCGCGACGCAGATGGCAGCCACATTCCCGACCTGTGCGACGCCGCCTTCCTTCTGTCTTCTCCGTTTTTCACCTGGCGACAGGCGCGCTGATCGCAGCGCTGCTGTTGTTGAGCGCGTACACCACCATCCGCACCACAGGGGACAGCTTGCCGGGCGATACGCTCTACACCCTCAAACGCGCAGGCGAAACCGTAGAAGGTCTGCTGATGACCGCGGCCGGCGAGCGCGCGGTTTGGCACATGCGCCAGGCGGACCGTCGCCTCAATGAATCCCTGGCGTTGGAAAACCGGGGCCAATCGCCGGATCCGGCGTTGGCGATCAATGTAGAGCAATCAGTGCAAGCCGCCATCGACGCCAGCAGCGATATGTCGGCCGACAAACGGATGGCGTTTCTCGCCCAATGGCTACAGGAGCTGCGCCGTTTACAGGCAACCGCCGCTTCCTCCCCCCTCGCTGACACGCCGGCGACGTTGGCGTCCCCCGCCGCGAACGGACCTTCAGCCGCAGAGTTGTCATCCGTAGAGACATTGGATCGCGTGGTCGACGCCGTGACCACGGCCGTGGAAAACTCGCCCCAGTCGCCGCCCCCGCCAAACTTGACAACCACTGATGGCGCTACGCCAGCGATCGATGTCTTAACGGCCCCGGCCGTGATCTCGGGGACGATTCAGGCAACCCGGACGATTGTGCCACTGCCGACGGCCACCCATACGCTCACGCCAACATTGACGCCGACGCCGACGAACACGCCAACCGATACGCCCACGGCCACCCATACGCCTACAGCTACGCCAACGGACACCGCTACGTGGACGCCCTCTCCCGCACCGCAACCGACCGACACCCCCATGCCGCGGCCGACCAAGACGTCTCCGCCGCGGCCGACGAACACATCCACGCCGCGACCCACCGATACGCCGACGCCGCGGCCAACTGACACGCCCACAGCCACCCCTACGCCCACATCAGAGGGTGACGCCTCCCCCACGCCGGACGTCACAGTCACAGAAACTTCACCTACGTCAGAGCCCACCGGCGAGGCGACTGTTACGCCAGAGGGAACCCTGACGCCGGAAATCACGCCCACGCCGGACGGCTCAGTCACGCCCACAGCGGAGGGGTCAGTCACCCCCACGCCGGATAGCTCGGCCACGCCAGAGCCCACCGACGCGGTCACAAACACGCCGGAGCCGGACGTTACGGCCACGGACGAGCCGACGATCGCCCCCACCGAAAGCGTTACGCCCGTAACGCCGGAACCGACGATCTCGCCTGTGTCTACGCCGGAGGTCTCACAGGCGACACCGCCGGCGGTGTTGGCGTCGCCGACGCCGACATTCACGCCCGCCGCCACGCCAACAGATGCCCCCGCGCCCTGACCTAGATTGCCGACGACAGCCACCCCATCCCTTTTCACATTCAGTTGCGCACTATGTTAAAGTAGGGCATACTACGCGCGCTCAAATCTGTGTAAAAGTAAGGAGTGAAAATCGATGACTATGACAAACCTGAAGAAGGTGGCGGAAGCGGCCCCACAATCGAACCCCGCATTCGAGGAGGTGGACCTGACGGCTATGGGGCAGGCGGCCAGGATGGCCAGCCGTCGTCTGGCGCCTCTCACCAGCGCAGAGAAGAACGCGGCGCTGGTGTCCATCGCCGATGAACTGGAAGCCGAGGCCGATGCGGTCATGGCCGCCAACGAGCAGGACATCGCCGACGGCCGCGCCAAGGGACTGAGCGACGCCCTGCTGGACCGGCTGCTGTTGACGCCGGAGCGCATGGCCGGGCTGGCCGCTGATATCCGTAAGGTAGCCATGTTGCCCGACCCAGTGGGCGCGGAGATCGAGGGGCGGACGCTGCCCAATGGCCTGCGCCTGAGCCGGCGACGGATCCCCATCGGCGTGTTGGGTGTGATCTACGAGGCCCGGCCTAATGTCACCATCGATATCGCAACCCTCTCCCTCAAGACCGGCAACGCGGTCATCCTCCGCGGCGGCAGCGAGACCCTGCGCAGCAACATGGCTCTGGTCAAGGTGATCCACGCCGCGTTGGAGCGGGCGGGGCTGCCCGCGGCCGCGGTGCAGTATGTGAAAAATCCAGACCGGAGCCTGGTCACCCAACTGCTGCGTCTGGACGAATATGTGGACATGATCATCCCCCGGGGGGGTGCGGGGCTACATCGCCTCTGCCGGGATCAGGCCACCGTGCCCGTCATCACTGGCGGCGTTGGCGTCTGCCATCTCTATGTGGACGTGAGCGCTGATTTCCCACGCTCTCTGGATGTCATCGAAAACGCCAAGGTCCAGCGCCCCAGCGTCTGCAACGCACTGGACACAGTGTTGGTCAACCGTCAGGTCGCCCAGGAGTTCTTGCCCATGCTGGCCGCACGCATGGCGGAGAACAAGGTCGAACTGCGGGCGACGCCGGATGCGCTGGCGATCCTGGCGGGGAATGACGGCGGGGCCGTCGTGATGGAGGCCGGGCCGGATGACTTCGACACCGAATGGATGAGACTAATCCTGGGCGTCAAGCTGGTGGATACGCTGGACGAGGCCATCGCCCATATCCAGGACCACAGCATGGATCACTCGGATGGCATTCTGACCAACGACCTCCACAACGCCACCCGCTTTGTCAACGAGGTGAATTCGTCGGCCGTCTTCGTCAACGCCAGCACCCGCTTCAATGACGGCGGCCAGTTTGGCCTGGGCGCTGAAGTGGCCGTGAGCACCCAGAAACTCCACGCCCGAGGTCCCATGGGGCTAGAGGAATTGACCACCTATAAGTGGGTCGTCCAGGGCGATTTTCACGTGCGAGCGTAACAATCGAGGAATATGTCATGCGCCAACCAATCTACTATGTAAACGGTAAATTCGTACGGGCCAACCGCGCGGCGCTGCCGATCGACGACCTAGGGATTCTGCGTGGCTACGGTGTATTCGACGTGTTGCGCACCTATGACGGCGTCCCTTTCAGGCTGCGCGATCATGTGGAACGGTTGGAAAATTCGGCGCGCCAGATCGATCTGGAAATCCCTTGGTCCACCGAAGAATTGGAGGATCTGGGCCGCGAAACCCTGGCCCGCAACGACTACGCTAACGCCACCGTTCGCTACATCGTCACCGGCGGGCCATCGTCCAACTTCATGACCCCGGAAGGCAAGCCATCGCTGATGATCATGGTCACGCCCATTCCACCCATAGATGAAAACCTCTACAAAAAGGGCTGCAAAGTGACGACGACCTACATGGTGCGCGAGCGGCCCACGGTAAAGAGCATTGGCTATATCGGCGCCATCATGGCGGTGGAGCAGGCGCAACGGGCCGGCGCGTTGGAGGCGCTCTACAAAAACGAGCGCAACGAGGTCACCGAAGGAACGCGGACCAATTTCTTTGTGATCAAGGATGACAAGTTAATCACCCCTGCACATGAGGTGCTGGAGGGCGTCACCCGGCGGGTAACGCTGGAACTGGCTCCCCCCCATTTCACCGTATTGCCACGCCCGATCCACTATTGCGAGTTGCGCTACGTGGACGAAGCCTTTATCACCAGCACGACCAAAGAGTTGATCCCGGTCGTGCAGATCGATGACATGGTCATCGGCGATGGACGCCCCGGCCCCAAGGTGGCGCAACTGCACCAACGTTTCCGGGAATACGTCCATCAGCAGACTTCTCTGGCGAATCCCCCGATAAAGTAGCCTCTGACGGAGCCTACATGACGCGAATCGACGGTCTGGACGCCTTGCCCCTGGCCGAATTCCGCTCCGACAGCCCTCTTTTCTCCGGTCTGGCCCTGGCCGACGGCTGGCTGACGACCATGGACGTCTTCAATCTGCGCCTGCGGGCCTCCCTGGTCACGCTCAGCGCCTGCCAGACAGGACGTACGGTAGTGGGCGGCGGCGATGAGTTGATGGGTCTCATGCGCACCTTTCTCTCGGCCGGGGCCAGTTCCCTGCTCATGAGTCTCTGGTCGGTGGAGGACCGCTCCACCGCGCGGCTGATGACGACCCTCTACGCCGGCCTCAAGGCGGGCGAGTCCAAACGGACCGCACTCCAGGCCGCGCAGCGCGCCTTCATCGGCGAGGGGATAGAGGACGATCTGCTTACCGCCTACGCCCCCCCTACTACCGGGCGCCATTCTTCCTGGTCGGCGATCCGGGGAGGTTGTAGGTTCTGAAAACAGGGACGCAGGGGGCCGCAAGAGAAGGTGCAGAGAGCAAATGTGGGCAATACATCGCTGGAAAACATTGCGCTCAACCTGAGCCTGGGCATCAACGCCCCCTCGATCGTGATCGATTTCCTGTCACAGGCGATCTGGCTGCGGTGGAATATCGAAGTTATCCACGCCAGAGGTGCGACCATTGTCGTTGCCAGCGACAATGATTCAGGACAAGTCGATCTGTCAACTGGCAATCCGTTGACGCCAACTCAATTTCCGGCAGGCTATCCTAGCGTCATCGGCGTGGCGGCCACGAACAAGGATGGGGTGCGCGCCTGCTACTCGAATCCGGGTGATGTGGCGGCTCCCGGGGGGCGACGGCTATAGCGGTCCGGGCAAAAAGCTGGACAAGCCGCTCACATGCGTTCCTTATGCAGGGGAATGTAGCGTCCCCAATAGCGGCGGCGTCTGCGAATATGGATTGGTCAGCTTGGTTACCAAGCAAACGGTGACGGATACGGGCTTTGCCTACTGGGCGGGGATATCCTTCGCAGCGCCATTGGTCACGGGCATGGCCGCGCGCAAGATCGCGAGCAAGATCAACCAAGGAGTAACGATCCAGGGCGTAATGGGAGAGATCGTGGACGACGCCTGCCCCCAGCCGACGCTGACGCTGTCCTCGGCGCTGGCATCGTCCACAACGCCAGCGTTGCCCCCTGCCCAACGCCAGAAAGCGAGTGATAAGCCCGATAATAGGAAACCTGTGGAAAATCCAGGGGAAAAGCTGATAATTACGCCATGAACAAGCCGGGGGCAAATGCTGATTACCCTGTGATAACGAACCGTTTGTTTTCCCCGGCGTTGTAGCGCAAAAAAAGCGGGCCACAACATCTTGTAGCCCGCTTACATAGATGGGGATAGCTGTTGAAAAACGTCCTCAGCTCTCCTCGATTTATCCCAATTGGCGCGCAGATCGCCTTTTCGTTCTGACGCCTACATATTGCGTCATTCATTAGCCCTGGCCCATATCCGGTAGGGTCAGAAAATGGTTTACCGTTATCGCTGCTTAGCCTTCCCTGTTATCCCCATTATCACCAGGACCTATGATGACTAAACTATATAAACTATTCCAATGAAATTGTTTTTTTGTTACTAGAACTGCCTTTACGGAGCTATCATCCTATGGCCGTCGCATCCCTTGATTTTCCATCGCCATGGCTGGCGGCTCGAAAACGATCGTCTGGTTGAATTCATTTTCTGGAAGCAACGCCGACGGATCCATGAAGGGTAAGGGATTGGAAAACCCGCCCCAGCCATCGAACCGGTTATAGGGAAAAACGCGGATGGCGAAATGGAAATAAGGAATTGCCCCCTGACGACCGGCGTCGTCTACAACCCCTATTTCATCGCCCCGGACCACCAGTTGACCGGATTCGACCTCGATATCACCTACATGGGCGTAGAAAGATTCGCCCCAGTGATGTTCGATTTTGATATAGCGTTCGAATCCATCGGGTTCGTAGCTAATCTCCATGACCCGCCCTTGATCCACGGCCAGCAATGTCGTCTCTGGCGGCAGTCCGAAATCAACGCCGATATGGCCCTGTAGCGGTGCGCCGTTGTATTTGAACTGGGCGTAGTAGGTTGAATTCGCTCCCCATGCCTGGAGGACGCGACCCTGCCCCGCAAAGGGGGCGCTGAGGTAGACGCCTTCCGGTTCGTAGAGGCCTGACGCCAGCGGTTGGCGGACAAATTTATAGCTCATGGATCGTTTTTGCTCCTGCTGTGGTTAGCACTCTTGCGATATGGTTGCTAACCCGCGCTAAAATTCGACAAGGTCCCGTCCAATCAATATACTGTATGGCGGGTTCGTTACAGAATCGCGTTCGGCATAATGATTCTGTGAATAGTATAGCCGGATGGGACCGATGCAGGAAAAAGCGATCCCCTGTGCGTTGTTGTGTAGAGGAGTGTGCGTGATGCCTATTTATGAATTTGTCTGTCAAGATTGTGGTCATGAATTCGAACTGATTCAATCATTTTCCGATAACTCCACCCCCCAGTGTCCGGTTTGCCATAGCGAACAGGTTATGCGTCGGGTGGGGCGTCCGGCGATTCATTTCAAGGGAAGCGGTTGGTATATCACCGACAGCAAGAAAGCGTCCAAGTCATCGGCCAACGGCCAGAATGGCAAGGACGGGGCCGAGAAGCAGACGGACGCCGGCGGCGTCTCCACCGAACAGTCTGCTAGCGGCAAAGCTGACGAGGGAAAAAGTGCGACAACGAAGAACGCCGAGGGGAAATCCGCCGCTGTATCGGTCACCGCGGGGAAGGAGTAGCCCGCGTCTCCCCTTTTTCGCACCAATGACTCACTTCTTTTTTAGGACGTTAGACCTATGGCGGCCTTTGATGTACAATAGACGACGGAATTGATTGAAATCCCAAAAACAACGACACCATCGGGAGGCTGCTATGTCAGTGCCAAATCGCTTCGGCGTTCTGCGGTTTATCGGCAATTTACTCAAAGTTGTTGCGTGGATATGGCTCGTGCTATCAGTTATTGGCGCGATTGGCATGGCTATCGCCGGCAGCGCCCTGATTCCGCTGATGAGTGGGGCTATGGGGGCTAACGCTAATTGGATCCCGGCCACCGGCGGCGTGATCGGCGGCATCGCCATGCTTTTCATCGGCCTGATTTACTTTCTCTTCTTTTACGCCATTGGCGAGGGCATTCAGATGATGCTCGCCGTGGAGGAGAATACCCGCCTCACCGCCGCGCTTCTGCTGCGCATGCATCAGGAAAGCCAACTTCCCGAAGAAGAGACCTACGCCCCTGGCGGGTTTACCAGCGAGCCGTTTGAGCCCTCCTAAACAGTCGAAAATAACCGAGAGTCAGACGCTGTGCGGGCCGTTCCCCCCGGATCGTCGCACAGCGTCTTTTTTTATGAAGAGGAGAAACTTATGGCCCGGCGACGAATGTTCATCCTAGCGTTATTTATCGCCTTGCTGGCGCTCAGCGGAAGCGCTTTACTGGGCGCAACCGACGCCGCGTCCGGATCGGCCGGCGCCACCACGCCGCCTCTCCCCGCCGAACTGAACGTCACCCTGCGCGCGCCGGAGATGATACTGGCGGGGTGGGACATCGATTATGTTTTCACCGTCTCCAATCTGGGGGATGAGACTGCTGTGGACGTCGTGGCTAGCATGGCCCTGCCCGCGGCTACCGAGTGGGTCAGCGGCGGTGAGGTGGATGAAACCGGCATCGTCACCCTGCCTGTGGGCGACCTGGACGGTGGGGAGAGCCGGGACGTGGTGCTGAGTGTACACCCGATTCCGCCGGAGGAGACCCCAACAGCCATCATCACCGGAACGCGGGAGTCGTCCGTCGCCGGGCGCGCCCTGAAGAGCGCCGGTCCCCAGATTATCGGCGGGCGCGAGGCTGAGCCGGGCGCCTGGCCCTGGCAGGCTGCGCTGCTGACCAGCGTAGTAGAGGATGGCTATTACGCCCAATTTTGCGGCGGCTCGCTGATCGCCCCCAACTGGGTGCTGACCGCGGCCCATTGCGTCTCCGATCGTTTCACGGGCGTCGTGGTGGATCCATCCACCATCGATGTAGCGGTGGGACGTCACCTGCTCAGCTCGGGCGAGGGCCAGCGTATCGCCACCATCCAGATCGTGCGCCATCCTGACTATAATGCTGGAGCCGTCGATTCGGATGTGGCGCTGTTGCGATTGGCCACAGCCGCGGTCTACACAACGACGGTGGCGCCGGTCACGCCTCTTTCGCCCACGTTGGCGTCCCTGGCCGCGCCGGCGGTGGAGGCTACGGTGACCGGTTGGGGCGCGCGCAACGCGTCGGGCGGCGACCCCGACTATGCTGACGCCCTCTACCAAGTGAGCGTGCCTATCACGGAGCAGTCCGTCTGTAGCGCCGCCTATGACCCTGTGCTCGGTCCCGGGTCGATCACGGATAATATGATCTGCGCCGGTCTGGAAGCGGGCGGGCGGGATTCCTGTTTTGGCGATAGCGGAGGGCCGCTGGTGGTCCCGGACGGGGATGACGGCTGGCTACAGGCGGGTATTGTGAGTTGGGGCATTGGTTGCGGAGATCCTGGCTTTCCGGGCGTCTACACCCGGGTCACCCGATTCTATGACTGGGTGACGGAGACGGGACGCAATACATACACCACGCCGGGTGCGTATGAGGTTGTCGACGCCAACGGTGTGGCCGCGACCGGGTTCGACCAGTTGCGGACCGTGGTGGTTCGGTTCGACCTGTGTGACGATCCTGCCGACCCGGCGTGCGAACCGCGTCAAATTTTCATGCCCATTGTGGCCGTTGAATAGTTGCAAACCTGAGAAGAAGACCAACGAACAGGGAATTCATCGCAGGAAAGGGTAAGCAGTCGAAATGGCCAGGGCGGCGAATATCAACATGGGAATGTTCAGGCCCACAAAGGGGATGAACAGAATGATAACCAGAATGCCGGCGATAATGCCGGCGGTGGCGAACGCGCCCAGGTAGCGCCCGCGTCGTCTGCCGACGGAGCGGCGGATGATCTGAGACAGAGACGCACCCGCACCTGATCCAAGCATTAAGGCGATGATGCTGCCAAAGAAAAAGCCGAAGAAACTCAGTAGAAAACCCAAAATGGGCGTGGCGATCAGCGCCACCCCGAAGGCCACCCCAAACGCAATCGCGTTGTCCTTTTGATCAGCGTTGTAATACTTGTTCTGCACCGCGCGAATACACTCCGGACAGCGATAGCCCACATCAGTCAACACCGCGCAATCGGTGCAGATGGGCTTGCCGCAACGGTTGCAGCGCAACAACGTCTCCCGGTCTGGGTGGTTGGCGCAGTAGAGAATTTCTACAGGCTGCGACTGGTCATTAATCTCTTGCGTCGTCATCGTTCACTGTTCCTCATCGTTCACTACCGATTGCCATCGGTCCAGCGTAGTTTGTCCATCAAATGCTGGTAGAAATAATTGCGGTCATACAGCCGAATAAAACGGGCCGCGTGGGGGCTGCCGGTGACCACCACCTGATCATCGTCCTGAAGTTCGACCACCACCTGACCATCCACCGTGAGCATAGGATGATAATCCGCAAAGGCCTGTAAGCGCACTTCCGAGCCTTCGGAAAGCACCACCGCCCGATCCATGCTCAGGTGGGGAGCGATGGGTATCACCAGAATGTTCCGCAATTCCGGCGGCAGGATGGGCCCGCCCACGGCCAGGGCGTAGCCTGTGCTGCCGGTCGCGGTGCTGACGATCACGCCGTCGCACGAGTAGGTGGTCAGGTACTCACCATCGAGATGGGCGCTGATGCGCACCACGCGCGCTAGATCGCCGCGGCTGACCACTACATCGTTGAGGGCGTCGTACTCGCAGACCACGTACATCTCCCCGGAACCTTCCACCGGTCGCTGCACGCAGGCCCGAACCATAAGTCGCTCCTCCAGCCAATAGTCGCCCTGCAACACCTGGAGCAACGGCGACTGCCAGTCTTCAGGCAGAATTTCGGCCAGAAAACCGAGCTTGCCCATTTTGACGCCCAGCATAGGGGCCTCGTAGGGTGCGCCCATGCGCGCCGCGCGTAACAGCGTGCCGTCACCGCCCAGGGTGATGAGCAGATCGGCTGTGTGCAGGCGATCCAGCACGGCCTCCGGATCCCAGGCCGAAGCGCGCCAGATTTCCTGTACACCCTGTCCGATCAGAAAATTGGCGATCTCACCCGCCAACTGCACCGATTCAGGCTTCATGGGGTGATGAAGAATGCCGATCTGGTTAAAGGTCTGCGTAGAAGTGTGCACGTTTTGAGGCGAAGTTTCTGCAGCGGGGACGACAGGCGCGGACGAGGTGGCTTGGGAGGGCGCATCGAACTGGAAGTGATCCATAAGAGTTACTCAACAAGGTGAAACCGCGATCCGGCGCAGCGATTGGCCGTTCAGACTCGCCCGATCATAGAGCAGCCGCTTCGTTCCGTCAAATCATCCATGGGGGAACGAGGCATAACAGACCGCAGATCATGACATCCATCCCATGGTTTTGGGGGACAATTCGCCGTAGCCGGGATTGGGATTTTAGGCTATAATGGGAAGCGACGCCAGGTTGAACAAGCTGCGGACCGGCGGTGAAGGCTCCAGATTCGAGGTTTATTTCGGTTTCTGGCCATGTGATCGATCAAAGGAGACCAATCATGCAAGCAAAGCACCAGATCCTTGTCCCAGTGGACGGTTCAGACTTCAGCCGCCAGATCATTCCCTATATTCGTGAATTCTTCGGGCCGGAGGAGAATGAGATCACGCTGCTACGCGTCGGCGAACGGCCGTCCGGCCATGTCGGCGGTCCAGAGCGCCCGATCGCGCCGGAGTCGGATGTGATGACCTATGGTTCCAGTCAGCAGACGGCGGAAGCCCTGCACCCTATCTACGCCAGTCAGGAGTTGGCGAGCGCTGCGGCTGAAATGACGCCGTTCATGCAATCCATCGCCCATGAGTTGGAGGATGCTGGCTACACAGTCCACACCGCGATCCGCTTCAAACATGAGAGCGGCCCTGCGATTGTGGCTTATATCGACAACCATGACGTGGACCTTGTGGCTATGACCACCCACTGGCGCACGGGGTTGGGGAAGTTGATTTTTGGCAGCGTGGCCCAATATGTGGCTCAGCACGTGGATATCCCCATTGTCATGGTGAAACCTCTGGCGGAAGCGTAGGGCGTGAGGCCGTGATTTTTTGACAAAGGTTGTGCGAGACGGTATATTGACCCTGGCTTGATTCGGCCCGATTTGGGCGAATAGCTCAGTTGGTCAGAGCGCCTCGCTTACACCGAGGAGGTCAGGGGTTCGAGTCCCTTTTCGCCCACAAGTTGATTGCACGCAGGCCGGTCCTCCCGGACCGGTCTTTTTTTTCACTAGGGCGCCGCGGGCCGATTCCGCAGGCGTTGGCCGCGAGGTCATCGTCACCGCCGGCCAGTCGGCGTCCGGCTTTATCAATCTCTTCACGCCCACTTCGGCTGTGGTCATGGGTGAGCTGGCCATCGGTCGCATCAACTACGCGGCCTGGCTGCGCTTCATCATTCGGGTGTGTCCAAGCTGAACAATCACCACCTTTTGGAGGAAACAATGGCTTTCAATCTACGCAATCGCAGCTTTGTCAAACTGTTGGACTTCACCCCCAAAGAAATCCGGTTCCTGCTCGATCTGTCCAGGGATCTGAAGCGGGCCAAATACGCCGGGACCGAACAGCCACGGCTCAAGGGCAAGAACATCGCCCTGATCTTCGAAAAATCCTCGACCCGCACGCGCACAGCCTTCGAGGTCGGCGCCTATGACCAGGGCGCGAATGTGACCTACCTTGGACCCAGCGGCTCCCAGATCGGCCACAAGGAGACCATGAAGGATACGGCCCGGGTGCTGGGCCGCACCTATGACGGCATCGAATATCGCGGGTTCGCCCAGGCCACGGTGGAGACCCTGGCCGAATTCGCCGGCGTGCCGGTCTGGAACGGCCTGACGAATGAATTCCATCCCACCCAGATCCTGGCCGATTTCCTGACCATGGACGAGCATAGCAAAAAGCATCTGAGCGACATCTCCTTCTGCTTTCTGGGCGACGCTCAGAACAACATGGGCAACTCCCTCATGGTGGGCGGCGCCAAGATGGGCATGGACGTGCGCCTCTGCGCGCCCGAACACCTCTGGCCGAACGCCGATCTGGTGGCCCAGTGCCGGAAGATCGCGGCCGAAACCGGCGCCACCCTGACCCTGACGGCCGACGTGGAAGAGGGCGTCAAGGGTGCGGACTACCTCTACACCGACGTCTGGGTTTCCATGGGCGAGCCGGCCTCAGTCTGGGAGGAGCGCATCAACCTGCTTCAGCCCTATCAGGTCAACGCCAAGGCCATGGAAATGACCGGCAATCCCCACACCAAGTTCATGCACTGCCTGCCCGCCTTCCACAACACGGACACGGGCGTCGGCAAAGACATCTATGAGAAGTTTGGCCTGGAAGCCATGGAAGTCACCGACGAGGTCTTCGAATCGGAAGCGTCCATCGTCTTCGATGAGGCCGAAAACCGACTGCACACCATCAAGGCGATCATGGTGGCGACGCTGGGCGATTAGGCGAACGCAGATAAATAACTATACATTTTGCGTATCGGTCAGAGGGGTGATGAGAACGAACCATTTTTCGAGACCCTCCAACCGTTGGAAGCGTTGCTCCAAGAACTGCATCTGTTTGTGAGTAAGTTTGACGCCAG
>JAJRVT010000106.1 GCA_024277175.1 Chloroflexota bacterium | reverse complement strand
TTATGGTATCTATTCAGGCACGAACTAAATAGACCGCGGATTGGGCGGATTGAGCGGGTCAAACCGGATTTTTCAAAGAAAAATCCGGCAGTTTTAGCCCAATCCGCCCAATCCGCGGTCTATGGTGAATAGTTACGTTTTATGTTTATCGTTCAGTTGATTTGCCCCTTGTCGTAATTGATGACGATGTTTGTCGGTTCACCCCGGACCTTGCTCTAGTCAGCGTCTCACCGTGCTAGCATCGTCAGGCGTTCTGTGAATTATTCTTCCCTCCTCGGTTACCCAACCAGCCAATAACCTGTTTCCACCAATACACCTAAAATAACATCAACTACAACTGTGTTTGGGCGGGTGCGTCCCAACTTTTTGGAAACCGGACGTGGTAGCATTCTGGGATTCGACCAGGCTATCTTTTGTGGCGGTGCATCTTGTGGTCGAATCCCGGAATGCGGATCTCGCCCAAAATCTGGAACGCATCCTGTTTGGGCAGATTGCTTGACAAATGGAACAAGTCATGATATTTTACTTATCAGTTAATTAACTAACAAGTGAAATAAGGTGAGATCATAATCATGAAAGGTGATGACGATAGGCTCAGCCAGACCTTTGCAGCATTGGCAAACTCGACGCGGCGGGCGATCTTAGCGCGTTTGGCAGAAGGAGAAGCAACCGTGAGCGAACTTGCAGAGCCGTTCGACATAAGTTTGCCGGCCATTTCTAAACACATCAGAGTATTGGAGCGTGCAGGGTTGATCACACAGGGGCGGAAAGCGCAATATCGACCCTGCACCATCGAGGTAGCGCCCTTAAAAGAAATTTCCAACTGGACTGGACAGTACCGCTATATCTGGGAAGCAAGTTTTGACCGCATGGACGACTACATCAATCAACTGAATGAGCGACAAGGAGAAAGAAAATGAGTGACAGCACCAGCCCTAAAGATGCCGTTATAATTGAACGTATTTTTGATGCAGCCGTAGACTTCGTCTGGCGAATGTGGACAGATCCCGAGCATTTCCAAGAGTGGTATGGGCCCAAAGGTTTCACCGTACCCGTTGCCGACATGGAACTGTGCGTTGGCGGCAAGCGCCTGATTTGCATGGCATCGCCAGATGGCAGCATGAAAATGTGGACGACAGGTGAATACACGGAGATTATCCCGAATGAGCGCCTCGTCTACACAGAGAGCATGACTGATGAAAACGGCAATGTGGTTTCGCCATCTGTCATGGGAATGCCTGAAGGGCATCCCACGACGACTGAAGTCACCGTGTTATTGGAAGACCTCGGTGGGCGGACAAAAATGGTGATGATGCATGCCGGTATACCAGCAGATTCAGGCGGAGCTGGTGGTTGGGCGCAAGCTTTCGACAAGTTGGCGGACCATATCGAAACTGTCCGCAGCAGCAAATAATGGGGCAGGTTGGTTGGGCGCCATCTGCAATACATCATCTCAGAGCAAGCATGCGAAATGGCGCATGCTTGCTCTGAAGACCGAACGCATCCGGAGGAGTAGAGACGCCTCGCCTGGGCGTCTCTACATACGTTTTAATACCCATCCAACGCTTTCTGCCGGTTAGCCTATACGCTCCAGGATGAAGTAAAGAAGTATGCCCGCGAAAAACGCAGCGTAACTCACTACATGAAAGCGCACGGTGAACTGGCGCGCCCTGCCTCGCTCCTTCCGCACATAGATTCGATAGGCGATCAGGTTGGCCAGAGAGCCGACCAGACTCCCGAATCCCCCCACGCTGACGCCCCACAACAATGGCCGCCAATGGTCGGTGAAATCCGCCAGCAGCAGCGCGGCCGGCACGTTGCTGATCACCTGACTGAGGAACGCGGAGAGCAGAAAGACATGGCGGGGGTGGGCGAGCACAGGCTCCAGCAACACTTGCAGGTTGTCCGTAAAGCCGAAGAAGCAGGCAAAGGTGATCAGCAGCGGATAGTCGACGCGCAGGCTTCCCCGGTCAGCGAGCAGGGCGTAGAGGATGGCCAGCCCGCCCACGGCCAGGGGCAGCACGTGTAAAATCGCCAACGCAAAGAAGAACAGCGCCCCTGTATAGAAATACGCCGGCGCTGAAAGCTTCAACTTACCCGGCGCTTTTGAGGGGACTCCATTCGCATTGATAATCAAGGCTCCCGCCAGAAGCAGGACCAGAAAGACTGCGGAGAAGGGTGCGATCGTGTCGACGAACTCGCTGAACGACATGTCATAGAACCAGTAGATGAACAGGTTCTGGGGGTTGCCGAACGGAGAGAGCGCCGACCCGGCGTTCGCAGCCAGGGCTTCCAGGATGATCAACCACTCTTTTCGTTCAATGTCGAGCAGCAGGGTCAGCGGGACGATGGAGAGGAGCGCCACATCGTTGGTCACCACCATGGAGAAGAAAAACGTGGCGAGAATCAGCTTCGCGGGGATAAAATGTCCCTGTTCGAGCCGCAGTGCGATCCGGGCCAGAACGTGATGCCGCTGCAGGCCCGTCGTCACCACGAACAACACGAACAGGATGTAGAGGATCTCGAAGTCAGATGTGCTATAGGAAGGAATTCGGCGCAGATAGAGGGAAGTAAAGAGCAGCCCCAAAGCCGAAAGCGCCAGAAGCCACTCTTCTTTTGCAAACTCCATCCACTTGCGATCATTCATAAAATTTCAGCGTCTGCTGAATATCACGATGTCCATCTCACGTTTTACGCCTCACTCCTCCAACATCCATACCGCCATATTGCGCACTAGAATCGTCTGTACATCCTCCGGCAGCCAGGTGAGGGAGAGACCCATAACTGCAATCTGTGCACCCATGGGCTCCTCGGCGTCGGCGTCGGTGAAGTAGAGCAGGGCCGGCGCTCTTTCCGGCTTGCTCAGAGGTCCCCGCCGCAGAACCACGGACGCGTCCACCGTATCCAGAAAGTGCTCGTCCAGGGGCTGAACCGGCGGCAGATCGTCGGCCAGCTCGATGGGCGTCCCCGGCAGATCCTGATTCATGGCCCGTCCGGCGGGGTCCACAACCAGGTCGCGGATGGGCGCCGCCTCAGCCGGAGCCATGCCCAGCAGCGGCGCGCGGCTGCTGATGGTGATGCGCCCACCCTGGTTCACATAGGCGTTGATAAGGCCCAAATCATCCAGATAGGGACCGCTCTCCTCGTAGCCGGCCCCGCTCCAGATCACCCACCGGTATCCCGCCAGCGTCTCCGCGTCCGGAATATCCTCTGCACCGGTGACCCAGAGGCGGGGCGACTCGCCGGCCGCGACCAGCCTCTTGATGTAGGCGTCGGCCTCGCTGACCTCGCCTTCCTGCGCGTTGCTGTTGTCGTCGATGACCAGGACGCGCTCCTTATCGGCGGGGGGCGGAAGCGCGGGAACGTCAGGTGTGGCGTTCTCGGCCGTCGATGGGGATGATTCATCCGTTCCAGCCGTGGCCGCATCCGGCGCGGATTCAGCGTCACCCGCCTCCAGCGGGCAGACGGCCTGATCTGGCTCCATGATGCACTGGCGGAAATCCTGGACCAGCAAGCGCTCCACTCCCGCGCTGACGCCATTGCTATCAACCGCAAGCAGAACTACCACGCGCGCGCCGGCGTCCAGTTCTCGCTGGCCGATCAGCACCACCTCATTAGCCAGAAAACGGATGCCGGCTCCGGTCTCCAGGTAGGTCGTCACCTGGGGCGCGGGCGGTTGTGCAGGCGTAGGCGATGATGCGGGTTCCGCAACGGACAGGGGGGCGAGTTCGGTTCCGGTCGACGCGACCGTCGATGTGATCTCCGCGTTGATCGTCACCGTAACGTTGGCGGTGGCGGCAGTGATCGCACTGGCCGGAGCGGGCAGGGCCGCAGAGGCGGAGGTGGTCAACGGCGTCGTGGGTGTCACCACAACCGTCACCAGCGAGAATCCCAGATCGTCCAGGAAGGGGGTTTCGGCGTCGGCCGTGGCGAAGTCGGCCAGATAGATAAGATCGGGCGCGTTCCCGGCGGTGGCGTTCCCGGTCAGGGTGGCGGTGAGGATGTCGCTGTCGGCCAGGGTGAGGGTGCGTCCGGTGACCGCCAGCCGGTCCTGCAAGCGCGCGCCCTGGACCAGCAGCGTCGCGCCCAGAGCCTGCTCGCCGCCATAGAGCAGGCTGACCTCCTTGCCCAGGAAGGCGGGGAATTTGTCGATGGTGGGGGCGAACTCGGCCCCGGCCAGGAAGTCGGCCGCGAAGCCCAGCAGTTTGCGGTTGTCGTGGCGTTCGACGTAGGGTTCGGTCAGTGTGTCGAAGTCGCCCATGGCCAGCACCCGGCCGGCCGTATCGCGGGCCTCCTTACCGCCGATGGCTGCAACGGTGAAGCCGCTCAATCCCGTGCGCAGGCTGCTGAGCGTGTTCTCCCCGCTGCGCACCTGGGGTTCGCCCGAACCGCTGATGCTGCGCGCGCCGTAGAGGGCGATGCGGCTGCCCTCCAGCCCGCTGGCCTGGTCCAGAAATTCGCCCGCAAAAATGTGGATGAAATTGCCGTCGTTGTCCTCTGTGTCGTAGAGGTAATCGTCGTTGAAGACCAGGCCAAAGGGTTGGGTCAGGTTGTCGATGTCCCGCGCGGCGTCACCCGTCACATCCGGGTCGCTGATCACCAGCAGCCGCCCGCCATCGGCCACGAACTGCTCCACCAGCGCGATCTCCTTAGGCGACCAGAGAAAGAAGGGACTGACCACCACCAACGCGCTGGCGTCGGCCAATTCTGTGGCCAGGCGTTCGGACTGGTCAGGGAAATCGAGGAAGTTTTCCAGCCCTGATGTCTCCGCGCCGGCCTCCGGTTGCCAGAAGCGCAGGCCGATATGGCGGGTCGCCAGCGCGGCTTCCAGGGGCTGAAACGCGCTGCGACTGATGCGGTTCAGGTGGGCCAGATCCACTACCACCGGCCGCGTGCGGAACGTGGGCTCCGGCTCGACCGCGGGCGCGGTCACAGCCACAGGCGTCACCGTGGGCGCGGGCGTGGAGGCCAGATCGATGACGGGGATGTCCGGCGGCGTGTAGGCGCGCCCGTTGTAATCCAGCACGACAGCGCGCACGAACCACGGCCCCAGTAGAAGCAGCAGCCCGGCGATCAGAAACAGGAGGTGGCGTGGACGCACGTTCATCATGCCTTCGCTTTCATCAATTGTTCCCGCGCAGGCGCAGCAGCTGTTGGTCCAGGGAAGAGCCGCTCAGCCCCTGGGGCAGGGGGATGCGGCTGTCGAGCAGAAAAACCGCGTCCGGCGGCGCGTCCGCGGCCAGCGCAGCCACCGACTCACTGATGGTGGACGTGGTCGGGGTGATGGCGATCCCATAGTCGTCAGCGAGATCGACCACGCTGTAGCGCTCCACGCCGGCCAACTCCGCCGCGGCCAGGAGGGCGTCGGTGCGCCCGCCCTCGGCGTCGATCAGGCCCAGGGCCAGCCCCTCGCTGCCTAGGTAGATGCGCGCTTCGGCCACGGCCTGGGCGTCAATGGTCAGGGGCGTGACCTCGGCGTGTTGGCGCTGGTTGACCACGTTGCCTACGAAGGCGTCGGCCACCGTCTGTAGCTGCTGGATGCTGTCGAAACGGCTGCCGCCCGCGATTTTATAAGGGCCGCTGCTCAACTCGTTAGGCGACAGCTCCGGGTCGTCGGGACGGGGGCCGCGCGCGCCCACATTGCCCACGCTGGCGCTGGGCGGCGCATAGATGCGGTTGGCGGCCACAGCCATGTAATAGCCGCCGCTGGCCGCCTGCCCATCGATGGCCGCGATCACGGGTTTGGTTTCACGCAGGCGCAACAGGCTGTAAAATGCATTCTCGCTGCTGTAGGCCAGGCCGCCTGGGCTGGCGATCTCCAGCACCACGCCGGCCACGCGATCGTCCTTCTGCGCGCGCTCCAGGATCTCGACCAGGTTGGCCGCGGTCTCCTCGCTGATCACGGCGTCGAAACGCACCACGCCGATGATCGGTGTGGGCGCAGCCCAGCGCGCCAGCCCCAGGCCGGCGAGCAGGCATAGCGCCAGCCCGACGACGCCTAACGCATATTCCCAGGGTCGATCCATGGAGGCGTCCTTTCTATCTATAATCTGGCAGATCAAGGGTGAGCGACTGGGTCATGATTACGACTCCTGAACGGGGAAAACATCCATTGCCAAAGTATAACATGGACGATTCCGGGGGACAATCCCAATTGCCCTCCACACTTTTCAAAATTTTTGATCTTCGATCCCCCTTGACAACGTCCAAAATTCATTCTATAATGGGAACGTTCCCATTTGCGATCGTGATCAATCCCCCCGCATGTATTCTGGAGTCCTCGGTGCCTAGCCATCCGACCATCATTGACGTCGCCAGTGAGGCGGGCGTCTCCAAATCCACCGTCTCTCGGGTCCTGCGCGGCGACGGGAGCAGCGTACGCGAGGAGACCCGGGAAAAGGTCTGGGCCGCGGTCAAACGCCTGGGCTATGAACACAACGCGGTGGCCAGCAGCCTGCGCACCAACCGCACTTACACCGTCATGCTCGCCATCCCCGATATCACCAACCCCTTCTGGCCGGAGGTGGCCCGGGGCGTGCAGGACGCGGTGGAGGAGCACGGCTACGCGGTGGTGCTCTCTAACAGCGACTGGGATGTGGAACGAGAGCGCCGCTTCCTGCGCCTGGCCGGCCGCAACCGCTTCGACGCCATCGCCATCAACCCGACCGGCGTGACCAGCGCCGAACTGCACGCGACCCGCATTCCCACGGTGATCCTGGGCGTGCGCGAGGACTACCGGGACTTCGACATGGTCGGTTCAGACTCCTACGGCGGCACGATCCAGGCGCTGGAGCATCTCTACAGCCTGGGACACCGGCGCATCGCCCTGATCCGGGGCCGTCACCGGGGCGCACGCGGCCGGGCTCGCCTGGCCGCCTATGAGGAGTTCCTGAGCGCCCATGATTTGCCCCAGGACCCCGCCCTGAGTGTGGAGAGGCCGTTCGATCTGGCGGGCGGGGCTGAGGCCATGCGCGCGCTGCTGGCGTTAGACACTCCCCCCACCGCGGTTCTGGCCGCCAACGACATCCTGGCTATCGGGGCCATGCAGGCCGCGCACCAGGCCGGCTTGGACATCCCCGCCGACCTGTCCATCGTGGGCATGGATGACATCTACTCAGCCTCCACCACCAATCCTCCGCTGACGACCCTGGCCAAGGCCAAGTACGAGATCGGACGTCAGGCGGCCCGCTTTCTGCTCGACCGCATCGAAGGCAAAGCGCCCGACGTCCCCCGCCGCCAGGTGATCGCCTGCCAACTGATCGAGCGTAGTTCCACCGCCCCGCCCAAAGTGACGAAATAGCAGGGAGACGGGACGTAGTCGATTATTTTTTTTGAACATCAATGGGAACGTTCCCATAATTTGCCTCGTCGGGCAGATACGTTATCGCACATGAACATAGCCATTGGTCGTTCGTCCATGGTCGTCAAATCATCAATAAACGGCGAGAACGCCGGACACCAATTTTAATCTTCAATCTTCAATTTTGATTTCACGCCCCCAGGAGAAACCCATGATCACCCGTGAAGCACTGATCCAAAACCACCCCCTGCTCCGGGACAAAGCGCTGGGCAGCCTGTTGGGCTTAGCCGTAGGCGACGCCCTGGGCGACCTGGGACGGAGCGACGCCTATCGCCAGCGCTACGGCATCGTCACCAGCCTCTACGCCGGGGCCAGCAGCACCGATGACACCGAGTTCGCGTTGCTGACCGCGCGCACCCTGATCGACAACGACGGCCAGATCTGCGACGACGCGGTGGTGCGCTCCTGGCAAAAGTACATCCTGGAGCAGGGCGGCGTCTATGAGCGGGGCGGGCGTCCCCTCTACGGCGCGGTGGAGAACCTCAAGCGCGGGCTGCGACCACCTCGCTCCGGCATGGACAATGTGGCCAACAACGACGACGGCGCGGCCATGCGCATCGCGCCCATCGGCATCGTCTACGCCTGCGATCCGAATCGGGCCGCGGCCATGGCCGAGATCGAGGCCCGGATCAGCCACCACGCCGACGGCGTCTGGGCCGCGCAGGCCGTGGCCGCCAGCGTGGCCGTGGCCATGGCGGACGGCGATACGGATGAGATCATCCAGGCCGGGCTGGCGCAGATCCCGGAGGATAGCTGGCTGGGGCGAGCGATGGCTCGCGCCATGGACATCTGCGATCAGGCGGGCGATATGGAGAACGCCTGGGAGCGCCTGCACACGGACCTGTGGACGCCCTCCCACTCCACCGCGGCCGAGGCCATCCCCCAGATCTACGCCATCCTCCGGGTGACGGACTGTGACTTCCGGCGAGGCATGTTCTGGGGCGGCAACTTCGGCCGCGATGCTGACACCATCGGCGCGGTCATCGGTGCGATCACCGGGGCCAGGCATGGCGTCCAGGTCATCCCCGAGCCCTGGATCGAGCGGGCCAGGCGTCCCCAGGGCGTCTGCCTGAAATTCGCCGCCGAAGAAGACATCACCCATGTGGCCGTTCAACTGGCCGCGTTGGTTCGGTAAAGTAGGTGGCAAGTGGTAGGTGGTTAGTGGCTAGTGACGCCGCCCATGACCTGCAACTTGCCCCTTGCGACTTGCACCTTGCAACTCTTTTTATTCTTTCACTTCAGGAGGTAAGACAATGCGTAAGAGTATGCTGTTTGTCACGTTGTTGTTGAGTTTGATCATCGTTCTGGCGGGTTGCACCGCGGCGCCGGCTGGCCAACAGCCCGCGGCCGAGCAGCCGGCGGGAGAGGAGGCCGCGGCGGCCGGCGAGCCGGTCACCATCGACTGGTGGACGGTCAATTCGGAGGAATATTCGGAAGAAGTGCAGAAGGCCATGGTGGCCGAGTTCGAGGCCTCCCATCCCAACATCAAGGTCAACATGACTGTTCTGCCGGAGAGCGGATTCAGCGACAAGATGACGACCGCACTGGGCGCCGGCCAGGGCGCGCCGGACGTGGCCTTCTTCTGGGACAACAACTGGTTCCCGGAGGCGCTGGACCTGACGCCCTACATCGAGGCCGACCCGAACTTCGACCCCAGCATGTACTTCGAGGGCTTCTGGAACACCCGCGCCGTCTGGCAGGATAAGGTCGTCGGCCTGCCCCTGGGCGTGGGCGCGCAGTTCGTCATGTACAACAAGGACGTCTTCGACGAGGCCGGCGTGGCCTATCCCGGCGCGGACTGGACCACCGAGGACTTCATCACCATGTCCACCCAGCTGATGGATCCGGATGTGAAACGCTGGGGCGGCGACCGCCCTCGCCGTCCGTTCCGGGCCATCTGGTTCAACTATGGCGCGCATCCTTACAGCGATGATAGCATGACGGTGGACGGCTATCTCAACGGTCCCGAATCCGTGGCCGCCTATACCTGGCTGTGGGACCTGGTGCAGAGCGGCAGCACGCCCACGCCCGCGGATATCGAGGTGCTGGGCACCGAGGGCACCGGGCCGGTGGACCTCTTCCTGGCCGGTCGTCTGGCCATGGCCACCCTCAACCAGGGGCACATGCTCAACGCGGTCAAGGCCGGCGCCAACTTCGGCGTGGTTCCCGAACCTCAGGTGGAAGGCCATGAACGCTACGTCAATGCCTGGTCTCTGACCTCCTCCATCTGGAAGGGGACGGAGCACCCCGACGAGGCCTGGACATTCCTGAGTTGGTGGGTCGGTCCTGAAGGCCAGAAGTTCCTGATGGAGAACGGCAACCTCTTCCCCTCCATCCCCTCGGTCCTGGAGCAGTACAAGGACGCTGACCAGGAGTACGCGCAGGCGTTCTTCGATGTGCTCAAACTCAAGCAGGTCTCCGAGTGGCGCATCGCCCATCCCTGTGACGGCGCCGTGGCCCGCGCGGCCGGCGACGTCTGGGACAAGATCATGCTGGGCGATATCGAGCGCGACCAGATCCAGTCCGAGCTGGACGCCGTGGTCCCCGCGGCCCAGGAAGCCCTGGATGAATGCCGCGACCGGCTGGGCGGTTGATACAAAGATAGACCGCGGATTGAGCGGATCGGGCTGATTTACACGGATTTTTAAAAATCCGTGTTGATCCGCCTAATCCGCCTAATCCGCGGTCTATCTCCTTTCGTAGGAGGTTTGACCATGTTCTCCACGTGGCGCGAGATGTCACCCCGGACGAGACGGGAAGCCATGGAAGGCTATATCAGCATTGCCCCCTGGCTGATCGGTTTTCTGCTCTTCACGCTGATCCCTGTCCTGGCGTCGGTCTACTATAGCTTCACCCAGTGGAGCGTGACCCGGCCCGCCGAGTGGATCGGCTTCGATAACTACACGCGCATGTTCACCCGGGATCCGCTCTTCTGGCAGGCTTTGAAGGTGACATTCTACTATGTGCTGCTCTCTCTGCCCCTGAAGATCATCTTCGGGCTGGGGCTGGCGCTGCTGCTCAACCTGAAGATCCGGGGCATGAACTTCTATCGCACCATCTTCTACATCCCGGCGGTGATCTCCGGCGTGGCCGTCTCACTGATGTGGATGTGGCTCCTGCACCCGGACACGGGCGTAATCAACGCGCTGCTGGCCCAGATCGGCATCCAGGGGCCGGCCTGGTTCTGGGATCCCCAGTGGGCCTTGCCGTCGGTGGCGCTGATGAACGTGTGGGCGGTGGGCGGCAGCGCGGTGATCTACCTGGCCGGCCTGCAAAACATCCCGCCCCACCTCTACGAAGCGGCCAAAATCGACGGGGCCAACATGTGGCGTCGCTTCTGGCGCATCACCCTGCCCCTGCTCACCCCCATCCTTTTCTTTCTGCTGATCGTGGAGATGATCGATTCCTTCAAGGTCTTCACCCAGGCCTTCGTCATCACCAAGGGCGGTCCCCTCAAAGCCACCTATTTTTACCTGTATTACTTCTATGAAGAGGCCTTCCAGAACTTCAACATGGGCTACGCCTCGGCCCTGGCCATCATCCTGATGCTCATCATCCTGGCCGCCACCGTGGTCATGAATTATCTGTCCAAACATTGGGTCTATTACGAGTCGGAACAGGAGAAGTCATGATGGCCCAGCAACTCGACGCTCCCCGCGCCGCCGGCCCCAAAGCGCCCCTGCTTTCCAGCCGGGCCAGACGCTGGCTGGGCAACGGCCTGGCCTATCTGGTCATGACCGCCCTGGCTTTTATCGTCATGATCCCCCTCTTCTGGATGCTCTCCACCTCCCTCAAGGCGCGCTGGGAGATCTTCGCCTGGCCGCCCCAGTGGATCCCGGAAACCCTACACTGGGAGAACTATCGGGAGGCGTTCACCAAGTATCCCATGGGCCGTTTCATGCTCAACAGCGCCTTCCTGGTGGTCGTCAACGTCATCGGCGAGCTGCTGGCCGTGCCCTTGATCGCCTATGGCTTTGCTCGCCTGCGCTTTCCGGGACGCAACGTTCTCTTCGTGCTCATGCTGGCCACCATGATGATCCCCGGCCATATCAAGCTAATCCCTCTCTTCGCCATCTATCACCGGCTGAACATGATCGACACCTACTGGCCGCTGGTGTTGCCGGCGTTCTTCGGCAACCCGTTTTTCATCTTCCTCATGGTGCAATACATCAAGACCCTGCCCCGGGACCTGGACGAGGCCGCGCGCATGGATGGCGCCGGCACGTGGACCATTCTCTACCGCATCATCCTACCCTTGTGCAAGCCGCCCCTGACCATCATCCTGGTCTACACCTTCTGGTGGACCTGGAATGAGTTTTTGCACCCGTTGATCTACCTCAACAGTTTCGATAAGTTCCCAGTGCAGGTGGGACTGGCTTTCTTCAAAGGACGTTACAGCGTGGAATGGAATCTGTTCATGGCCGCGACCCTGGTTTCTATTTTGCCGATTTTGATCCTTTATTTCTTCGTCCAGCGCCAGTTGATCGGCGGCATTGCTTCGGTGGGGTTGAAGGGGTGATGTCTTCGACGGGACGTATTTGACGCAAAGTCGCAGAGTCGCAGAGAAACGCAAAGAAAAGTGGAACTCTCTGCGCTGCCTTTGCGCCTTCGCGACTTTGCGTCGAATGTATCTCTTTTGACGCAGAGTCGCCAAGGCGCAGAGAAACGCAAAGAAAAGCGAAGCTCTCTGCGTAGCCTTTGCGTCTTTGCGCCTCTGCGTCGAATGTATCTCTTTTGACGCAGAGTCGCCAAGGCGCAGAGAAACGCAAAGAAAAGCGAAGCTCTCTGCGCTGCCTTTGCGCCTTGGCGTCTTTGCGTCGAAATTATTTGAGAACAGGACATTCCCATGAATTCAAACGCAACCCATCCATTGCCCGCGGACTACCGGGATCGCCTCTACGCCGGCTGGCTGGGCAAGTGCATCGGCGTGCGCCTGGGCGCGCCCATTGAAAACTGGACCCATGACGAGATCCGCGACAGCCTGGGCGAAATCGATGGCTTCTTTCCCTTGCCGCCGGGTAAGATCTTCAAACCCGATGATGACACCGCCTTTCCCCTCATCATCATCCGCGCGCTGGAGGACTACGGCCCGACCGTGACGGCCCGGCAGATGGGCGACACGGTCTTCAACTACCTGGCTGACCAGCGGGGGACCTTCTGGTGGGGCGGCTACGGCGTCTCCACCGAGCACACGGCCTACCTTAACCTGGCCAACGGCATCCCCGCGCCCCGCTCCGGATCGATTGCGCAAAATGGCAAGACTATGGCCGAGCAGATCGGCGGCCAGATCTTCAGCGACGTCTGGGGGTTGGTCGCGCCTAACAACCCCGAACTGGCCGCGGCCTACGCGGCCAAGGCCTCCAGCGTGACCCATGACGGCGACGGTATCAACGGCGGGCGCTTCATCGCCGGCCTGGTCAGCCTGGCCTTCAGCGAGCGAGATCCCCGGCGGCTGGTGGAGCGGGGCCTCTCCCTGGTGGAGCCGGAGAGCGACTACGCGCGGGTGGTGCAGGCCATGCTCGACTTTCACGCCCAGCGGCCCGATGACTGGCGCGCGGCCTACCGCCATCTGGCCGCGAATTTCGGCTATGACCGCTACGGTGGCGTGGTCCACATCATCCCCAACGCCGGCGTGGTGGTCCTGGCCCTGCTCTATGGACAGGGCGATTTTTCGCGCGCGATTCGGATCGCGGCCATGGCCGGCTGGGACACGGATTGCAACGTGGGCAACGTGGGCGCGATCATGGGCGTCATGGCGGGGCTGGACGGCATCGACGCCAGTTGGCGGGAGCCTATGAACGACCTGCTGGTGGCCGCGAGCGTCATCGGCGTGCGCAACCTGACCGACATCCCGGCCTGCGTCGATCTCTTCCAGCGCCTGGGCCAGGAGATCGCGGGCGTGGAGCCAAGCGCTCGGCCTGCCCTGCCCCGCTACCACTTCGACCTGCCCGGCTCCACCCACGGCTTCCAGGTCTGGACCAAGCGCGCCACCCTCGTCTCCCTCCGGCAACTGGCCACGGACGAAGCCCAAAGCGGGCGGGGCGTCCTGCGCATGACCGTGCGCAAGCTCAACAAAAAGGGTGAGGTGCGCCTCTTCACCCGCACCTACGTTCACACCGATGAACTGAGCGCCAACCACTACAAGGCCAGCTTCTCGCCCACCCTCACTCCCGGCCAGGCCCTGACCGCGCGCCTCTTCCTGCCTGCGGACGCGCCCGACACCCTGCGCGCCGGCCTCTACGCCTGGGATGACAACCGGGGCGAGAAAATCCAGCAGGCGGGGGAGGCGCTGATCCCCGGAGAGTGGCATACGCTGACCTTCCAACTGCCCGAATTGGAGAACGCGCTCCTCTCCCAGGCCGGCATCGTCATCCGCAACCTGGGCGAACCGTGGAGCGGCGCGCTTTGGCTGGACTCCCTGGAGTGGAACGGCCCGCCCCGCTATCTCACCGACTTCAGCCGCGAGCGCCCCGAACAGGACGCCATCAGCCAGTGGACCTTCGCCCGCGGCTACTGGCGGCTGGAGGACGGCGGCTATCACGGCAGCGGCGCGAACCGGGCCGAAAGCTACAGCGGCGACGTGGCCTGGCGGGACCTGGCCCTTTCCGTGGACCTGACGCCCGTGGTCGGCGATTATCACAACGTGCTGGCGCGCGTCCAGGGAACCCTGCGCGCCTATGCCGCGGGTCTGGCGCCCAATGGCCAGGTCGCGCTCTACAAGGCCACGCCCGGCCAGCGGGATCCGCTGCTGGGCCCCTATCGCCTGATCACCCGGACCAGCTATCCCTGGCGTCACCACGAGCGCTACCGGCTCTTCATCCAGATCAACGCCGCCGACCTGGCCGTGAGCATCGCCCGCATTTCAGAGGACGGCGGAGACGAACCCCCGCGCGCCCAGCCCCTTTTCCTGTGGAGCGACCCGGAAGCGCCCTATCTTCACGGTCAGATCGGCCTGGCCAACTTCGGCGGCAGCCACACCCGCTACGAGCGCGTGGTCGTGGCGGGAAGGGAAGAAACCGAGTTTTTGACAAAAACTCGGTTTCTCACGAAAGGGAACGCATGATGGCGGGCGGTCACGATCTGGACGCCTTTTTCCACCCCCGCAGCATCGCCATCGTGGGCGCGTCGGAGCGGGGGCTGTATCCGGCCGGCGTCCTGCGCAATTTGATGGACTATGGCTACCGCGGGCGCATCTACCCGGTCAACCCCAGGCGGGAGACGGTCTTCGGCCTGCGGGCCTATCCTGACGTGGCCAGCCTGCCGGAGACGCCGGACCTGGCCGTGGTCATCACCCCCCGACGGGCGACTCTGAGCGTGATCGAACAGTGCATCCGCAAGCGCGTGCCCGCGGCCGTGATCATCACCGCCGGCTTCGCCGAGAGCGATGACGAGGGAAAGGCGCTTCAGGACGAGTTGGCGCGCCTGGTTGCGGACAGCCCCATCCGCGTGGTGGGTCCCAACTGCGCCGGGCTGGCCAACGTGCTGGATCATGCCATCGTCACCCGCCTGCCCGTCCCGCCGTTGCCGGGGAATGTGGGCTTCGTCTCGGCCAGCGGCGCGCTGATGATGGCCCTTTACGGCGTCTTCAGCGACCATCGCTTGGGCCTGAGCAAGCTGATCTCCCTGGGCAACCAGATGGATGTGACCCTGGCCGACAGCCTGGGCTACCTGGCGGCCGATCCGGAAACCCAGGTCGTGGGCGCGTTCGTGGAAGGGGTGAAGGATGGCCGCGCGTTCGTGGCCGCGGCCCGGACCGCGCAGGCCGCGGGCAAACCCATCGTCCTGGTCAAGAGCGGGCGCACGGATGCGGGCCAGCAGGCCGCGGCCACCCACACCGCGGCCCTGGCCGGCTCGGACCGGGTCTTCCAGGCCGTCTGCCGCCAGTTCAACCTGGTGCAGGTGGACGACGTGCTGGAGATGACACGCACGGTGCAGATGTTTTCGGCCTGGGCCGGACGCTGGCCCGCGGGCCGCCGGGTGGCGTTGGTCACCCAGTCCGGCGGCATGGGCTCCCTGACCGCGGACCTCTGCTCCCTGGCCGGGCTGGCGTTGCCGCCCCTTTCGCTCCAATTGCAGGAGCGCCTCCAGGCCATGGGCCATCTGCTCACCTTTGGCGATCTGGGCAATCCGACCGACGTGCGCGGCTCCGGCGCGGCCGGGCCAGAAGCCGGCGAGACCCTGCTGCCCTTCCTGGAGGATCCGGAGACTGATGTGGTCGTGTTGCTGCTGGCCAAGTCTGCGGTGCGGGCCGAAGACGTGGCCACGGCCAAGTCCATCATCGTCGCGGCCCGGCGGACGACCAAACCCCTCTGTGTGGTCTGGACCGGGCAACGGGTTCCCGTGGGCGACGTCTCCTGGCCCCTGGCCCACCGACTACTGGTGGAGGCCGGCGTCCCCACCTTCGATCAGCCCAGCGACTGCATCCACGCCCTTCGTCGGGTGATTGACTGGCGGGCAGCCCCCCTAGCCCCCCAACCTTGGGGGGAACGCTCGCCCAGCCAGGCTCAGCCCAGCCCAGCCTCCCCCAGAATTGGGGGCCGGGGGGCCGACACCTTGTCATCCTGTCAATCCACCGCCCTCCTGGCCCACTACGGCATTCACCTGATCGAAAGCGAAGTAGTGCAGACGGCCGACCAGGCCGTAGCCGCGGCCCGGCGGCTGGGCTACCCGGTGGTCCTGAAGGCGCTCTCTCTGGACTTCAGCCACAAATCCGACGCCGGGCTGGTGCGCCTGAACCTGGCCGATGACGAGTCCGTGGCCCAGGCAACGTCAGAACTGTTCCAGGCCCTGTCCGGCCACGAGATGGAGGGCGTCCTGGTCCAGCGCATGGCCCCGCCGGGCGTGGAGGCGCTGGTGGGCGTGCACGAGGACGCGCAGTTCGGGCCGGTCCTGGCCTGCGGGCTGGGCGGCATTTTCGTGGAGTTGCTGGACGAGGTTGCGTTGCGTCTGCCACCGCTACGCGCCGAGGAAGCCCGCGCCATGATCGAGGAGACCCGGCTGGGGCGGCTGCTCGCGGGCGTGCGCGGCCAGCCGCCCGCGGACGTGGATGCGCTGGTGGATCTGCTGGTGAAGCTGGGACGGTTGGCCGCGAGCGAAGCGACTCGCCTGGTCTCCCTGGACCTGAACCCGGTGATCGTGCTGCCGGCCGGTCAGGGCGTGAAGGTGGTGGATGTGCGGGTCGTCTGGCGGGAGAGGTGAAGCCAAGAAGCCGAGTTTTTGACAAAAACTCGGCTTCTGCTGGAATCAGAAATCTCGTTCCGACGTGCCGGGGAGTTCGAAACTCCCCGGCACGTGAAACGAAACAGGTTCAAACCAGTGGTCGGGATAAAGATAGTCCTCGCCCTCATTATCGACAATCCGCACCATGCCGGATGCTTTCTCAACATCTGTCGTCGGCAACGCCTGATAGATAGCGTCTATAGTTAGCGAGGCCTGATTATCTGCATTGTACGCGCAACGCATGTATTTCATTGTGAGTCGAATCGGAGTCATCTTTCTGGAAGACGTTCATGCCGCCATCCAGCGCCACGGAGAATGAAAAATTTGTGCAATTCGTGCAATTCGTGGTTATTTTTCAGGGCAGCTCAGAGCTTCCAGGAAGGCTGGCGGTTGACAGATAGGAACGATCATGACTATTTTAACTTCTAACCCCAATGCGGTCAACCCATCCCCGCCAGCCCCACCCTGCGTGGTGAGCACCGCCATCTCTCAAGTCTATCCAGACCGCATCCTGGTGCGGGGCTACAACCTGGTGGACGTGGCCGAAGCCCGCTCCTTTGGCGATGTGGTCTATCTGCTCCTGCGGGGCGAACTGCCGGGGGGCCAGGAGGGGCGGCTGATCGAGGTCATGCTTTCCATGATGGTGGAGCACAGCATCAACGCGCCCTCCACCCACGCCGCGCGCACGGTGGCGGCCTGCGGCAGCCCGGTGCAGACTGCGGTGGCCGCAGGCGTGAGCGCCATCGGCGACTATCACGGCGGCGCGGGCGAGGCCTGCGCCCGCATCCTGCAGGAGGCCCTGGCCGTCGCGCCGCCGGACGCGGACCTGGACGCGCTGGCCATCCAAGTCGTGGACGAGGCCCGGCAGGAAGGCCAGCGGCTGCCCGGCTTCGGCCACCGCTTCCACAACCCGGACCCGCGCGCCGTGCGCCTGCTGACCCTGGCCCAGGCGTGGGACATAGCCGGCCGCCACACCGCGCTGGCCCTGGCCCTGGTGGACGCGCTGGCGGAACGCACGGGCCGCAGCCTGCCCCTGAACATCGACGGCGCGCTGGCCGCGCTGATCTCGGATATGGGCTTCGACTGGCGGCTGGGCAAGGGCTTCTTCATCATCGCGCGCACGGCCGGGCTGCTGGCCCACGTCCATGAGGAGATGACCACGGGCAAGCCCTTCGGTTTCCCGCCCCGGGCGGAGGTGGAGTATGTGGGGGTGGGGGAGAGGGGGGTGGAAATTGAGGATTGAAAATTGGAGAGATTGGGAGATTGAAGAGATTGGGTGTCGCGGAGAGGACAATCTCCAATCTCCCCAATCTCTTCTCACTTTCCTACCCAATCCCATACATATCACGCACAAAATCACCCAACCCCAGCGCCGCCAATTTCTCCAGTGGCGCGCGGAACGTCACCTGCACCACGCCCGGATGACGCCCGATCTCGATCGCCCCGGTGATGGTGGCCCGGTTCTTGACCTCCGGGACCGTCATGCCCAGCAGGGCCGCGGCCCGCTCCAGGCCGTTGTCAGTGGCCGCGTTCAGGTCCGGACCGGTGCCGATAACGGAAATGGGCGCTGACGCCTCCAGCCCGGACAGGCCCCACTGCGCCGCCACAGCCGCCGCGCGCCGCTCCTCCTCAGCGGTGAGCGGCCTGACCAGGAAGGGCAAGTCCTCCTCCACCGGGAACAGGATCGGCCCGTCCAGGTTCAGCCCCTTGAGCAGGTGAACCTGCAGCGTCACCGTCCCCGCAACGTCACAGGTGTGGCCCGCGATCTCGCCGTCCCCCTGCAGAGCGTGCATGTCGCCCAGGTAAACGCCGCCGCCTGCCGTCTTGACGGGGCAGATCAGGATCGCGCCGGCGCGCACCGCGTCGACGTCCATGTGGCCGTCGGTGCGATGCTGCAATTGCTCGGCGGTGATGCCATACTCGTGGGGCGCGCCGATGAGGAAGGTGCCGAAGTCGCCGGCGTTGTGAGAATCGGGCAGGGGGATGGCCGGCGTTGTGCCCAGTTGGCCCATGAAAGGCCGCAGCCGCGCCACCAACCCCACCAGATCATGGGGCGCGAAGGTGAGCACCGAGTTCTGGATCGACTTTTCGGGCATGGCGGCATAGGCCTTGGCGTCGCGGGCGATGGTTTCGGCGGCGTCCTGGTGCAGCGTTACGCCCACGCTGCGGGCGCCGTCAAAGGCAATGGTGTAGCCGTTGGTGAAGGTGAAGGGCGTGGCGTCCGCGCCGCAGTTGGCGCAGCGCACAGCGGTCGGGCCGATGCCCTCGACGCGGGTCGGCGGATAGAGCGTCCCGCATTCGGGGCACTTGCCAGCGACGTAGGGATCGCCCAGAAAGCGGCCCTCCATCCACTGGTCATTGCCCGACGCGGTGACCAGGGAGGTGACGGTGATATCCTTGATGCGAAGGACGATGGCGTCGCCGACTTCTGCGCCGGCCACGGCCACCGGTTTGGTGACCTCGTGTCCGCCGCGAATCTCGGGGGTGATCATGGGCCCCCAGCAGCCGGGCGCAGTGTTGGCGACAATGTGGCCGCCATCGCGCACCGGTCCCAGCATGGGCTTGCCCGGATCCAGGATGCCGTCCACGTACTCGTCTACATAGACCGTTTCGTGGCCTGAATGGCCGTTGGCCCGCGTGTCGGCGCTGGCGGTTTGGGGGGCAGCAACTTTGACAGTCATGGAATCCTCCTTTGAACGATGAACGAAAACGGGTGCGAAAAAGGAGCTAACATCCCCCGGCAATCGGCGTCAGCAGAGCCACATTTCGATTGGATTCCAGGGGGTGATTGGGGCCGGTATGGCGTCCGTCCACCACAACGATCGCCCGGGTGAGTGCGGGTTCTTCCTGGGGATAGGCGACGACCAGCGCTGCAACCAGGTCGGCGACGATGGCTGGCTCGGCCACCGTGACGGTGACGCGCGGGCGGCCCATCGTTCGGGCCAAATCACCACTTAAACGTACGTTGATCTGCATGGCTGACTCCTCACTGTCTAACGGAAACCAGGACGAAAAGAGGTTCAGTCGGTGATAGCTTCGATTATGCCTGAGTACGGCAGTGGCGTCAAACAGCAGTTGAAACCCACTCACATGCGAGCGTTGGCGTTCCGGTCTGTGGAAGGAGATTGGGCGTCGCCAAGAAGGCAGTCTCCAATCTCTTCAATCTCCAATTTCGTCGGCCTATTTTGTAGCCACCACCTCTGTAGGATCTACGCACCTTTCAGGAAGATATTCATGCTGCCATGCAGCGCCACGGAGAATGAAAAAATCCGTGCAATCCGTGTAATCCGTGGCTATTTTTCAGGGCAGGTGACGTGCAATTGACTGAAAGCGCCTTCTCAAAAAACGGAGGAACGGAGAGCCGCAAGAGATTGTCCAGGGAACCACAAAGATTTTTGCGGAGGCTCCCTGGAATATTGAGCAGATACGCGCGAAACGAGAAAATTGACAGATTTCTTGACATTTGCTTTCGGACCCAGTATAGTAAACGCGTGTGTACGATTACAGGCGCTCTATTCGTCATCGATGAATAATTGACGCCGGCGTGCTGAAGTCCACCGTCTGTACACGCCGAATCAGGATGCGGTCATCATGATCAATCTGGCTGTTAGACTCTCTGACGCCTTGCATCTCTTTAACACCGTTCCCCCGCGCCTGACGTTACCCCAGATCAGCCATAGTCCAGATGGACGCACATATATCCAATACACCTGGAAACCAAAGGATTGAACCGTGATCACGCAGCCAGTTTTCTCCCAACTGACGGATCGGCCTATGGCCCATTGCGCCACCCTGGTGGAGTTGTTCGATGGTGACCTGTTGGCGGCCTGGTTCGGCGGGGCCTACGAGACGGCCCCGGACACGGCCATTCTGGCGGCCCGTTACCGGGTGCAGACGGAAAGCTGGTCACAGCCGTGGGTGATGGCAGACTGGCCGGATCGCCCCATGGGTCAGCCGGTTTTTCTCCAACGGCCGGATGGGGTGCTGTGGCTTTTTTACAACGTCATCATGAAGTGGGACTGGACCAGCGCCCAACCCTACCGGCAGCGGTCAGCAGATGGCGGGAAAACCTGGAGCGAACCTGAACATCTGCTCGACTACCCAGGGCTGATGTTTCGCAGCCGGCCTATGGTTCTCGACAAGCGTATCATCCTGCCCGTTTACGACGAGAACGTCTGGCAATCGCACATGATGATCTCTGACGATGACGGCGCCTCCTGGCGGCTGACCGCGCCCATGAAATCGCCCCACGGCAACATCCACCCTTGCGTAGCGCCGTTGGATGACGGCCGGCTGCTGGCCTATATGCGCACCGGGGGCAGAGGCGGGAGCATCTGGCGCTCCACGTCGACGGACCAGGGCGACACATGGTCCCGGCTCATGGCTACTGACCTGCCCAATCCCAATGCAGGCATCGATCTGCTGCGGCTTCAGAGCGGCGCACTGGCGCTGGCGTTCAACAACAACGATCGGCGGCGGACGCCCCTTTGCGTGGCCATCGGCGGCCAGAATGAGGGCTTCGAACGCATGCGCACGCTGGAGGATGAGCGCGCTGAATTTTCCTACCCGACCCTCCTGCAAGCCTCTGATGGACGCATTCACTTGGTGTACACTTGTCGGCGCAGATATATCCAACATGCCGTCTTCAGCGAAGAATGGCTTAGAAATGGGACGCCGCGAAGATGAATAGTCATTCAATTTTCAACATTCAAAGAGGAGGAGAAAGATGAAAATTCGCAGACTTTGGTTGTTCATCGCCCTGTTGGTGATCGGCAGTTTGGCGCTGGCGGCGTGCGCTGCGCCCGTGTCGGCGCCGACCAGTGAGGAGGCCGCACCGCCAGTGGCCGAATCCGGGGAAGGCGGCCCCATGACGATCGAGTTTTGGGGTGGCTGGACCGGTCCGGACGGCGACATCATGCAGTCGCTGGTGGACCAGTGGAATAGCGAAAACCCTGACATTCAGGTCAACCTGACCGTCCAGCAGTGGTCGCCGCTCTTCGACGCCTTCATCGTCTCGGCCAGCGCCAAGGAGTCGCCCGACATCCTGGCCATGCATCCCCAGGAAATGCCCCAGTTCGTGGAATTGGGACTGCTCAACCCGTTGGATGACATCGTCGCCCAGTCGGACGTTATCAACGCCGACAACTACCTGGCCAGCGCCTGGGATGCCAACATCTACAAGGGAGCGCTCTACGGCATTCCGCTGGACCTGCACATGCACGGCCTTTATTACAACGAGGATCTGTTCGATGCCGCTGGTATCGACGCCCCGCCCACCACCGGCGATGAACTGCTGGAAGTGGCTCGTAAGCTGACCGTGGACGCCAACGGCAAACACCCTGGCGAGGACGGCTTCGATCCGGAGACGGTGGAGCAGTACGGGATCAACATGCACACCAACCATCACGCCTTCTTCCAGTGGTGGTCGCTCTACAACCAATTGGGCGGCAAACTTATTTCCGAGGACGGCAAGTCCTGCGTCATGGATCTGGACAAAGCGGCGCAGGCCTGGCAATTTCTCCAGGATTTGGTCTACAAAGAGGGCGTCGCCCCCCAGGGCCAGACCGACTACGCCCGCGACTTCCTTTCCGGACGCACGGCCATGTTGATTGACGGCCCGTGGCGTATGCCCGCGCTGGAAGCGGCCCACGAGGAGAGCGGCTTCAACTGGGGGTCCAGCGTCTATCCGTTGGTCTTCGACGAGCCCGCGGTCTGGGGCAGCTCCCACATGTTCACCCTGCCCACCTATGCCGATCCGGCCAAGCAAGAGGCGGCCTTCAAATTCCTGGAATGGTTGGCGGCAAATTCCGCGGCTTGGGCCAAGTCAGGACAGTTGCCTGCCTTCAAGGCTGTTATGGAATCGGAGGAGTTCCAGAGCATGTATGGGCGCAAGGCCTTCATCGAGATGATGCCGTATGAGAAACTCTTCCCCAACACGCCCAAGTACAGCGAAATCTTTGCATCCAACGCACCCACGCCTATGATGCTGATGGCTCAGAACATCATGCTTGAGCAGGCGGACCCGGCTGTGGAAGTCAAGACAGCCTGTGATACAATTACGGGGATATTGTCGACGCCGTGATGTGAGACGTGAGACGTGAAGACGTAAAACGTGAGGGCGTCGCGAACAACTTGGCGTTGCGCCCTCATGTTTTACGTCTTCACGTCTCACGCATTACGTTTTACGCATCCAAACAGGCCACACTATGCAAGCATTCGATCCCAGAACTCGCCCCGTAGATTTGACCGTCGACCGCGCGGCCGGCGCGTTCCGCATTGCCTGGCAGGACGGCCAGACGAGCGTCTATCCTCTCGTCTGGCTGCGGGAGAACTGTCCCTGCGCCGAGTGCGGCGAAAAACGCCACGGCGGGGGCCAGGAAGACGCCACAGGCATGATCCGGCTGGACCTGCCCCCCAGCTATGAGGTGAGCAACGCTGTGCTGATAGGCAACTACGCCATTCAGTTCGAGTGGACCGATGGCCACTACGCCGGCATCTATGCCTTCACCGATCTGCGCCGAGCCTCTGAAGAGGGCGGGTTCGATCCGGACAAGTTGCCGCCTATGCAGGCTGCGAAAGAGACCAGATAGACCGCGATCCATAGCAAATGTCCCCGCGTTCCTCGATTGTCGCGTCAAGGCTGTTTTGATAACTTCGCACAAACCAGGTTTCTACTAGAAACCTGGTTTGTATTCCTGTCAATTCACATTTGACGCGACAATCGCTGCAAGAAAGAAAGGAGATGCAACAGACCATGGGCGGCTCGCTAACGCTTTTTCGTATCGCCGGCATTGAAGTTCGTATGCATTGGTCCTTCCTGCTGATCATCCTCTATGGGGCGTTCATCTTTGGTGCGGGGGGCGGCAATATGGTCATCGGCGCACTCTACGGCGTCCTGGTGATCCTGTTGCTCTTCGTCTGCGTCACGCTGCATGAGTTCGGTCACGCGTTGGTGGCCAAACGCTTTGGCGTAAACACACCCTATATCACCCTGCTCCCCATCGGCGGCGTAGCCAGCCTGGAGCGCATGCCTGATAATCCCACCCAGGAGTTCCTGATCGCGATCGCCGGACCCACGGTCAATTTCATCATCGCCTTGATTTTGGCCCCCGTCACCCTGGCCGTAGCTGCTCTCCAGTCCGGGCCGGCCGCGGCCATGGATATGCATATTTTCACCCAGGCCCTGTACAACGCGCAGACGCCCAGTTTGGTCAACCTTCTGGGATATCTGGTCATGCTTAACCTGCTGTTGGGGCTGTTCAACCTGCTGCCCGCATTCCCCATGGACGGCGGACGCATTCTGCGTTCCCTGTTAGCCATCTGGATGTCCTATGTGCAGGCGACCCGGGTGGCCGTCTTCGTGGGCCAGGTGATGGCCGCCCTCTTCGTGGTGTGGGGCATTTTTGGCGGCAACTTTTTTCTTCTGCTTATCGCCTTCTTCATTTACTTTGGCGGCGGCGGCGAACTGGCCGGCGTGGAGAGTCGGGCCGTTCTGAAAAATGTGCCTGTCCATCGGGCTCTGCGCCCGAACGCCGTCAGCCTTTATGTCAGCGAACACATCGACCGGGCCGTGGATTTGGCCATGCACAGCCACCAATCCAACTATCCGGTGATGGATCTGGGCGGCAATTTCGTCGGTGTATTGACCCATTCCCGACTGGTCCATGGCCTGCGGGAAGGCGGTCCCAACGCGCGCGTGGTGGACTATATGATCCCCGTCGACCAAATCCCTGTATGCCGTCCGGACGACGACCTGGCCGATGTGTGGGAAAAAATGAGCGCGTCAACTAGTCGCGTCATGGCCGTCATGGACTGGTCGCGTTTTCTGGGGCTGCTCAGCGCTGATGACATCACCGAAATGATCCATGTTATGGGCGCGGCCATAAATCGCTCTCACCGCCAGAACGCCGGTCGCCCGGGCGCAGGCGGCCCGACCTCTACAGACGACGCCACCACCGATGCCAAGGTTTGAGACAGAGAGCGGCGTCATCCATTATGACGTAATCGGCGCGGCGGGGCGGCCAACGCTGACGCTTCTGCACAATTTTATGAGCACAGGCGAACGCGCCTGGGGCGCGCTGCTGGACGGGTTCAGCCGGCGCTATCGGGTGCTGCTGCCCGATCTGCCCGGACATGGACGTTCACAGGGCTATCCGCTCCGTTTCGATCACAGGGCCATGGCGCGCCAGATCGCAGCGCTCATGGAGGCCGAAGGCGCGGACAGCGGACACTTGGCCGGCGTCAGCAGCGGCGGCATGATCGCCCAGTTGATGGTCCATCATCGGCTGGCGTCACCGGTTACATTGGCCCTGGTCAGCACCAGCTATACCCTGGACCCGGATAAGCTGGTCGGGGGCCGCCCCTTGCTGACGCCAGAGCGCTTCCAGCCCGATGAACGTTGGCTCGAAGCCACCGCCCGCCTCCACGATCCCTATCATGATGAGGGCTATTACCAGCAGGTGCTGCTGCCCGCGTTCCGCAGCCTGGATCGATGGGTGGGCGTCGATCTGCCCCTGGATGCGTTCAGCCGTTTTCGCATGCCGGTCTGTTTGATCCACGGCGAGGAGGATCAGTTCTTCCCACCCGCCGTCCCCGAACGCATGGCCGTAGCCCTGCCTAACGCTCAGTTGCACCTGATCCCCGGCCAGGCCCATGGCCTGATCTTTCGTCGTCCCTGGCAAGTGCAGCGGATCATGGATGAGTTTTTGATGGAAGCCGATAGCGCGCGGCTATGATGGATTGGGGCATTCTCGTGGTTGGTTTTGAGGTGAATCTGTGAGAATCTGCGTTCCAATTATACTGGCGAATAAACATCATAAAATCAGGAAAAGAGAACAATGACAACGCCACAAGTGAAGATCGCTCCCTCTATTTTAACGGCGGATTGGGGCCATCTGGCCGACCAGATTCGGGAAGCCGAGGCCGGCGGAGCCGACTACATGCACCTGGACGTCATGGACGGAACCTTCGTGCCTAATATCACCTTCGGCCCTCTGGTGATCAAGGCCGTAGACCAGATGACCGACCTGCCCCTGGACGTCCATCTGATGGTCGCGGAGCCGAGCCGCTATCTGGAGAATTTTCGCGACGCCGGCGCCGACATCCTCACCGTCCACGCCGAGGCCTGCACCCATCTCCACAGCACTGTCCAGCAGATCACGCGCCTGGGTTGCCGGGCGGGCGTGGCCATCAACCCGGCCACCAGCATCGACGCGCTGCGGGAGATCGCGCCCTTCGTGGATATGGTCCTGATCATGAGCGTCAACCCCGGCTTTGGCGGCCAACGTTTCATCGAGACCGCGACCAGCAAGCTGCGGCGTATGCGTTACATGCTGGATGAACTGAACCCCACCTGCGATTTACAGGTGGATGGCGGCGTTGGCCCCGCCAATATTGGCGATGTGGTGGACTCCGGGGCTAACGTCATCGTGGCCGGTAGTGCAGTCTACAACGACAGAGCCTCCATCGCCGAGAATATCGCCGCCCTGCGCGCCGGCTACGCCAACGTGCAGGCATAGAGCAACCACAAAATCTCTGCGTCCCTCTGCGCCTCCGCGGCTCTGCGTCAAACGAGATCATTTCGGCGCAGAGTCGCGGAGGCGCAGGGGGGCGCAGAGAGAATAACAACGAGGAAACCCATGAACGTTCTTCTGATCGGGAGCGGTGGGCGCGAACACGCGCTGGCCTGGCAGCTCACTCAATCGCCGCGGGTGGATCATCTTTTCGTCGCGCCGGGCAACGGCGGCACGGCTCGCATGGCCAAAACCGAAAACGTCCCCATTTCGGCTGACGACCTGGCGGCGCTGGCCGATTTCGCAGCCACGGCCGGCGTGGACTTCACCGTGGTCGGGCCGGAAGCGCCTCTGTCCGACGGCATCGTGGACCTCTTCCAGGCCGCGGACCAGGCCATCTTCGGGCCCACCCAGGCCGCGGCTCAGCTCGAGGGGTCCAAGGCCTTCGCCAAGGCGTTTATGCAGCGCCATGGCATCCCCACCGGCCGCGCCCAAGCCTTCACCGATTTCGACGACGCCACCCGCTATCTGCGCGAACTGGACTCGCCGCCGGTGATCAAGGCCAGCGGGTTGGCCGCCGGCAAGGGCGTCATCCTGCCGGAAACCATGGCCGAAGCTGCGGGCGTGCTGCAACAGATCTTGCTGGAGCGGCGCTTTGGCGACGCCGGCCAGATCGTGCTCATTGAGGAGCGCCTCAGCGGGCCGGAGCTTTCGGTCCTGGCCTTCACCGATGGCCGTCACCTCGCGCTCATGCCCGCGGCCCAGGACCACAAACGCCTGCTGGACGGCGATCGCGGTCCCAACACCGGCGGCATGGGTGCGTTCGCCCCCTCGCCCCTGGCCACGCCGGCATTGCTGGAGCAGGTGCAAACAGAGATCTTACAGCCCACGCTGGACGGCATGGCCGCGGAGGGGACGCCCTACATTGGCGTTCTCTACGCTGGGCTGATGTTGACCGAGGACGGTCCCATGGTGCTGGAGTACAACTGCCGCTTTGGCGATCCGGAGGCCCAGGTCATCATCCCCTTGCTGGAGAGCGACCTGCTGGAAGTTTGTGAGGCATGCGTGGAGGGGCGGCTGGATCAGGTGGACGTGCGCTGGCGCGACCAGGTGGCGGTCACTGTGGTCATGGCCTCGGCCGGCTATCCGGGCGACTATCCCACCGGCCATCCCATCACCCACCTGGATGACGCCGAGCGTCGGGGCTGTCTGGTTTTCCACGCCGGCACCAAGTGGGCCGACGATCGCCTGGTCACCGCCGGCGGGCGGGTGCTGGCCGTCACCGCCCTCCGCTCCACCATGGCCGACGCCGCCGGCGTGGCCTACAGTGGCGTGCGCGCTATTCATTTCAATGAGGCGCAGTATCGGCGGGATATTGGGAGAATGACAAGATGACAGGGTGACAAGATGACAAGATGACAAGATGGCGAGAGTCACCTTGTCACCCCCTCATCTTGTCATCCTGTCATCCAGTCATCCCTACAAGTCCCGCAAACACGCCGTCAACAACGCCGCGGTGGCAGGGATTTTGTCGACTTCGATATGCTCGTGATCGGCGTGGGCGCCGTGGCCGGGCACGCCCAGGCCGTCCAACGTGGGAACGCCCAGCGCGCCGGTCCAACTGCCGTCGCTGCCGCCGCCTGTGCTCCCCTCTTCCAGGTCCAGCCCCAGACGTTTGCCCACAGCCTGCACCCGTTTGAAGAGATCAATGGTGACCTTGCGCTCCAGAGGCGGACGATTGGCGCCGCCGCTGACATCGATGCGCGCGCCGGGCGTGATGGGCTGCAGGGTGCGCATGGCTTTCGTCACCCGCTCCACTTCATCCGCGGTCCAGGCGCGAACGTCGACGAAGCCGGTGGCGTAGGCCGGGATAACGTTGGATTTCGTCCCGCCCCGCACCACATCCACGTTGACCGTGGTGCCCTTTTCCGGATCGCCCAATTCATGGATGCGCAGGATCTGCAACGCCAGTTCGTGGATGGCGCTGATGCCCTTTTCCGGTTCAACGCCTGCGTGGGCGGCCCGCCCGGTGATCTCGATCTGAAAATTGCCGCCGCCCTTGCGCGCGGTCTTGAGCACGCCGCCGGGCAGGGGGGATTCCAATACCAGCACGTATTCTGCATTCTTGCCCTCGTCCTCAATCAACGTTCGGGAGGTCTGGCTGCCCACTTCTTCGTCGGACGTCATGAGGATGGTGACGGGCCGCGGCAACTCCAGGCTCAGGTCCTGTATGGCCCGCAGCGCGTACTCCACCAACATCAGACTCGTCTGCATGTCGAAGATGCCGGGGCCGTACGCCCACCCCTCTTCGATGCGGAAAGGGTGGGTTTCCAGGGAACCGACGGGCCAGACTGTGTCGTAGTGGCAGAGCACCAGCGCGGGTTTGACCGGGGCGGTCTTCTCGCCGTCGAAGCGCTCGTAACCGAAGCGAGCGCGCAGATGGTTGCCCCGCTCGATGCAGGGGATGATCTCCACTTCCGCGCCGACGGCGCGCAGCCGCCCGGCCAGATAGTCGGCGAACGCGTCCAGGCGCGGCTTGTCGTCGCTGGGCGTCTCCCGGGTGACCAGGTCCTCGATCACCTCGATCATCTCCGGCCCCTTGGCCGCGAAATAGTTGAGCATCTGTTGGTAGATCATCTACGTTCTCGTTTCTTGTCACGGTCATCGTATTGGTCTACTGCGAATTATCGCCTGTACAGGGAGCGCTATTCGTCTAGGCTGCCGCCGGACCCGCCGCCGCTGCCACCGCCACCGCCACCGCCACTGGAACCGCCGCCCGTGTCCTTGAACCAATAGACCCGGTTGTAGGCCACGCCGCCCCGTTCGTAATACTCGATGAGGATCTCGTGCTGGCCGGCGCCCACGCCGCGGAAGGTGTTCTGGATTTCCTTATGGCCGTCGGTCCACCCGTCCAACACGCGGATGCCGTCGATGGAGACGCGCACGCCGTCATCTGCACGGGCCTTGAAGGTGTAGTCGCCCGGATCGAAGTAGAAACGTCCGCGCCAGCTCGCCGACCAGTTGTCGTTGCCGATGACGCCGGGCACAGGCGATCCATTACCCCAGTCCCGATCCAGCGGGTAGCGGTCACGGGGTTCGCCCCGGGTGATGGCCGGCCCGCCGCTCAGGCTGATGTTGTTCCAGTAATTGACTTCCCAGGAAGTGTTTATATCAACATTGCCGCCGCCGGACCCGCCGCCGCTGGTCGGCGTGATGTTAAACGTGAGGCTGGAGCCGCCGCCACCCTGGAAATAGTCGACGCGGAATTGGTGGCTCCCGGTCAGATAAACCGTGGTGTAGCGTTCGGTCGGCGACTGTTCGGCCCAGTTATCGATCACCAGATTGCCATCCTGCCAGACCCGCACGCCGTCATCAGAGACGGTGCGTAGTTGGTAGTTGCCGGGCGCGACGTTGATGGTGCGCTCGAAACGGGCGGACCAGTTCGTGGCCGGCATCTGAGGGTAGGGCGGTCCACCGCCCCAGTTGAAGTTGATCTGGTTGGCGCAAGCGGTCACCGTGGACGACCCCAGCAAGTCCCGGTTGGGATAGAAGGTGGACGTCCAACCGCCGCAGGTCGCAGGCGGTGGGGCGGGCGTCGGCGCCGGCGGGGGCGGGGCGACGATGATGGGCACGTTGGCCGTGTTGCCGGTCACGTTCACCAGATGGGCAGCCACCCACCCTTTAAGATTTCTGGGGCATTGGAGGTTCCACCAAGTGGAGGCTGCATTGCGTCCGGTGATGTCGCAGGTTTCGCCTAGCGTCAGACTACCGATAACGGGGTAGCTCGTGCTGGGACCTTGGCGCAGGTTGAGCACCGAGACGGCCACCGTGGCCTGGGGCCGCGCGTTCACCGGCGTGGGCGTGGGCGCCGGTGTGGACGACGTCACGCTGGAGACCACAATTTCCGGCGTGCTCGATATACGGCCACCAGGGTAGAGCGTTCCCAACACCTTGACCGACGCCGGTGGGTTGGCGTCGCGGAGCGCGCTGATCTGCGTCTCTACAGCCGGGGTTTCGCCAACAATGGCGTAGACGTCACCGTTGGCGGCCACCATTTCTGTGTCATAGGGCTGGCTGGCGGGGGCGGCGCGGAAGACGCCCGGCAAGGCGTAGACGGGTTGCGCCTGCTGCAACGCGCTCCCGGCCTCGCGTCCGGCTGCATGGGCGTTCCCGCCCGGCAACAAGAGGATGAAGGCCAACAAGACGGTCGCCATCACACTGAATCTGCGGATCAATTTGTTCATAGATGCACTCCTGGTTTTCATTGGTAATTGCATGGCCGCACGGTGCGCACAAAATTTTGGATAATGGGCAGGAAAATACTCCCGTCATCGTCGATTACAGCCGGCTGCGCGGCCGCGTGCGCGTTCTGGACGGAGAGTGTGCTCCAGTCCTGGATGTAGCCTGCGCGTAACCTGTATTTGCCGCTGTTGGCCTCGCCAGCCGCGGTCTGGCCGATAGAGGCGTTCAGAAGATAGGTCTGGCCATACTGGATCCGGCCGCCGCCGGAAGACGTCACGCCCCAGCAGCCCAGATCATAGTTCTGCGATGATTGTGCGAAAGCCAGGCCAGCCACGGAGAGCAGACCCACCACAATCACCGCGACGAGAACCCCTCGCCATAATTTTTCAAATGCTTTCATAGTCTCACCCTTTCCACTGCTTGTCTCCTTGCATGACATCGACATAGACGTCCGCTTCATTAGTCCGTTCGTCATGCGCCCTCAGGAGGGGTTGCAAAAGCGCCAAAGCGTTTGCGACGAACGATGACAAACAGTTACGGTGCGTAGGTGACGAAGTGGAATTTACACTGGACGTTGCCGCCGCTGACGCGCTCCAGGTCGATGACCAGATCGCCGTCTTTGCTGCCGGTGGCCGCCAGGACAGGATTCTGGCAGTCCGGGTTCACCACCGGCGTGACCACAGTGATATATTCGTTCACGTTGTAATAGACGTTATCGATGCTGATGCGATAGACGCCCAGACCGCTGTCATAGCCTTTGCCTGAAAAGTGCCATCCCTTCTCGCGGCTGCCATCCTTCTTGACCACGCCGTAAGCGATAGGCTGACGTTTCTTCTCGGCGAACGAATCCACTGCGCGGCCATCGAGCAGTTTGGCGTTTTCGGCGTAAATGGCGTAGGCATTGGCGGCGATGGGCATGCGCGGCGCGGTCTCGCCATTGCCGTTGATCTCCGTCCCCAGCCACAGGCGCTGGCCGTTGAAGTCGCCCAGACTGAACGGCGTTGTATCGCCCAGCAGGGTGGAGAACAGACCGTCGGTCACCACCACGAATTTGGACTCCTGCCAGAGAGGGGAACCGCCGGACGCGCTGTTGTACATGCGAAAGACCATCTGGTAACTGCCATTGGCCACGGGGCGTCCGGTGAACGGATCGAGCAACTGTCCCTGATACTGGAGGAATTGACCGTCCAATTGCACATTCTCCAGCGAAATCGGGGCGTCCGCTGCGGCGTCGGCCTGGGGGTCCTGGGCGTTGGCGCCGTTGACGAATAGGAAGACGGCCCCGACGATCAGGCCGCCAAGTAATACTGCCATGCCATAGCGTAGAAATTTCCGCATAGTTTCTCTCCTTCAAGGGATTGCAGCGTCTCTGTATGTACGAACGTGCGGTTACGGGTTTGGGTAACGTCGATCGCCTCTCATTTCAATCGAGTGCGTCCCAAACGAACCAAGCATGTCGGGAATGGGGTAGGGACGTCTGGCCTTACAGCGTCGTACAGTCCCATTCTTGGCATGCTAACTGACAAGCATCTATTCAGGGGGTGGGGTGGAACGCGAATTGAGCGGACTATGCAGTGGACGCAAAGCGTCATTAAGCAGATCCCCGCGGATGACTGTGAGGGAAATTCGTGAAGATCCGTTCAATCCGCATTCTGCCGGATGCGAGCGAGCCTGAGCAGATGCCTACCGATTCTATAGAAAAAACGCTACAATAACGCTACAACGGCGCTACAACGCCGCACTGGGCGTATTGTCAGTGCAGAGTAAACTAAAGGCGGGCTATATAGTCGGGCTTCGTTAGAACGCTGATTCGCATTGACAAGAATGGGTTGGATGTATCCATTTCAATTGGGCATCACTTCAAATCTTCCTGTGCAAGGGATCCCATAATGCCATTTCTTTAGCAAACCATCAAATAATGAGAGGTCTTTCCCAAGGCTTGCCACGATCTATCCCCTTTTGGTACCATTGCTGCAAATGTCGTCTTTTTCATCGCCTCCTCCCCTTTCTACACAGTCGGCAGAAGGCGTCGCCAATCGCATGGATGGTGCGGGTGCGCCTGACCTGCGCGCGCGGCTTCTGAATTGGTATCTGCTCTTTGCTGCGGCGTTGCTGATCATGCTGCTGGCCGGTGGATTTTACACCCGTCGTCAGATGAAGGCGGCGCAGATCGAAAGCGACCAGGCGCTCGCCCGTTCATTCGCAGCCCAGATTGACGCCCAGGCAGACGCCGGCGTCGAAGAAATCTCCGCCTGGATCGTAGACCCCAATGATTCCATGCTGCTGCTCGACGCCCATGGTCAGATTCTTCAGGTCGCCAACATAGCGTCCATGGCCAATGAAGCCGCGAGCCAGCAGTGGCTGCAGCGGGTGGCGTTGACCGCGCGCTTTGGAGACGATGACTATTTCACCAGCATCGCACCCGGCGGCGTGACCTGGGGCCACGCGCGCGCCGCCTTACCTTCCGGAAGGGGATGGGTGGTGGCGCAGCATTCCTACCCAGCGGGGTTTGCCAGCGTGGATTGGTCGATTTTCGCCCCCTTTTTCGCCGCCGCCCTGGCTCTGGCCGCGGGCTTGCTCTTCTGGATGCTCATGCTGCAACGCTATATTACACCCCTGGAGCGGCTGATCGACCTGAGCGAGGTGCTCCGCTGGCGCGGTCATTTGCACCCGGAGGAGCGGCGCCAACTGACGGCGCTGGCGCGCCAGCCGGGGCAGGTGGGCCGTCTGGCCCAATCCATCACCGCGCTGGAAACTGAAATCCAGCACCGGTTTCTTCAGTTGACGACCCTACTCCAGACGAGCCGGGTGGTGGCCGCATCCCTGGATACAGACCAGGTGCTTGACAGCATTCTGGTCCAGGTGCAGACCCTATTTAATGTGGACAAAAGTGCAGTCATGACGCTGGATGAGCGGGCCGGCGTCTTCCGCATCCGCGCCAGCCGGGGCCTGGCTGACAGCTATGTGGCCCAGATACGCGTGGATCCGTCTGAACCAAGTTCACCCTCCATGCGCGCGCTGCGTAATCGCACCCCGGTGCAAGTCTCGAACACCGAGACCGACCTGGCCTTCGCCAAGTTGCGCGCGCGGTCCCGAGATGAAGGATTCCACTCGGTGCTGGCCATCCCTTTGCAGACCCGCCACGCCCAGCCGGCCGTCCTCGTTCTCTACAAAGACCGTCCCTATCGCTACAGCTTCGGTGAACTGGAACTGGCCGCCAGTTTCGCCGCCCACGTTTCTGTTGCGCTGGAAAATTCCGCACTTTACGCACGCTCCGACGCCCAGCTTCAGGAGCAGACAAGACGCCTGGAGGCTATCGTCGAAAGCCTGAGCGATGGGTTGGTGTTGGAGGGCCTTTCTGGCAGCGTGCTCTATTCCAACCGCCGGGCGGCGGCCATGCTCGGCCTCAGCGGGCGGCAGACGGCTCGCCTGGACGCCGCCGATATGTTGAAGCACCTCCTGGCCGGCGCCGAAGACAGGCTCGCGCTCGAACGGCGGATCGAGCGCGTGTTGAACGCGCATGAAGAGACCAACATCGACCTGACCCGAAAAGTGGGGGGGCAGGTTCAGGATCTGCGTATCCACTTCTTCAATGTGACCGATGCGCGCGGCCAACAGCTTGGCCGGGGCCAGCTTTGGCAGGACGTGACCGCGGATAAAGAGCTTGATCGTATGCGATCGAGCCTGATTTCGACCGTTTCCCATGAACTGCGCACGCCGCTGGCCACCATCAAGGGCTATGCCAGCACGCTCCTGGCCGCGGATGTGGATTGGGACCTGGAATCGCAGCGCGAATTCCTGGAGATCATCAGCAGCGAGACCGACCGCCTCGCCGAACTGGTCACCAACCTGCTTGATCTGTCGCGCATCGAAGCCGGCAACCTCATCATCCACACCGAACTGTACGCCATCAACCAGATCGTGCGGCAGGTGGCGAAGGGCTTCGATGAGCGCGTGCGTGCGCGCCTGCGTCTGCACCTGACGCCCGGCCCGCCGTTGGTGCGGGTGGACGCGGCCCGCATCTCCACGGTGATCCGCAACCTGATCGAGAACAGCGTCAAGTACTCGCCTCCTGACGCCTACATCGACATCGCAACGGCCTATATGGATGACGCCACGGATGCGCGCCAGACTGGCGACGCCGACGGGGGGCGCGTGCAGGTCACGGTGCGCGACTACGGGCCTGGCGTCCCCGCCGCCTGGCGCGAGCGGGTCTTCGAACGTTTTTTCCGGGGGGATGACGGGTTGACCCGCCAGACCGGCGGCGTGGGGCTAGGTCTCTCCATTTGCAAGGGGTTTGTGGAAGCTCACAGTGGCCGCATCTGGGTGGAGGACGCCGCGCCCGGCGCGGTGATCGGCTTTTCACTGCCCATAGAGCGGGATGCACCCCGGGAAAATGACGAAATGGAAACGGACATGGAGACGGGGAGGGAGCGAGCCTATGCTGCACGGTAAACGGGTATTGGTGGTGGATGACGAAAATGCGTTACGCAACTTCGTGGGGCGCAATCTGGAAGCGCGCGGCATGAAGGTTTTCACTGCCGCCAACGGGCTGGAGGCCCTGGCCATCTTCAACACCGAACAATTGGACCTGATCGTGCTCGACATCATGATGCCCCATATGGACGGCCTGGAGACATGCCGCCGCATCCGCCAACAGTCGGTCGTGCCCATCATCGTTCTCACCGCACTGGGGGAGGAGGGGGACAAGGTCAAAGCCCTGGATCAGGGCGCGGATGACGTGCTGACTAAACCCTTCGGCGTGCAGGAACTCCTGGCTCGGGTGCGCGCCCTACTTCGTCGCACAGGGTGGCACAGCGAGCATGACCATTTCCCTGTCCTTCGCTACCGGAACCTGACCCTGGACACAGCCAGCGCGACCGTGGTCTGCTGCAACCAGACCCTGCACCTGACCAAGACCGAGTTCAACCTGCTTGAATACTTTATGCGTCATGTGGGCAGCACCCTATCCCATGCCACGATCCTTCATCACGTCTGGGGGGAGGAGTATGGCAACGAGGCTGAATATCTACGGGTCTACGTGGGCCGTCTGCGGCGGAAAATTGAGCCAGACCCAGCCGCCCCTCAATATTTTTTCACCGAGCACGGTCTTGGCTATCGCTTTGGGGAGTAGGGGATCAATCAGCGGTGGATGACCCTCCTTTTCATATTTTTACACTTTTTTTATCTTTTTTCTCCGTTTTTTTATGCATCTGGGCCGTTTTGCCGATACACTTGCCCTGAACCACCCCAAATAGTTGTCCGCTTCGAGTCGAACACCTGAACAACTGAATGAGCGAAAGGAGAATCCCATGAGCGTGCGTCGCATTTGGCGTATCATGCCCCTGTTTATCCTGGCTGCATTGTTGATGGCAGCCTGCGCCGCCCCGGCGGCCCCGTCGGAGCCTGCGGCTTCCGACGGCGGCGAGCAGACGTCCGAGGCCGCTGTATCCGACAATGGCTGTGTTGGAACCATCAAACTTGGCGCGGCCGTCAGCGAGACGGGTAAATACGCCCGGGAAGGGAAAGACACCCGCCAGGGGTATAACACCTGGCTCGACTGGGTGAACAAAGAGTATGGCGGCGTCAAGGTGGGCGGCGACTGCTATAATGTGGAGATCGTTTACTACGATGACGAAGGCGATCCGGACACGGCCGCCAACCTGGCCGAAAAACTGATCACCGATGATGAGGTCGACTTCTTGTTAGGCCCCTATTCCAGCGGCCTGACCATGGCGGCAAGCGCCATCTCCGAGAAATACAACAAGATCATGATCGAAGGCAACGGTGCGTCGGAGTCCCTGTTCGAACGAGGGTTCAAGAATCTTTTCGCGGTCCTGACTCCGGCTGGCAACTATACCCAGTCCGCGCTCAAGGCCCTGGCGGATCAGGGCGCTACGAGTGTGGTGATCGCCTATGAAGACACCGCCTTCCCCTCGTCCGTAGGTGCGGGCGCTCAAAAGTGGGCGGAGGAATATGGCCTGGAGATCCTGGGCGTGGAGACTTATCCTAAGGATGTGGCTGACGTGAGCGCGATCATGACTAAGTTCCGGGATATGGAGCCGGACGTCTTCGTGGGCGGCGGTCACTTCAATGACGCCTTGCTCTTCGTGCGCGCTGCTCAGGAGTTGGGCTTCTCGCCCAAGGCTATGGTCATCACTGTGGGCCCCAGCAATCCCAAGTTCGTAGAGGAAGTGGGCGACGCAGCCAATTACATCATCGGCCCCACCCAGTGGGAAGCGACCATGAGCTATCAGGATGACTACTTCGGCTCTGCAGCGGATTACGCCGCTCGCTATGAAGGCATGTGGGGCGAACCGCCCACCTATCAGGCCGCCGAATCCACCGCCACGGCCCTAGCCCTGCAACTGGCCATCGAAGCCGCCGGTTCTCTGGATTCGGATGCGGTGCGCCAGGCGCTGAATGATCTGGATGTGATGACCTTCTACGGACCTATCAACTTCGATGAGACGGGTAAGAACGCAGGCAAGCCCATGGGTGCGATCCAGATTCAGGCCGGCGCCATCAACGTGGTCGCGCCGGCGGATGCCGCTGTCAGTGAACTGGAATACCCCATGCCTGCATGGGACGAACGGTAGAAAATTGTCAATTGTTAATGGCTAATGGTCAAGGGTCAACGCCGACTATTGGCCATTGACCATTAACAATTGATCAGTGGGAGGATGGTATGGACCAATTGAGTCAGGCTGCAATCAACGGCGTCATGTTGGGTGGTTTCTATGCTGTGATGGTGCTGGGCTTTTCCATCATCTGGGGCGTCATGGGCGTGATTAATCTCGCCCACGGCGAATTCGTGATGGTGGGCGCGTATATCACCTGGCTCCTCAGCAAGCAGTTAGGCTGGGAGCCGTTCGCCACGGTGATCGTTGTCTTCCCGGTCATGTTTGCGGTCGGCTACGCGCTCCAGCACGGCCTGATCAATCGAGTCATCGATCGTCCGTACCTGATTTCACTGTTGGTGACCTATGGTCTCTCGATCATTATCGCCAACGCAACCAAGATCATTTTCACCGCCACGCCGCGTACAGTGGATACAGCCTTCAGCGGCTTCTGGCGCGTGGGTGACGTCACCGTTCCCATCACCAAGACCATCGTGCTGATCGCGGCCCTGATCATCATGTCCGGGCTACATCTCTTCCTCCAGTACACCCGGCTGGGAAAGAGCATCCGCGCCGCGGCCCAAAACCGGGAGGCGGCGCGGATCGTGGGCATCGAGATCAAGTACGTCTACGCCATCACCTTCGCTATCTGCATCGCCCTGACCGCGGTGGCCGGCACGCTGGTCGCGCCAACCCAGCCCATCTACCCCTTCATGGGACCGCCCCTGACGCTGAAGGCGTTTGCGATCACGGCCATGGCCGGGCTGGGAAGCATCCCCGGCGCGCTCATGGGGGGGATCGTTCTGGGGCTGGTGGAGGTCCTCATCGCCACCTTTGTGCCGGGCGTAGGCACGAACCTGGGCATCGTTTCGTCCTTCGTCATCCTGGTCGTCGTATTAGTGACCCGCCCCCAGGGCCTGTTCGGCGGGCTGAAGCCAGCCGGCGCTCATTAGTGGGCTGTTGAAAGACAACGAATCATTATGCGCACTTTGACGGAAATCTGGAAACGCTATAAGTTGGGTCCCCTGGTCCTGATCCTGCTCGTCCTCTTTCTTTTCCTGTTGCCCCTGCCCCGTTGGCTGGCGCCGGAACGCAAACTGGTGAGCAACTCCCTGCTCTTTTCCCTCACCCAGTTGTTCATGCTGGTCACCCTGGCCAGCGACTGGAACATGACCGGGGGGTTCACGGGCTATATCGACTTCGGACATGCGGTCTTCTTTGGCATCGGCGCCTATGGTGCGGGCGTTATGATGGCCAAGGCGGGCTGGCCGTTCGTCCCCGCGTTGATCGTGGGTGCGGTGGCCGCGGCCATCTTCGCAGTGCTCATCGGCTCGGCCACCTTGCGTCTCAAAGGGCCGTACTTTTCCATCGCCATGCTGGGCACCTTCGTGGCCATGCGCGAGATCGTGCGCGTGCTGCGGCCCATCACCGGCGGCGGGTCCGGCCTGACGCTGCCGCCCTATCTCAACCGGCCCCTTTTCTACTATGTGACCCTGATCCTGGCCGTGCTGGTGGTGGCCTTCGTCTGGTGGCTGCGGCGCACCCAGTTCGGGGCCACCCTCGTCGCCATCCGCGAGGATGAGGTCGGCGCGGAGATGCGGGGCATCAACACCACCCTGCACAAGATCACCATCTTCTGGATCGCGGCCTTCTTCACCGGCATTGTAGGCGCGCTCTGGGCCTATCAGAACACCTTCATCGACCCGGATGTGGTCTTCTTCGAATCGCGCACTATCGAGCTGGTGATGATGACCATGCTGGGCGGTCTGGGCACGGTGGCCGGCCCGGTCATCGGCGTCACCGTCATCTATTGGCTGCGTGATATCCTCTGGTCTAACTTTCTTCAGTTCCACCTGCTCGTGGAGGGCGTTCTTCTGATCGTCATCGTTCTCTTCTTCCCCGAGGGCATCATGGGCTTGCTGAATGACCCCTCGGCCACCTCCCTGGGGCGGCTCTGGGGACGCTATCTGGGAGAGGGGCCCAAGGATGCGTACCAATCCACTGAAACGGAGACGAGCGTATGAATCCGTTTGCACTGCCCACCCGGGAAGCGGCCGCACCATCTGCGCCCCATCCCGAGGCCGCGCCGTTGCTGGAAGGGCGCAATGTGACCAAGTTCTTTGGCGGCCTGGCTGCGCTGAACAGCGTGGATTTCGCCGTCTATCCCAACGAGATCATGGGCCTGATCGGTCCCAATGGCAGCGGCAAGACCACCCTCTTCGACTGTTTGACCCGGGTCCAGCATGTGAGCGCAGGCGAGATCTATTTCAAGGGCGTCGACATCACCGACTACAAGCCCTATCAGGTGGCGCACCTGGGGCTGGCCCGCACCTTCCAGGTGATCCGGGTCTACAAAAAGCTGACGGTTTGGGAAAATATGTTACTCAGCCGTCAGTGGGGTGGCCTGTCCATGCGCAAGAAGTTTCACACCCCGCCGGCGGAAACGGAAGATCGGGCCCGGGGGCTGGTCAGCTTTCTGCTCTTGGATCGGGTTATGGACGAGCAGGCCGGCAACCTTTCCGGCGGTCAGCAGCGGCTGCTGGAGATCGGCATGGCGCTCATGCCTGACCCGGACCTGATCCTGCTGGACGAGGCCACTTCCGGCGTCAACCCGACCCTGATCGAGGAGATCAAAGACCGCATTCGCACCCTGAACAGCCAGTATGGCAAGGCCTTTCTGCTGGTCGAACACAACATTCACTTTATCAGCGACCTGTGCAGCCGAGTTTTTGTGCTCAACTACGGCCAGAAATTGGCTGAAGGCTCGCCGGACGAAATCATGGAAAACGAGGATGTAATCGAAGCGTACTTCGGTGCAGACGGAGGCGACGACGATGATTGGTGATATCATGGGCGTCAATGAAAGCGAGCGTCCATTGTTAGAAGTGCAGGATATTTACGCCGGTTACCGGCCCGATTTCGATATCCTCAAAGGGGTGAGCCTGCACGTCAAGCCCCGGGAGATCGTCTGCGTCATCGGTCCCAACGGCGCGGGCAAGTCCACGGTGTTCAAGGCCCTCTATGGCTTCGTCAATGTCCGCCAGGGGCGCGTACTTTTCGACAACCGGGACATCACCGGCGCCCGTCCCCAGGACGCGCTCAAGGCTGGTATCACCATTGTGCCCCAGTTGCGCAGTCTCTTCCCTCAGATGACAGTCTATGAGAACCTGGAGATGGGCATGTATCTGGAACGGGACAAGGCCCGTATCAAGCGCCGGATCGACTACATTCTGGACCTCTTCCCCCGACTGGCCGAGCGGGCCAAGCAGAAGGCCGGCACCATGAGCGGCGGCGAGCAGCGTATGCTGGAGATCGGCCGCGCGCTTATGTGGGAGCCGAAGCTGGTGCTCATGGACGAACCCTCGGCCGGCCTGGCCCCTCTCATCACCAAGGCCATCTTCCGGGGCATCCACCGCCTGAACCGGGAGATCGGCCTGACCGTGTTGATGATCGAGCAGAATGCGCGCCAGGGCCTGCAGATCAGCGACCGGGGCTATGTGCTCGATCTAGGGCAGAACAGCTACGAAGGGTCCGGCCGCGAGCTCCTCGAAGACCCCAATGTGCGCCGGGCTTTTTTGGGGGGATGATGGAGCGCTGATTAGACGAATTTTTTGCGCTATGCAACCCGGGAGATTAGTGATATAATATATGCGGGACACGTCTTTACAGCCGCGATGCCAGAGTTGAGTGTTGATGCGTCCACCCCGTAAGACATCTATGCCGCCGTCTGCTGCCATGGGGGATGAACAAACCCGTAATTCAGCGCAGTTTGCGACTCCTAAGATGCCGCAAGCCAATGTTTATTGCTGGATGATCCCCGAATGCTTACTGTTGAACGACCCCGATCGTTTGTCGTTAAACGATCCTCGAACGTTTACTGTTGAACGACCCCGAACGTTTGTCGTTGAGCGATCCCCGAACGTTTATGTTGGATGATCCCCCTAAATGTCATACTCATCCCAATAAAGAACCCATGTTATTTATCGTTCGACCCCCTACAGATATCAATGACGTTCCACGCTATGGAGGCATGAGGTCTGTTCGCGCCTTCATTACATTTCGGAATGGTCCATATCCGAATCCAGGCGCGTCATCGCCAAAAATAGCTTTACCACAAGAAGCAGAGGGCGCTACGAGAATTCTCTTCGCATCGCTCTGCTTTTTGCGCCTTTGTAATGAATCATCAAGAGGGACAGCGCGTCGTAGCTTCTGCTCCAGCTGACCAGCCCATATTATTTGTGCGCAAACGAACGGCGCATCGTCCTCTTCCCGGGAGGGCATGGGCGGAGCGCGCACCCAATTGACCGGCATCGTTCATCAATGGAGGACTTCCCCATGTCCGACCACGAGAACAACATCCCCTGGGGCGTCGTCTACACCCGACCCTACAAAGAATTATTGGCGACCAGCCTGCTGGATCAGACCATCCGGCCGGAGGTCTATCTGCTCGAAGTGATGCGCGAGCGCCCAGGCGTCCGTCGACCCGCGCCCCGTTTCTCAGGCTATTTTTTCATACGCAGCGGCCCCGTTGGAGATCATCCGCATCAACCGCACGCCGGGCGTCATCTGAACCCTGACCTGGCAGGGCGATCCCCAGACTATCTCTCACATTATCGTCAAGACCCTGCGCCAGCAGATGGACGCCATCAACGGTCAGGGGGGCTGGTGGCCCATCCCTATCATACGGGTGACCGGATGCGCCTGATCGGCGGCCCGCTGGAGGGGCTGGATAACGAACACATAAACCCCCAAATCCAGGGCATTTCTGAGGACGCATCTTTTGGGGAGGTCGCATTATGAATTCAAGAGAAACCATCAGGCAATATCTGGCTGAAAATTTTCTGTTCAGCAGCAACGGTTACAATCTAAGCGATGGCGCGTCCTTTTTGGATGCAGGCATCGTCGATTCGACAGGCGTTGTGGAGTTGGTTCTGTTTGTCGAGGACCAATTTCACATCGAAGTGGATGATAGTGAAATTATTCCTGACAATTTCGATAATGTCGATAGCCTGGTCGCCTATGTTGAAGGCAAAGCATCCCAGATTCGTCTCGATCACAAGTCGTTTTGAGCGTATCTGTTCAGTACTTTGTAGCAGGGGCATGCCCGTTCGACTGAATTCACATCGAATGAATGCGCCCCTGGCCTATCGAGACGACGCCCTTGAACGCACATCGAACTATGTTACTGGTCAATGATTTTTTAGAGGAAAGTGCAGCGCGCCATCCCGGCAAATTAGCGCTTGTCTGTGGGAAGGAGCGTCTAACCTACGGTGAAATCGACGAAATGGCGAATCGCCTTGCAAGGGCGCTCAGGCAGCGTGGTGTGTATCGAGGGGAACGCGTAGTGTTTTTTCTGCCGAATTCGGTCGAGTTGGCCGTCGGGTTGTTTGCGACCCTCAAAGCCGGTGGCGTTTTCGTGGTCGTCAACGCTGGCGTCAAGCAAGATAAGCTGATGTTCGTGGTTGACAATTGTCAGGCGACAGTTATGTTTTGCGGCGCCATGCACGCTGAGTTGGCAACCACTATGATGCGACGAGTATCTTCCCTGAAAGCGGCCATTCTCGTCGGAACGCCTCCACCGGGAGCCGCCTGCACCGGGGATGGGTTGTTTGATTACCAGACCCTTCTGCAGCAACATCCCAATCGCCTGTTGCCCCGCACATGCATCGATCGGGACTTGGCCTGTCTGATCTACACTTCCGGCAGCACCGGTGATCCCAAAGGCGTGATGTCAGATCATAGTAATGTGGTCTTTGCCGCCTCTTCGATTATTGCTTACCTGGAAAACCAAAGCGACGACATCGTCATGTGCGCCTTACCACTGTCGTTCGACTATGGACTTTACCAACTATTGATGGTTTTCAAATTTGGCGGAACCCTAGTGCTCGAACGTTCTTTCGCCTATCCGGTGCAGATCCTGAAACGTGTAGAGCAGGAGAAGGTCACCGGGTTTCCTGGCGTTCCCACCATGTTCGCCATGCTGTTGCAGATAGACCTGAGTGAATATGATCTCAGCAGCCTGCGCTACTTCACCAATACCGCCGCCGCCTTGCCCCCCACCCATATCCAGAAAATTCGTGAAATGTTTTCTTGGGCGACCCTGTATTCGATGTATGGGCTTACAGAAACGAAAAGGACTCTCTATTTGCCACCCGACCAACTTGACAAACGTCCTGATTCGGTCGGTATCGCCATCCCGGGTACAGAAGTTTGGATTGAAGACGAAGAAGGCAACCGCCTGGGGCCCAACCAGGTGGGCGAACTGGTCATCCGAGGTAGGCATGTGATGCGCGGCTACTGGCAAAACCCTGAAGCGACGGCGAAACGTTACCGCCCAGGCCCGTTGCCAGGTGAGCGTGTCTGCTATAGCGGCGATCTCTTCAGAATGGACGATGAGGGATACATGTACTTCGTGGGGCGGAGTGACGACATTATCAAGAGCAGAGGTGAAAAGGTCGCCCCGAAAGAAGTCGAAAACGTATTGTATGGCATACCCGGCGTGGTGAAAGCAGCCGTCATCGGCGTGCCGGATCCAATCCTGGGAGAATCGATTAAAGCCTTGGTCGTCTCGAGCGATAGCAGCCTCACGAAACAAGATGTGCTGAGATACTGCCGGGCCCATCTTGAGAACTTCATGGTCCCTCAAATTGTCGAATTCCGGAAAAGTCTGCCACTGACGTCCAGCGGCAAGATAAAGAAAGCCGGTCTTTCGTAACGTCCTACACGGGAAAATTTACACGATGTGTGGCATCGTCGGAACATTTAACTACCATGTAGCCCAGCCTGTCGATCCGTTGATCCTGCGACGGATGTTAGGCGCTATTCGCCATCGCGGTCCGGATCAATTTGGAATATACAGTTACGAAGATGAGCGCTGCAGCATTGCATTGGGCAGTGCTCGTCTTAGTATCATCGACCTTGGCGGCGGTCAGCAACCGATCAGCAATGAGGATGGCTCTCTCTGGATCATCTTCAACGGCGAGATATTCAATCACATCGCGTTGCGGTTGGCCTTGGAAAAACAGGGACACCACTTCATCACCGATTCGGATACTGAGGTGATCATTCATCTCTTCGAACAATGTGGCGTTGATTGCGTCAAGCATCTGAATGGACAGTTCGCCTTCGCCATCTGGGATGAGCGAACCCGGAGACTGTTTATTGCACGCGATCGGTTCGGCATCCGACCGCTGCACTACGCTATCCGCAATCGCGCCATCATCTTCGCATCTGAAATCAAAGCGCTGCTTGCGGACAGGCGGATTCAGGCAAGGCTGGATCCCATTACGCTCGACCAAATATTCACTTACTGGAGTCCCCTTTCCCCGCGCACCGCCTTCCAGGACATCCATACGCTTCCGCCCGCGCATTGGCTCGAAATCGGCGTCGATGGCGACCTGAAAATCACGCCATACTGGCGCCTCAACTTCCCGGAGGAGAAGTGCGCAACCAGAAACACCGTTGAAGCGTGCGCTGAAGAATTGCGTTTGTTGCTCCTTGATGCAACCCGAATTCGCCTGCGCGCGGATGTGCCCGTAGGCGCCTATTTGAGCGGCGGTCTCGATTCGTCCACCATCACGGCGCTGATCCGCCGCTACACGGAAAACAGGCTGGAGACGTTCTCGATCGCCTTCAGCGATGATGATTATGATGAGAGCAGCTTTCAGAGACAGATGGCGGAGCGCCTGGGCGCCACCCATCACGTCATCACTTGCACGCATGAGGACATTGGCTGGGTTTTCCCGGATGTGATCTGGCACACAGAGCTTCCGATCATGCGTACGTCGCCGGCGCCCCTCTTTCTGTTATCGGAACTTGTCCAGAACAATCATTTCAAAGTGGTGCTGACGGGCGAAGGAGCGGATGAGTTTCTGGCAGGCTATAACATCTTCAAAGAGACTAAAATTCGTCGCTTTTGGGCGCGTCAACCTGATTCCCAGTGGCGTCCGGCGTTATTGAATAAGCTCTATCCCTACATCGGATCGTTATCAACTGGCAACGACGCCTATCTCCGGCGTTTTTTTGGTCAGGATCTGGAAAATATCGATGCGTTTGATTATTCCCACGGGATTCGCTGGCGCAACACGGCTCGTAGCAAACGCATCTTTTCCGAGGAATTGAAGCAAGTAATATCGATTCACAGCAGCATTCCGGAGCATGAAATCGGTCTCCCGGATGATTTCGCCAATTGGAGCCAGCTAGCGCGCGCCCAGTACTTGGAAATTACGATCTTCATGACCCAATATCTGTTGTCGTCGCAAGGGGATCGCGTCGCCATGGCCCATTCGGTTGAAGGACGTTTTCCTTTTTTGGATCATCGCCTGGTGGAGTTTGCCAATAATGTAGCGCCACAGAATAAACTCCGGGGCCTGAATGAAAAACATTTGTTGAAACTGGCCGTGCGGGACCTGTTGCCGGCGGCTGTCCGGGATCGGCCCAAACGCCCCTATCGAGCGCCGATCCATCGCAGTTTTTTCCCCCATGGGCAGCCTCTGGACTGGGTGACAGAGATGATATCGCCTCGACAATTGGAGCGTTCAGGGGTGTTTGACCCTAGGGCGGTGTCCGCCCTGGTCAGAAAGATCCAACGGGTGAAAACGCTTGGCGAAACCGACGATATGATGTTGGCGGGTTTGTTATCCACGCAACTCGTACACCAGCAATTTGTCCAAGATTACAGGATACCGAAGCCCATTGGCGACGATGATGATGTCAAAATCGTCATTCGCGGTCGTCAGCTCAGTTCCGCCTGACATGCACACCGACGTCGGGCGCCATTTAAAAATCGGGGTGACCCTTCAGCGAGAATCCGCGTTCCCCCGAAGCCTGCCTGAACAGATACAAATCGGAGATAATAGGGGGCTACAAATGAATGGTTTTCACAAAGACGTTCTGCGGCTCGATCCTGAACAAGAGGCGAACCGCATTGTCAGTAAACTCAGGCAAGATATCTTCCAAATCTTGAAACGCCGAGGGGGCGTGCTCGGGGTCAGCGGCGGCGTCGATTCCGCGGTGGTGCTTGCCTTGGCGGTGCGGGCCATCGGTAGAGAACGCCTGGTGGCGTTACTGCTGCCTGAGATGGACTCCAGCCAGGAGAGCGTGATTCTGGCGCGTATGGTCTGCCGGCAATTCGCTGTAGAACCGATTGTAGAGGATATCAGTGGTGCGCTGCTCGGCTTCGGCGCCTGCCAACGCCGGGATGAAGCGGTGCGTAGCCTGTTTCCCCAATATGATAGTACGTACAGGCTCAAGATAACGCTGCCTTCCGGTTTGATGGACAGCGACATGCTCAATATCTACACCGCCACCATCATCAGCCCCGAAGGGGAGGAGAGCAGTAAACGCCTGCGTCCGGCGCAGTTGCGCCAGATCGTAGCAGCCACCAACTTCAAGCAGCGCAGTCGGGCGGCGATGCTTTACTATCACGCGGAGCTACGCGATTACGCCGTCATTGGCACGCCCCAGAAGAACGAACATGATCAGGGGTTCTTCGTCAAATATGGTGATGGCGCTATGGATGTAAAGCCCATCGGCCATCTGTATAAAACCCAGGTCTACCAACTGGCGGAATATCTGGATATACCGGAGGAAATCCGCTCGCGTCCACCGACATCAGACACCTACAGCGCCGGCAGTACACAGGAGGAGTTCTTCTTCCGTATCCCCTTTGAAATCATGGACCTGCTCTGGTATGCACTGGAACACGATATCCCGGCGGATGAGGCTGCGGCTGTGCTGAATCTGGATACCGAACAGGTGAAGCGGGTGTACAGCGATCTCATACGCAAACATCGTACAACCGCCTATCTGCGTATGCCGCCGCTGGGGCTGACATCCTAAAGTTGGGTCTGTTCCACTGATCCGGCGATTGTTACCAGAATACCGTACTCACATGCTACCCTGGAAAGATAGACATGAATTACACGAATTGTTTTTATCCCCTCATGGTGCGCAACCGCCCATAGAGAACTAACATGAATCGACAGTTCATCGCCCTGAACGGGTTAGCTATCGTTATCGTGGTCCTCGTCCACTCTATCCATTTCACGCGCCTGAGCACCCAGCAGATGAGCTATCCCGAGGCGACTGGCGTCGCTCGTCTTATCCTGCTGGCGCTATCAGGGCTGAGTATTTTCGCAGTGCCAACCTTCTTGATGACTTCAGGGGCCTTTATGGCCTATGCCGCCCGCCGAAGCCCCCCTCGGCTGCCTTGGCGCAGTGTCCGAGCCGCGCTGGAGCGCATATTGCGACCCTATGTGCTCTGGTCGATTGTTTTCTATCTGTTGGTTTTTATACAGCGGGGCGAAAGTTATTCATTGTTCGGGTATATCAAGAATCTAATTGTAGGGTATCCCTACAATTTTATTCCACTGTTGGCGTTTTTTTACGCGCTTTCCCCTTTTCTGGTGCGACTTATCCCACGCTATGGGTACTTGGTTTTGACGTTTATTGGCCTATACCAGGGCCTGCTGATATTCATCTTGACGCCCAAAAGTTTCGGCGCCGTCCCGCCAGGCTTTTTACGCGTTCTGGCCCCCCCTGTTCTGAGCACCACTTTGGCGCTCTGGGCAATCTTCTTCCCGATTGGTCTCGTTTACGGTCTCAAGATGCAGCACTTGGCGCCCATACTAACGAAACTGAAATGGCCATTAGTTGCGGTCACATTGGCGCTATATGTGATAGCCGTCCTCCATAGCGCCGGCGTCATCTTTGCGCCGATGGCGGCCGTTGTGGCGCGACTTAGCTTCGTTCTTATTCTGCCGAGCGTCAGTCGCAAAGTTATTCCGCAAGTCCGACGCTTTGAAAAAATATCGAAACGTTCCTACGGTTTATATCTCATGCACCTGATTGTCCTCGACTTGGTTATGTTGGCGATTCAGGCTTTCCTACCAGATTTACATCAACATCCACTCCTTATGATGGGACTGCTATTCGCCACGGGGATGATCATCCCCATGGCGATAATGGGCGTCGCTGCCAAAATTCATTTCAATCTGCTCTATCGTTACGTTTTTGGCTAATTGAGGACAACATCATGACGCGTGGTGGCTGAAAAATCTGCGAAGAACCGCCCAATCCGTAGAATCCGCGTTCCATCCCTCTCCCGCCCTCCGATCGATCCTTGACCGTCCGCCCTCCAGGTGCTAGAATCGGAGCCATGGCTAAACAATACTACGGCGGACAAGCCGTCATCGAAGGCGTAATGATGCGGGGGCGCGAAAGCATGGCCGTGGCCGTGCGCAACCCGCAAGGGGAGGTCGTCCTCCACCAGGAACCGTTGACCGCGAAGATCTACACCTCCTCCTGGGGGCAGTGGCCCTTTATACGCGGGTTGGGCATGTTGTGGGACGCCCTGGGCCTGGGCATGCGCGCGCTCATGTGGAGCGGCGAAGTGTCGGCCCAGGAAGAGGAAGGCGAGAAGGTCGAATTTTCCGGCCCCGTGGCGTGGACGACCATCGCCGTCAGCCTGATCTTCGCCGTCGGCCTGTTTTTCCTGCTGCCGACGCTGCTCAGTCGCTGGTTGGCGGCCATTGGTGAATACAACCCGTGGGTGGATGCAATTTTCGAAGGTGGGATCCGGCTGGTTCTTTTCCTGGCCTACCTCTGGGCCATCGGGCGCATCCCGGAGATCAAGCGCGTCTTTGGCTATCATGGCGCGGAACACAAGACCATCAACGCGTATGAGGCTGGTGAGGACCTGACGGTGGCCAATGTGCGCCCCTATAGCGTGCAACACACCCGCTGCGGCACCAGCTTCCTCCTCTACGTGCTGGTGATCAGCATCGTGCTCTTCGCCCCCCTGACTTTCTCCAGCGTTCAGCCGGTCTGGCTGGCCCTGATCCTGCGCTTTGTTTCCCGGCTGCTGCTGGTGCCGGTGGTGGCCGGCGTGGCCTACGAAATCATCCGCTTCAGCGCCGCGCACGAGGACAAAGCCATCATGCGCGCCCTCATCTGGCCGGGCCTCATGCTCCAGAAAATGACCACCCGGGAGCCGGACGACGGCATGCTTGAATGCGCCATCGCCGCGCTGGAGCCGGTGCTGGCGGCCGATGGCGTGCAGATGAAGACAGGGGATGAGGTCGAGGCTGCCCTTGAAACCGGGATGGAGGTCGCCCCGGCCATGGGGGTGGTGGCCTCCACGGGCGATTGAGTTGAGTCCGCATTCCGGGATTCGGCCAGGTCATCTTCCATTGCGGAGTGTCTCGTGGCCGAATCCCGGAATGCTTTACTCGTTTATTCGTTTTCTCTATCAAAATCGTTGTCACCACTGCCTCTGTAGACCATGGTCTGCGGCGGCGTTTTTTTATTCAGGCCCCAAGCATGATCATGCGCAGCCGACTCGCCGCCGATCTGACCCGCCTGGGTCTCTCCTCGGGCGACGCCATCATGGTTCATGCCTCCCTGCGTTCCCTTGGACCGATCCTGGGCGGGCCGGATGTGTTGATCCTGGCGCTGCTGGATGTGATCGGCCCCGGAGGAACGATCATGGCTTATGCCGACTGGGAACACAGCCCCAATCTGTGGGTTGACGAGGGCGACGCCCCGCCGGATCTCCATGAATTCGATGAACTGCCCCCCTTCGATCCTCAAACCTCCCGGGCCAGGCGGGCCTATGGCGCGCTGCCGGAGTTGTTGCGCACCTGGCCGAACGCCGTCCGCAGCGCCAACCCGGGCGCGTCCGTCTGCGCCATCGGTGCGCGGGCGGGCTGGCTCTGCGCCGACCATCCCCTTCAATACGGGTATGGCGACGGCTCTCCGCTAGCCAAGCTGGCGGACGTTCCCGGCAAGCGAATTGTCGCCCATTACGAGCCGATCCTGGTGGACGGCCAGCGGCAGTGGGTGCGGATCGAGGAGTATGACACCGGCTTTCCCGCCCTGCCCGGTGCGCCGGAGAACTGCTTCGAACAGATTGTCCAGGCCTTTTTGGCTGAAGGGCGAGGGGAGAGTGGGCGGATTGGTCATGCAGCGTCTCACGCCCTGGACGCCGCCAGCCTTCACGCCTACGCCGTCCGCTGGATGGAGGCGCACTATGGCGGGGATATCACCCTTCGTCGCTCTCCATGATCACCTGCATAAGCTCGCCGTCTACGTCGACCCAATCCCCGTGGTAAAGCTTGCGCCCGCGCCGGGTTTCCACCTCGTCGTTGACCATGATGAATCCGCTTTGGATCAACCGCTTGGCCTCGCCGCCGGTCTGGACGACCTGGGCCAGTTTCAGAAATTGGTCCAGCTTGATGTATTCGCGTTCCATAATGCATGTTCCCGTTCGTAGCTATACAGGCTCGCATTTGATAGAACGCGGATTGAGCAGGTGGGGCTGATTGGCGCGGATTGAAAATCCGACAGTTTCCGTTTGATCCGCCGAATCCGCGTTCTATTGGGTCTGCGCCTGAATCGGTGCATATTGTCGCAGATAAACGCGCATCCACCTAACCTGAATTGTCATCAAAGTCCGCATGTCAAGTCCTGAAATATGTTGACACCAATACGTGACTAGGTTACATCAGCCAACCGCTTGAAAATGGACTTCAGCGGGTTTACGATAATCGAGCGAAAGATGAGGTCGTTCATAGTTGTATAACCAGATGGCTTCACG